>JANRKG010000331.1:0-3033 GCA_033763635.1 Leptolyngbyaceae cyanobacterium bins.59
AACCTAGACTTTCTCATTGAAATAACAAGATGCAACGGATTGAAGCAAACTCCCTCTATTCTGAACACCTCTGCTTTCATCTCAGGAACAGTTACAAAAACCGATACGCTTCCTGAGTCCAACCTACATGGGTTGTTTCAAGAAATGCTTCATCTTCATGGGTTCCCAACACATACGCCAGTACTTTTCGCGTCCTGTGGTCTATTGCCAACCACAGCCATCTTTGTTGCTTTTTTGATTGCACATAACTCCACATTTCATCCATCTCCGCCTCAAGCTCTAAAGTGTCTGCACGGCATAGCCAGACGATGGTTTGATACGGTTCAAGTTCAGCTAAAACTGCTTGATTGACGGCTTGTAGTTGAGCCTCTTTTTTTTAATTCTTCGATCACCGTTGTTGGACTAATGCCCAACACACGAGCTGTATCTCGTATCCCACTGCCGTTGATCGCCATATCACCAATTTGGCGCTTCACCTCCGGCAAATATCCCTGGTAACTGTACTCTCGAATGAAACTGCTCCGACTGCATGCTTGATTTTGGCAGCGGTAGCGTTGTTTGCCTGCGGCTGTAGTGCCATGCTTAATCACCTCGACCCCATCACAATCAGGACAATGAATTGCTTCCAAAACCATTGGTTTACCCCATACCCTAGACTGTCATTTTCATCTCAGCTTATCTCAAATCGAAAACAACACGTCTAGAACACTACCCGTTACTCACTTGGGGTTATGGCAACCTCAACCCCAAGAAAAGTTTTTAATTGCCAAATACAGCTACGCTGTACCAGTTGCCGTTATCACCTTTGGCAATGCCAAAGCCCACAACAGTGGTGACCTGATTGTCAAGGTTCCACCATGGACGATAATGGGTATCGCTTTTCATCCAGGCCGTCGGGTAATTCTGCAAGGGACCACCACCCGCTGCTTCAGCACCCCCATTCTGGATCCCGAACTCTTTAAATCTCAACCCCAAGGTTGCATATTTCGGATTGGTTTGGTCATGTGTTGCTTGCTTCACTTCGGCACAGTAATCAGCTTGATTTTGCGCGGCATTGTTGTATTTTTCATCCAGCACCAAAGGTGGTAAGCCAGTCGGTAAATCCAGGGCGACTTTACTACCCATTTGGCGGCGGTAATCGGGGTTGGCTCGACCAGCGTTAGCAACTTCTAGCATATACTTCCGTGCCTGATTCAGTTCCTCTTCTGAGAGACTGCCTTTTGCGTTTAATTCAGTCAGTTTTTGGATAGCTACTTGTGCCGGAGATTGTTCACCAAAAGTCCCATCTAAATTAAGCCGAATGCTAAGGGGGCTATTTTCCCTACTTTCCACCATGATTACTTTTGCCTGACTCCATCCCTCGGAAAAAGGAGTTGCCAATGCTGACAATCCTCGGGCGAATCCACCCCAGAGAGGATCTTTGGTATTGCACTCCATCCAGTCTGCACCTACGCCAGCATCTACCACCCAGGTCAAGCCACCAGTTGATAATTGTGGTGTTTCCCAAGCAATTTCATTGGCATGAAAGACAATTTCTTTGCCATTAATCGTGTGGGTGAATGTGCGATAGCGGGGTTTAGTACTATTGCCTTTACCCGGTGCGGGGTCTTTGTGCAAAATGACAGCGGCAGCATCGGCAGGAACCTGTACTGTGAAACTCAACTCCTGACCATCTTTGACACCTAACCAATAGGTTGTTTTCTCCTGAGCATGGACGATCGTTCCATTTAGCAGAGGTAAGACGATCGCAACCACTATGCCTATCAGGAATAAGACGATCGGCGTTAGTTTGAATTTCAGCCTGTCACTTGAAAATAGGATGCTGCCAGATTGTTGATTCACCAACCATGCTCCTTCGTTTAAGTAGTTCTTCAAGCTTGACGAAAAGATTTGATACTATAGTCGGTCAAGAGCCTCAGAGAAACAGTTCCAGAGAGTAAAACAACCTCCACTGGAGGATTTCACTTCTAGAACGGGTTCTAGGGTGATCGTCTCTTGCTATTCTCAAACCTTTGTCAGTAAAAATTGTGATCTGTGTATAGTGATTTTTCGAACAAGCTTATTAATTTGTAATTAATTACAGTAACTAAGCAGTCCGGACAGAAAATGGGGATTTAAGTGATCAGAGAGCCGTATTTACATCTTGGGCTAAGAGTTTTCTAAACGGTCAAAGCTACTGGAATTGTGGCGTTACTGAGTTTGTTCGCAACGGAAAAGGGGATTTGTAAGTGTCAAAAAAAATGTTGATGCATACAGCGGTTCTTGCTTGAGTAAGCTATTTGTTACCCTAGTGTTCAGTCAATCAATGATTGACGGGTAGCCAAAATTCAGGTTATTGATTGGGGTTAAATTTTGCGGGTCTTCGACCCGTCAAAATTTTCCTGACGGAACACTAGGGGACTCTAGAAGGATCAGGAAATAGCCCCTCATGCTTGTCCCTCTGTCTATTGACCTACGGCAACGAATTCTCGATGCTTACCAGGCAAAGGAAGAATCACAACGCCAACTAGCAGAGCGAATCAAAGGTTTGAACCCACGAGGCTAGCCCCGTCAGTTAGTCCCACCGCTGCACTCAAGCCATCTGCTCCAGCTTCTCGATGTGCAACCGTGCCATCTCCACCATGCCCTGATTCCCCAATTGCACTACTCGCCTGAGGCCACCTCAATCTCTTGTATGGGTAGAAGGATACGAAAACAAACGCTGTTAGACTCATTGATGACTTCAATCTTTCCCCCTAGTAGACTGGTAAATTTCTTGACAAGTGCCAGTCCTAAACCGGTTCCACCATGCTTCCAGCGATCGCTTTGAGAAACTCGATAAAACGGATCAAAAATCCGTTCCTGTTCCCCCAGGGGAATTGTAATTCCTGAATTGCAAACTTCCAGAATCATCCAGGGGTAAGGGTCTGTCCCATAACGAGGCTGAACCGTTGCTGTGAGAGTAATTTGTTCTTCAGGTGGCGTATATGTACAGGCGTTGTTGAGCAATTCTGAGAGAATACGGGTAAGGGCGTGGGGATCAGACCAGAGATC
>JANRKG010000332.1:0-6426 GCA_033763635.1 Leptolyngbyaceae cyanobacterium bins.59
CACCGCTAACTCCCGAACCGCAGTTTGAATAATCTGATTTTCATCAAGACTATCCCGAACTTTGTCCGTAATTCGCTTCAGGGTCGCTTCAAAGCTCAGAATTTGTTGCAATTGGGCCGTTCTCTCTTGGATCTGCCGTTCCAGCATCATCGTTTCGGTCACATCTCGAATCAGCGTGACGGCGATCGGCTCTCCCTGAAAAAGCCTCTGTTCGATCGAGATCACTCCCCAAAAAGAGGTTCCATCCCGGCAAAAGATCTGTACTGTACAGTCTTGCACAGTCCCATTTCGACTCAATTGTTCTAAAAATAGAACGCGATCGGCGGGATCAGGATAGAGATTGATATGGTGAAAGTCAAATATCTCACCTACAGCCCAGCCAAATAGTTGAGTGGCGCGATCGGTCACATAAAGAATCATCCCATCTGAGATCCGACTGAATACTACTGGAGCAGGGTTAATCTCCGTTAGCAGTTGAAGCCAATCCGCTTGTTTAGAGGAAACAGGTTGGGGAGATGGCTGGCTGTACACTAATCTTTAGTTTCCCAGCTAGGGTGGATGCAAATTCTTTAATTAGTTAAAAAGCTGCCATTATGATTAGCCGTTATTATTAACAGAATGAATCAATGGCAAATGTATATAGACAGTATTTGCCCTAAATATCCCAGGATTAGAATTTTCGAATACTTAGTAAACTGAAACGACCTGACGAAAATATTTCTCTATTTACAGGATACTTGATCCCATCGCTAGATTAGGTGCCGATCGCACTAGAAACTAAATATTACCCCTACCCTCCATACTGCCAACCTGTGCTTTCAAGGAGAAGGGGATCGCCTTCCCGATGGACCCCTGCGGTGATCACTTCACCTACAAAAACGGTATGGTCTCCCTGCTCAACGGAACCAACAACCTGGCATTCTACATAACCCAGAGTCTCAGAAATGATGGGGCAACCCGTTTCCCCCAGATAAAATTCCACATCTTCAAACTTGTTCCCAACTCGTCGTTGGGGTTTGAAAAACTTTTGAGCGAGGTCTTTCTGTCCAGCCTCTAAAATACTGAGGGCAAAGACCCCGCTTGCTTTAATCATGGCGTGGGAATGGCTATCGCGCCGGACACAATTCACAACCAGGGGAGGCTCAAAAGAAGCTTGCATCACCCAACTGGCAGTGAACCCATTCACCTCTTCCCCATCCTTTACCCCACAAATGTAAAGCCCGTGCGGTATTTTGCGTAGGATGGTTTTCTTGGCTTGCTGGTCTAACATAAAGATTCCTCCTGATGCTTGCTGAAAGTAAATATCAAACTAGGGGTCAAAATAATTGGGAACCCGATCGCATACCCCCTTATTTTAAGGTTCTTGCCGCTGCCGGAATAGGTGGGAGTGGTCAGGATGATAGAGGCGCGATCGAACCGCAGGGGCATCCAGAGCCGGACTGATGAGGTAGAGCGTCGTCCGAATCAAGTTTTCCCTTTCTGTCACCGCAGCCATTTCTTTCAAAGGGACGACCCAAATCCGTTCATCGGGCCAGCCAACCCGAAAACAAACAGCGACCGGGGTTTCTGCATCATAATGGGCTAAAAGTTTCTCCTGAGCCGATTCCACATGACGAGCACTGAGATAGAGACAGAGACTCGCTTGATGGGCTGCTAGAGAAGCTAACTCTTCGCGATCGGGCACCTCGGTACGTCCACTAATTCGCGCCAGAATGATCGTCTGCACCAGCCCCGGCACTGTGAGTTCCACCTGAAGGCGGGCTGCTGCTGCCTGAAATGCACTGATCCCCGGAATCACCTCAAAAGGAACCTGAGCCTCCGCGAGGGCTTGCATTTGTTCGTGAATGGCACTGTAAAGGCTGGGATCGCCTGAATGGAGCCGCACAACTGACAATCCCTGCCGCACCCGCTCAATCATCAGCGGCAAAATTTCCTCCAGGGTTTTATTCGCAGTTCGAATGACCTCTGCATCCGATCGCACCAGATGAAGCACCTGCCGAGGAACCAGGGAATCGGCAAACAGGATCACATCGGCCTGGGACAGCAACCGTTGAGCCTTGACTGTCAACAGTTCAGGATCACCGGGGCCAGCACCCACAATATAGACACAGGGAGAAAGGGCGGAAGAGGACATAGAGGAGATAAGGATTGTGGGGAATAGGGGTTGTAGGGAATAAACCTCGCAGAGACACGATAGATTACGAGAGTACGTCTCTACCCATCAACGCATTGTCATCATCCTACAAATAGGACGAAATTCAGATCCCTAGTTGAGTCAATAGCAGTTCCATCTGATTCCAGATTAAACCCTGTTCCAGATAGCGAGGATTGTCTGGATTGTAAGGACTGTGGAGCCGATCGATCGCCACAATCACCGCTTCATCCGAGAGTACAGGGATGTCTGGGTCGTAGGCAGTTGGACGCATGAGGGAACTGGAAAACCCCTTAAAAATGGCAATTTGATCTGGCTCCCCTGCTACCTCTGCCGTCACCAGCAAAACCTCTTGAGGTCGTTTCAGGGTGTATTGTTCCAGCCGTTGAGCGATCGATAGAACCATATAAATGTTACAAACTCTTAATTAAAATACCGTGAAAATAGTCAAATTTATAACTTTTGCTAAGTGATATTGATTTTCCTAAGGATAATCCCTGAATATTTACGTAATTAAATTTTCTAATCAAACACGTACCCAGAAGTCATCAATCAGGGCTTTCTTGAGCTTGCCTGTATTGCTGACCTCTCTGATCCTGTTTAACCCCTTTCACGCATCCAGGTTGATCATGATACAGTTGTTTCCCCTAACTCCCCGCTACCGTTTGGACGACGAACAACCCTGGCTGAGAGGGATCGATCCCTCCCGACATTATTGGATTTGGGTGAATGGGGAACAAAAACGGTTGGTGGCGCTTCCGGGGTTGGCGGTTTCCTCGCTGGAAGAGTTCAAAGTATTGATCGTTCAGTTTCAATCGCTCCAGCCCGGTGACACAATGACCCTATCCCGTGCTGCCAGTCGTTGTACGCTGCGCTGTATCAGTTTGAACTGCTATGCCATTGAGTCTCACCTAGAGGGTGCAGAGGTGTGGCATCTCTTTGATCAAGAAACCCTACAAAGTTTGTTGATGACGGCCCATCCTGACTGGCAATGTGCGCCCAGTGATGTAGAACTGGGACGGGAACTCCTCATCCGATCCTGGCAACAGGCAAGGGTTGCTTAAGCAAATCTCTGGGAAACGATTTCCCCACTGGTTTCGACTTCGCTCAACCACCTTGCCTATTTGAGCGAAGTCGGAGGGCAATTTATTAGCAAACTCTTTTCAAAAAATCGCTTCAGAGCAATTTAACCAATTTTCCCTAAAAGCTCCTAACAATCCGTTCACCTAGATCTTTTAGCCTGCATCAGCAGGCTTTTTTTTTGGAATCCTGTCACTTCTTCCTGATCAGGGGATGGCTTGACGTATAACAAAAAGACTGATGAGTTTTTTGCCTGAGAGTTGCCTGTATCTCTGTAGGATTTGGGCTTTTCATTGCGATCGTCCAGAAGCAAACACTTCTATCACCAACGAGCCTGTTTAGAGACTGTCAATTTAGCAATGAAGCAAAAAGATTTGCTTCGTAAGTGATGCGTTGTGAGGGGATGGATGTGATGGGTCGTCTATTAACCAGTGCAGGCCGGAATCGTCGTGTTAAAACTCGGAATTTGCCATCCATAACCCTCTGTGCGTTAACCAGCCTGGTTGTTTGCGAATTACCGGGTCAGGCCCGTGATCTTCCCCCGGACCCATTTCCCGACCCCAACTTTGTCTCAGAACCCACAACTCAGCCACCTGCGGTTTCTTCCAGTGCCCGACAGGATAATATTGCGGCTCCCGGAACAATCGAGCATCGTGAACTTTCTCTGGAGTCAGACGATCGGAGCGTTGCGGAATCTGTGCCCATATCCATCTCTCCAACATCACAGATAACGGTCGCTCCGCCAGAGGAGCTTTCTACCCATCCATCGGTCGTACACTCCGTTCCTATTTCCCCACTGCCCGCCTCTTCCGAATTCTCCATTGCCCTATCTCCTACTTCCGAAAGCTTAAAGCTAGCATCCAGTTCATTATCTGAATCTGAAACCCATCAAAACTCTCTTTCGGAAAAGGAAACCGGGGATACATCGGTCATTGCTCAGGTTTCCGTGAACTCAATGCAGCCGCTTTTCGATATCCGAGGCCACTGGGCAGAGGAGGTTATTCAGGCATTAGAAACGCAAGGCATTGTCAAAGGCTTTCCTGATAATCTTTACCGTCCTGATGATGGGCTGACCCGTGCCCAGTTTGCAGCCCTTTTACGGCAATCCTTTCAACAAATTCCAGCCCTCTCCAATTCTTCGCGCAAACCCCCAACCCGCTTTGTCGATGTTCCTCCAACTTATTGGGGATACGAAGCCATTCAGGAAGTCGAACAAAGGCAGTTTTTAAGGGGATATACGAATCAACGGTTTGGGCCAGAACAATCCATCACCCGCACAGAAGTGTTAGTCGCCCTGGTACGGGGCTTAAAACTGACCTCCAACCAGTTGCAACTAGAAGCCTTGAACACCTACTTTCAGGATGCCAGCGACATTCCGGCCTATGCGAGAGGGGCGATCGTCGCCGCCGTTGAAAATCGGTTGATAACCAATTACCCTTTCACCCGCTTCTTAAAACCGAATCAACGAACGACCCGTGCCGAAGCTGCGGCCTTACTGCATCAAGCCCTGGTGCAGGCCCGATTGATTCCAGCGCTCACCCCTACGGTTGCCAATACTCAAAACACCCCCGAAGCCCTCACTCCAACCCGCCCAGGCAATCCCATCCCTGAAACATTTTCCCCGGAGGTGCGACCTGCCCCCCCAGAGGTGATTGAGGATCTGGAAACCCGCCTCCAAGCGCTTCAATCTACCCAGAATTTTGGGGAGGTGTTTCAAGGATCGCCCGCGATTACGATCGCCAATCCCCCCGGTTTTGGCTTAGATGACCAAACTCTCTTTATGGCAGCAACGTTTCAGATTCAGACCCGTTTTACCACTCAGCCGGATGGTGCAGCGATGATCGGCATTGGAGTTGGGAATGCTCGTGAAGCGGTGGGATTGGAACTTTCCTACACGTTGGCAAGCTTTGGAACCAGTCGGGGATTTGGAGCGGGTGGATTTAACGCCAAAGTACATCGGCAGTTTCCAGAGGATTGGGCGGTTGCCGTAGGATGGAACGGCTTTTTGACCCTTGGTGGTCAAAATGACTTTCAAAACTCTGTCTATGGAACCGTCAGCAAAGTGATTCGGACCCGCGATCGACTGGATTTGCCCTTTAGCCGGATTGCGCTCACCGCAGGCGTGGGATCGGGCCAGTTTCGCAGTGAACAGGATGTGGCTCAAAAACGAGACACCGTTGGGGTTTTTGGGAGTATTGCGATTCGTGCGGTGGAAGCCGTGAGCTTGATTACGGAATGGACAGGGCAGGATCTCGCAGTAGGGTTATCGATCGCCCCCATCCCTGGAGTTCACTGGGTCATCACCCCCGCAATCCGGGACATTGTAGGGGCAGGGGATCAGCCCCGGTTTGTGTTTGGAACCGGATTTTCCTTCAAGTTTTAGTAGAACGGGATAGAAAGCACAAGGGACTCAAAATGATGATGCAAATGAAATTGCGTTGGGCAATCCTCCTCGCTCCTTTCATGGGGTTGATGTGGGTACTGCCAGGAATGGCCCTTCCCCCCAATCAATCCGACATCACTGGAATTGGTGTGAACTCAACACTCTATGTTCGCTTTGGCTTTGAGCCGCTGGAGAAATCGGGATTAGTCACTCCTGCAATTCAAGCCCTACAAACGGCGATCGTAGATCTTCTGAACACCGATGGAATCAGTGCCAACACCCGCAATCACTTAACTGCCTTGTCTGAACGACTCAAACAGGTAGACACTCGCCTTTGGGACACGAACAAAAGCCTGGATGTCAGCATTCAGGACATCGCGAAAGGATTAGCCCAGGATCTCGCGAATGCTAAAGCTGCTTGTAATGCGAACAGTGCGGCTTCTTGTGATCGCCTCAATCAATTAATCCCTTTGATGCAGAACTATCTCGATCGGTTAGAACAGTTTAGGGTTGCGCTCTTTACCTACAACAACGTTGCTCGTATTTTTTAGGTGCTAACGTCGGATATTTAAAAGCTCCTCCGGGGAAGCCAGTAACTTAATTCCCGCTCGTTCGATTTGTCGATGAGGGTTCAAGATAAACATCCAGGCGACATTAATACCAAACCAGGAAGTTTGGACCTGTCCACCCACCTGTACTTCTAAATATCCCTCGCTGAGTGATGTCACCCTGCCTTCGCGAGGATTCAGGGCCATTCCGGTGGCTTCCTCCTCTAGATAAGCGACGATCGCTTCCTGCCCGATGATGGGAC
>JANRKG010000333.1:0-2922 GCA_033763635.1 Leptolyngbyaceae cyanobacterium bins.59
CGTTCCCGGTTCCCACCAACCAGGGTAATAGTAGAAAGGGGCAATGCGATTTAAGCCGAGTCGCTCATCCTCATAGGGACCGACCCACTCCGCAGCATCGATTCTTTTGGTTTCTAGCGCTCCAAAGATCTCATTTCCTGCCAGCACTTGCACATCCACACCCAGGCGTTTCATCACCTGGCCCCCCATCCCCGGAATTCGCATCTTCAACCCTTTCAGGTCTTGAACAGATCGAATCGATCGGGTAAACCAGCCTCCCATCTGCGCCCCTGTACTGCCTCCTGGAAACGTGACCACTCCAAAATCCGCATAGAGTTTGCGAATCAGGTCTAGACCTCCCCCGTCATTCAACCAGGCATTTTGTTGTTGAGCATTCAGCCCAAAGGGAATCGTTGTCCCAAAAGCGAGAGCAGGATTTTTTTTGACAAAATAATAGCTGGCTGTGTGCCCACATTCAGCCGTTCCTGCCGAAATTGCATCGAGTACCTCTAATCCCGGAACAATTTCTCCCGCTTCATAGGGCGTAATCACAAATCGCCCTTTGGTCATATCACTGACTTTTTGGCACACTAACTCGGCGGTTCCAAAGGCAATATCGAGGGATTTAGGCCAACTTGTTGCCATTCGCCAGCGAATTGTAGGCTGGCCAGGAGTCGCACCTGGACTCATCCGAGATTCTTCGGTTGTTGCTTTATTGCAAGCAGAAAGGGCTGCTGCACTTCCTACCCCTGTAGCGGCATAACCCAGTAAGTTTCGACGTTTCATGAGGCCAGCTCAATTGCAGTGTTCGCTTCTCTCCACAGAATGCCCCGATTTAAGTCCCATCACACGCTGTTTTGTATTTAAACAAACAAAATCAAAGGCTCTACCAAATTGAATTCTTTTTCAGAATTGGAATTGGCAGGTGAAATCCTAAACCTAAAGGCAATTGTTAAAATAGTGTTACATCCTTACAACATTGCCATGAGTTCCCCAAGCATCCTCCAGAGCAGTAGCAACAGTTTCGTGACAGCCGATCGCCCCCTGACTCCCTTACCTGCTGGAGGAGAGGATGCCCATCACTTTGATTGGAAAGAAGCCTGGTATCCCATTTTTTATCTGGCCGATCTCGATCGAGATCGGCCAAATGCCTTTACCTTGTTAGAACAGGATCTGGTGATCTGGTGGGACCGAACATCGGAGTCATGGCGTGTTATGGAGGATCGCTGCCCCCACCGTCTAGCCCCCCTGTCAGAAGGTCGAATCGCCGAAGATGGGTTGCTTGAGTGTCCGTATCATGGTTGGGCTTTTTCAGGGACAGGAGATTGTGAGCGAATTCCTCAGCAGGTTATGGGGGGAACTGCGGAAACTTCCCAACGAGCTTGTGTCACCGTTCTCCCAACAGCCATCCGTCAAGGGATGTTATTCGTCTACCCCGGCAAGCCAGAGAATGCCAATCGGGTTCCCGTGCCGATCGTTGATCCGCTGGAAGAATCACCTGGGGAATGGGTTATACTCAATACCTTTCGGGATCTACCCTACGATGCTCTGACCCTTTTAGAGAATGTCATTGATGCTAGCCACGTTCCATACACCCACCACAAATCCGTCGGCAATCGTGCCAATGCGGGTCCCGTTGAGCTAGAAATTGTCGAATCCAGCCGACAAGGATTCACAGGTTTTTGGGAAGAAGGCCCCCGTCGGGGGAAACTGGGATCTCAGTACACAACATTCATTGCCCCCAATGTAATGTGGCACGACCTCACCTCTAAGCAATTTGGGAGAACCCTCACGGTTGTTTACGCCACTCCCATCAGCAAAGGTGAATGTCGTTTATTCGCCCAATTTCCCTTTAAGTTCACCTCTAAAATTCCAGCTCTCTTTATTCAACTCACGCCCCGTTGGTACTCCCACATCGGTCAAAATTCTGTTTTGGAAGATGATCAGATTTTCTTGCACAAACAAGAACGCTATCTAGAAAAGGCGGGCGGCAGTTCCTATTTCGCCAAGGCTTTTTACCTTCCTACAAAAGCCGATCGCTTCGTGATTGAACTCCGTAATTGGGTTAACCAGTACAAAGCTGAAATATTTCCTGGGGACTCCTTGACTCCTGTTCTGGATCAGGAAACATTGCTCGATCGCTACCACTCCCATACGTCCAAGTGCAAAAGTTGTCAGGGTGCTCTTAAGCGCATCCAGCAACTCAAATTCCTGTCACTGGCGATCGCTGCCCTCAGTTGGACCCTGGCCCCCTTATTCGTCGCCCTGAATTTCTCTATGTCCGTGAACCTCATCACCACCCTGTTTGCCCTGACGGGAGTCGGAACTTGGTTCTTCCTGACTCGCCTCGAAAAGCAGTTTCACCAGGGCCGCGCAATTCCTCCACGTAACTTACCTGAGAAGACACCCAAGAAATAGCCGATGGGAACCTGTTGTGAACTGTGCGATCGAGCGGTGGAAGACTTGACCCTCCATCACCTTGTTCCCCGTCAAAAAACCAAACGAAAAAATCAAGATCCCAGCCCTACCATTACAATCTGTTCTGCCTGCCACCGCCAAATCCATAGTCTTTTCAATAACACCCGTCTCGCCAACGAACTAGATTCCCCTGAAAAGCTGAAAGCGGAACCTCAGATGGAGCGTTTTATTGCCTGGGTTCGGAAGCAGAAGCCGGAAAAAAAGGTGAGGGTCGGTCGAAAAAAGTAAACCTGTAGAGAAATAGAATTTCTAAAAGCGAAAAAACTAGAATTCACATAAAAAGAGAGTCATTGCCGAAGAACTTTCAGCAATGACTCTCCCAATATTACCCTGGCATCGAGCGATTGTTGCAGGACGCTGCCGTCCAACTATCGTTGCCGCTGTAACGTTTCACAACTGAGTTCGGGATGGAATCAGAGTGGGACCATCACGCCATAGACACCAGGAATAAAGGTAAACCTTGAA
>JANRKG010000334.1:0-8535 GCA_033763635.1 Leptolyngbyaceae cyanobacterium bins.59
TGTGACCGATGGAACTGTAGGCCACCATGCGTTTGATGTCTTTTTGAGAGATTGCAGTTAACGCACCATACATCACACTCACAACCCCAATGATTGCCAGTCCAGGGGAAACAAGGGACCAGGTATCGGGGAAGAGTTGCAAACAGAACCGAACCAGACCATAGGTTCCGAGCTTTGCTAGAATTCCTCCCAGCAAAATTGCTACCTGGGGCGAAGCTTCCACATAGGCATCGGGCAGCCAGGTATGTAACGGCACCAGGGGCGTTTTAATGCCAAAGCCAATCAGCAAAATGGTCAGGAGAACCAGTTGGGCTTTCAGGGGCAAGTCTTGATTTGCAACTGCATTGTAATCAAAGCTAGAAGCGCCACTCAGCCAGGTGAGACCCAGGAATCCAGCAATAATGAGAATTCCTGAAATTGCCGTGTAAATCAGGAACTTGATGGCTGCATAGTCTCGCTTCGCGCCTCCCCAAATTGCAATTAGCAGATAGAGGGGAATGAGTTCCAATTCATAAAACAGCACGAACAGCAGGAGGTTCTGGGCAGCAAAGGCCCCTGCAACCCCACCACTAACCAGTAAGACCAGTGAATAAAACAGACGGGGCCGTTCAATCTGGGAACGGCTTCCAAAAATCACAATCCAAATCAGGAAGCTATTGAGGGTCAGGAGGGGCATCGAAAGACCATCCACCCCAAGACGGTAGGACAATCCCAATGTCTCAACCCAGGGCATAAACTCCTGCATTTGCAGAGCAGGATGTTCGAGATCGAACTGGGTAAGCAGCCAGAAGGTGAACAGCAGAACACCAGAGGAAATAATAAGAGCCAGCGATCGCAACCGTTCGGAAGAAATCTTTCCGGGCCAGAAGCCGACCACCGCAGCACCAACAATAGGAAGCCAGATCAGGGTACTGAGCATAATTCGAGAAATAGAAAAATGACAGAACGAAGGAGGGAGAGGCGGAATCAACGATATCTCGATAGAGACGCAATATATCGCGTCTCCAGACCAGAACGAAGTTAGGGAAGAGGGTAGGAAATCAGGAAGAAACCCACGTTACGAGAAAGGCCACAGGGTCAAAAAGCCGACTAGCCCAACTCCCAGCACGATCGTCAATACATAGAATTGGGTTTGCCCTGAGTTGCTGTACTTTAGACTTTGACCCCCAAATAGGGTGACAATCCCGAACAGATTCACCAGGCCGTCTACAAGATAGCGATCGAACCAGAAGGTGAATCGGGAAATCAGATCCACCCCAAATACAATACTCATCTTGTAAATACGAGGGGTATAGAAGTCGTAGGCCAGGAGATCTTGAACAGCTTTGATGGGGAACTTGACAGGCTTGGGAATGGACTTACCCAGGTAGACCACCCCACCCAGGCTGAGGCCAAACACACTCGACCAGAGCAGCAAAAGGGATGCATCTTTATTCAAGGTTGCCCAGGCAGGGAGGAGGGAGCATGCCTCAAGCACCAGGGGCAGGTGCAGGACAAAGCCCAGCATGACAATCATGGGGAATGCCATCGGCCAGTGAATTTCTGGCGAGCGTTGGGCCATTTGCTTGGCTTCTCCACCAAAGATCAGCCCGAACACCCGCATCAGACTGAAGGCGGCGATCGCATTCACGATCAGAACCAACCCCACCAACCAGGGATGCCCTTCCCACAGACCTGTCACTAATTTCAACATCGCCCAAAATCCCCCAAAGGGAGGGAAGGCAATGAGACCAGCCGTTCCTACCAAAAGGGAAAGACCAGACATCGGACGACGAGACCACAACCCACCTAGTTGAGTCAAATCTTGAGTAATACTGTTCCAAATCACAGAACCGACGCTCATGACCAGCAGAGCCATCGCGACGGCATGGGTTAACACCAGCAGGTAAGCCGCATCTGTTTGCTGAGTCCCAACTGCAATAAACACCAAACCCATGTAGGCACTCACTAAGTAGGACAGTGCCCGCTTGATATCAATTTGTGCCATTGCAATCAGGGAGGCACCGACGGCTGTGACGGCACCCACAAAGATGACGGCATTCAGAGTAAAGGGAGACAAGGCCAGGATGGGTTCCAACTTAATGAGAATCCAGGCTCCTGTTGAGACTACTACTGAATTCCGCAGAATGGTGCTGGGGAGAGGGCCTTCCATTGCCTCATCCAGCCAGAGGTGCAGAGGAAACTGAGCGCATTTCCCCATCGGGCCAGCAATGAGCGCCAAACTCACCAGGGTAATCACCTTCGGGTCAACGGTTGCCGTTTGTGCCCAGATCGCCAATTCATCGAAGTTCCAGGTGCCCGCCAGGGGTAACAGGGCAACCACCCCCATCAGCAGGAACAGGTCGCCAACCCGCTTGGTGAGAAATGCATCTCTGGCTCCCGTAACGACGAGGGATTGATTGAACCAAAGACCCACGAGCAGATAGGTTCCCAGGGTGAGAATTTCGAGAATGATATAGCTGAAGAATAGGGAATTACAGAGCACCAGGGCACACATCCCCGCTTCAAACAATGCAAGCAGGGAGAAGAACCGTGCCCAACCCCAATCCATTTCCATATAGCCGAGGGCATAGGTCTGAGCCAGAAGATTGATGCCTGTAATCAGCACACTGGCTCCTACCGTTAGGGAGGAAATTTCGATCGGTAATGTCAAATCCAGACTGGCAACCTTGAGCCAGGTAAACAGAACCTGCTGAGCAGGCTGCCCCCAGATCAACACCAGGGCGACCAAGCTATGCACAAATGACAGAAAGGTCATCAATAAATTTATGTATCCCGCAGGCCGGGGGCCTGTTCTACGAATGATCGAGGGAAACCACAGGGCAGAAAGAACGGCCCCTGTCAAAGCATAAAAAGGTACTAACCAGATGCTCTCAAGGAAGAGCTGGTTCATAAAACTACCCCTAACTGTTCAAAAAGTCCTATTAAGAAGATATGGGAAATTTGAAGACCCTGATCGAAAAATTTCAAACGGCTCAATTGAAACCAATCAATGCACAAATTCAGGAGAAAAACTCTTGAACTTGGGAAAAGAACACGATGAAAAACCATTTCTGCATGGGTTGCCTGGCCTGGGAAAAAAGCTTTTCCCAGGAAAATAGCAAAACTTGAATCACGCAGTGGAAAAGAATTCCTCTTTCCCTTTCTATGGCACTTGTGAATATAATATTGCTAAACTTATATAAGAAAATTTCAATGTTTTTAATGATTACCCTAGATAATTATCTATGGTTTGACCAGTGAAATTCCTGAATTAATCAGTACGCCTTGTTCACTTAGGGCTTGTTCACTTAGGAGTAAAATTCATGAGGCAGATTACGCTCCATCAACTGGAGGTTTTTGAAGCAGCAGCAAGGCACTGTAGTTTCACCCGTGCAGCGGAGGAACTTTTTCTCACCCAGCCTACGGTTTCGATGCAAGTCAAGCAGCTATCCCGTGCGATCGGTTTACCTTTATTTGAGCAGATTGGGAAGCGGCTGTACCTGACCGATGCGGGGCAAACCCTCCTGGCAACCTGTCGAGAAGTATTCGATAAATTATCTCTTCTGGAGATGAATATAGCGAATATGAAGGGCTTGAAACAGGGGCAATTGCGGTTAGCGGTAATTACGACTGCTAAGTATGTTGTTCCCCGCTTACTGGGGCCGTTTTGTCAACTGTATCCCGGCATTGATGTCTCCCTAACGATTACTAACCACGATCGCGTCATGGAACGGATGGCGCAAAATTTGGATGACCTCTATATCGTCAGCCAACCCCCCAAACACCTGGACATTGAATTCCATCCATTTGTGGAAAATCCTTTGGTCGTGCTGGCTCCCAGTAACCATCCCCTGGTGCATGAACGGAACATTCCTTTAAAACGGCTGGCAGATGAACCCTTCATCATGCGAGAACCAGGGTCAGGGACGCGACGAGTTGTGCAGCAGTTGTTTGACCAAAAGGGCATTCCGGTAAAGGTGCGTTTAGAAATTGGCAGTAACGAAGGGATTAAACAGGCCATCGCTGGAGGCATGGGAGTCTCGATCCTGTCACTGCACAGTTTGGTCTTGGAAGGTAAAAATGGCCCCCTGGCAATTCTGGATGTTGAAAACTTCCCAATTTCCCAACATTGGTACGTCGTATTTCCTGCTGGGAAGCAGCTATCAGTCGTGGCCCGTACCTTCTTCGATTACTTACAAGAGGAGGGCAAGCAAATTGCTGATCTGTCCAACCTCATGCCAGAGCATCCGCCGCAGGAAGTTCCCCAGCCTGTTTAAGGGAGTGGTAAAAGACACGAACCTTTACAGGCGTTGTAGCACTCCTCAATCCAACCGACTCTAGAAGTGGGATGGGTTTTGGGTATCACAAAACCTTTTCTGAGTTCCCATCCCCATTTTTGTTGCCGAGCCTACACGCTGTTTCGTCTTGAGGTTCGTGTTGGTCGAACTGGAGGCCATCAGGAAATGGTGGGTTCAGCGGTTGTAATTTGTTGTAAAAAGCGATCGATTCTTTGAGATTCCAGCGTTCTGCCCTGTTCTTTATAAATGTTCCTGGCCCGCTGTAAGGAACGAATGGCCTCCTGCCGCTGGCCCTGATTCCAGAGGGATTGGCCCAGATTTGCCAGAGCCTCTGCATAGTTTGGATTGATCGCCAAAGCACGACGGTAGTGTTCGATCGATTCCGAGGTTTGGTTCTGGCCTTCTAAGGCAACCCCCAGGGCATTATAGGCAAGGGCATAGTTGGGGTTTAAGCGCACTGCTTCCTGGTAGGAGCCGATCGCCGCCTCAAATTTTTCTTGCCGTAATAGGGCGTTCCCAAGTTTGTAATGGCTCACAGCATCATTGGGAAAGGAGGTCACCACTTTACGAAAAGCCGCCTCTGCCTCAGAAAATTTGCCCTGGTTGTAGAAGTCATTCCCTTCTCGAATTAAGGCAGCACGGCTCGTCCGGTCCTGGGTGAGCGCTCCCGGATCGGAGAGATCCATTGGTAGGGCGATCGTAGGCACCGGAACAGAGAGGAGCAGTGCCATAAAGGAAAACCCCCATAGAACCGTTCGTTTGCAGGGTTGTTGCCATCCCATGAGTGACTCTCCTTCTCCCAGAAAATTTGATTTTTTCCATCCTACTGCAATGGCTTGCCAGTCGCTTCACAGAATTAGGCCAGGGCTGAAGAACCAAAATCGGGCGGGATATCCTGCCAGCGGCCCGAACCCACCGCTCGTAACGCTTCCTTCAGCACAATATCCCCCGTATAGAGGGCACGGCCCACGATCGCCCCTGTCACTCCCAACCCTTCCAGCGCCGACAGACTGAGCAAATCCGTTACGGAACTCACACCGCCAGAGGCAATGACCGGAATCGAGAGCGTCGAAGCCAGGTCCCGGAGGGCACCCAGATTTGGCCCTTGCATGGTGCCATCCCGATGAATGTCAGTGTAGATAATTGCCGCAGCCCCTAAACGAGCCATGCGTTGAGCCAAATCAGGAGCCATGACCTCCGAAGTTTCTAACCAACCGCGCGTCGCGACCTTACCATCCCGTGCATCAATCCCGACAACAATTTGGCTGGGATGTTCCTGGCACAGTTGCGCCACTAAATCGGGATGTTCCACTGCCACAGTTCCCAGAATGGCCCGTTGAACCCCCCGTTTCAGCAGAGATGCCACACTCTCCGCATCCCGCAAACCGCCCCCGACCTGCACAGGGATCTCGATGGCTCGTACGATCGCCTCGATCGCCTCCAGGTTTACCGGATGCCCAGCCTTTGCCCCGTCCAGATCGACCACATGAAGGCGGGTTGCGCCCTGTTCGGCCCACTGACGGGCAACTGCCACGGGATTTTCGTCAAATACCTGGGATTGGGCATAGTCACCCTGGTACAGGCGGACACATTTTCCATCCAGAAGGTCGATCGCCGGAATGACTTCCATTCAAATTCTCCAGAAACGTTTACTCAGGGTCATCAAGCGGAAGGCACAGGGGAAAAGAGAGCCGATTCAATTTTCTGAAGGGCTTTCGTGAGATCGTCGTTGATGATTTGCAGATCAAACTCATCGGCCGCAGCCAGTTCGCCCTTCGCCGTTGCCAGACGGCTGAGAATGGCATCCTCGGAATCTTGGGCACGCCTCCGAATGCGCTGTTCCAATGCTGAAAAGGAGGGAGGCAGGATAAAAATCCGCAGGGCTTCCGGAAAGGTTTTGCGGATCTGACGTGCTCCCTGGAGTTCAATTTCCAGAATCACCCACTTCCCGTCCCGAATCTTTTCTTCCACCGGAAGGCGGGGTGTACCATAGCAATTGCCCGCGAATTCTGCCCATTCTAGCAATTGATTTGTTTCCACCATTTGTTGAAATGTGGGGCGATCGACAAAATAATAGTGCTGCCCGTCCACCTCCCCAGGCCGAGGCGATCGGGTGGTGACAGACACGGAAAGATGGAGTTGCGTATGGTGCTTCAGCAGCAGTTTGAGGAGCGTACCTTTCCCAACCCCGCTCGGCCCTGTTAGTACAATTAATCGCCCTGCGCCCATGTCTCTCCCCGGTCATGAATCGTTAGATGATCTATCCTAAAGTATCAGGGGGATATCAGGGTGATGGGATGGACTGCATTGGAAAACACACTTTAATGGTTGTCCCCTGTCCTAATTGGCTGTTGATTGAAACAGTGCCTTGATGCAACGCTACAACTCGCTGGACGATCGCCAACCCTAACCCACTGCCAGGGATATCTTGAACATTGCTTGCCCGATAAAATGGCTCGAACACAAAAGCTTGTTCTGGCAAAGGAATTCCCACTCCCTGATCTTGAATTTCTAACCAAATGTATCCATCTTGGTGGGTGATTCGAAGGTGAATCGTGCTGCCCTCTGGAGAGTAATGGATGGCATTGGACAGCAGGTGATTCAGGAGATGCCAGAACAGGCGTTCGTCCACCATCCCCTCCAGGGATTCTGCTTCTCTCACAAAGCGCACTTGGTAGCGATTTTCAATCGTCCATTGCAAAGCTTCGATCGCATTGCTACACACACTGACGAGATTCAAAGGTGCGGGATGGTAGCAGAGTTGGGGATTGTCCAAATTGCTCAGGATGAGAATATCATCCGTCAAGCGATACATCGAACTGACTGCTGTTTCAATATGAGTCAGGCTTTGAGATTGCTTCCCTTCTGACATCTCATGCCCCTGTTCCTGGATTAAACGGGTAGCCGTTCTCACGGTTAAGAGGGAGGGCTGTAATTGCTGGGAAGCTCTGGCTAAATAACTGGCGTTCCTTTGAACGGTTTGGGGTCGGGGGAAATCCCCTGAATTCAGGGCTGCGTAAGTTTCAGTTTCTGCCTGATATCGAGCAATCGCCATCTCAATCGTGGCCTTCAATTCCTTTTCTCGAAAGGGTTTGAGAATGTAGCCAAAGGGAACCGTTGCTTTAATGCGCTGTAGGGTATGGTCATCCGCGTTCGCAGTCAGGTACACCACTGGAATTCTCAAGGTTTTCAGAATCACATGGGCGGCTTCAACCCCATCCATGTCCCCTTCTAAATGGATATCCATCAAAACCAGGTGAGGATGGTAATTTCGGGCTGCATCAATAGCCTCTTGCCCCGACTCGACGATCGCGGTCACGCAGTACCCCAACTCTTCTAACCGCTCGGCAATATCCTCTGCCACGATCGGTTCATCTTCAACCACCAGGATGCAAAAATCATCCATTGAGATTATCCATTAATGTGTAAGGTTCTAATTTTCAATAGACAGAGGAAATACAATATAAAATAATGTCCCCTCGTGAATTTGCACCTCTAAAGTTCCCTTGAGTTTTCGGACCAGGATGCCCACAAGACGCAGCCCTAAGGAACGAGTGCTACGGAGATCAAGCCCCGGCGGGAGACCTACCCCATTATCCTGAATGGTCAGGGTCAGTTGTTGAACCGCATTAACCCGGAAATTCAACCAAATGTCCCCCTGATCTCTCTGGGGAAAAGCGTACTTCAGGGCATTGGAAATCAATTCATTGATGATCATTCCACAGCGAATTGCCGTATCAACACTCAGGAAGACCTGATCAACATTGAGATGGAGTGCGATTTGATTATGAGCGTTGTACGAAGCAAACAGGCTGCTGGTTAAGTTTTTCAGGTAATCGACACAATCGATCTTAGCCAGACTGGAGGAGAGATAAAGCTTTTCGTGGATCAGGGCCATTGCATTGATCCGGTCCTGGCTTTCTCGCAAAAGGGCTGAACTCTTCGGGTCTTTCACATACTGGGATTGCAGGGAAAAAAGACTGGAGACGACCTGAAGATTGTTCTTGACTCGATGATGAACCTCCTTGAGGAGCAGTTCCTTTTCCTCCAGAGAAGCTTGTAATTGTTCCTCAGCCAGTTTTCGCTGGTTAATTTCTTCCTGTAATTGCTGCACCGTTTGCAGCAGTTCCCTTGTCCGGGCATTCACCCGCTGTTCTAAATTCTGATTTAATTGCTGGAGGGTACGTTCTGCCCGTTTGCGATCGGTAATATCTGTATTTGCAAAAACACATCCCGTCACCTGGCCCTGATCATT
>JANRKG010000335.1:0-7613 GCA_033763635.1 Leptolyngbyaceae cyanobacterium bins.59
CTTCTTCCGGTTCTTCTGCAAATTGAGAAATTTGGGAGTCTTCTACTGCTCTTGAAATGGGTGATGCTACAACAGAAGCATCGGCAATTGATTGATTGATTGGTTGATTGGCTCGTTCGCTGGATAAAGTTTCTTTTGGAAAAGTTGTTGAAAGGGGCGATTCTAAAGAAGGTTGGGCGATCGGAAATTCGGATGCAGAATCATTTGAATTAAAACTCAGAGCTTCCAACTCAGCAGGAGATTCGGAAAACAATTGAACTTGCTCCGCCCAAGGTGATTCCTGAACTTGCAGAGAAGAGGTTGGGGAATTCGTTGTGTTGGTTGTATTGGTTTCTAGCGATCGGGCCTGTACCGTCGGTTGACTACCTGGAGGCGCAGGGGAAGGTGTTCTGGACCGTTGGGGAGGGTCGAAAAAAGGCGAATCTTCAAAAGGAGTTTGCCAATCTTCCGGATTAGCCTCTACTTGGGAAGAAAAAACAGACGGATCAAGGACTGTCAGAGAGTTGGCCCCCAAAGGAGTCATAAACTTAGATTGCAGCATCGATTGACCGAGCGCTGTAGGTGACAACAACGGTCGGTAGATGCCCAGTGGTTTCTCTCCAGAAGTTGAGAAAGCAGCAGTCGATGAATCAGGAGTGTCTGTCATAAAGAGCGAATGTTTCTCCTTTCAGGTATTTGCACTACTGGCCTCTCCCTTTGCCAACTCCCCCGTCAAAATAACCTTGTTTATCTCGTCGCAGGTTGTTTTGCACCCCCCCTCCTGCTAGTTTTTCTTTCGCATCTTTGTGTTTTATTGTCAATCCTTCATACGCCAGCACCAGTTCCTCTAAGGCAACTGCATTTGAGTCTGCCTTAAGAGAGGGCGTTTTCCAACCAACGGCAACGGCTCCTAACAGCCTCCAGACTTGCATTGTTTCTCCAGTCTGATTAAAAACCAAAATATTGATATTTCGTCTTCGCGATTCTTTGCCTGCCAAACTCTGGTTAATCCAGTTCCAGAAAATTGCATTATCGGTAATGCCCCGCTTCAGGGTGATGTCATTAAACTTCGCATGTTTCAAAAAAATTCTTTGTTGATCGTTTACCCCTCCTTCCATATAAACTTCCTTTTCAATTTGCACATCTAATCCAGAGCATTCACTGAATGCTGCCATGATCTGGCTTTCCATTTCGATGTAAAACCGATTGGTCGTGACGTAATTTAAGACCTCAATTCCCGGCATTAGCAGCGCCTCCCATGTCCTTTTGTGCGTTCGCGTTGTCGTTTCATATCCTGTTGCCACAGTTCCATCACCCGATCGTTGAGCCGTTGTAAGGCGATCGGATCTTGCAAAAACTGTTCTGCCAGTTGGGATAACATCTCCAGGTCTTCAGATTTAAGCTGGGCTGTAAATTGAGCAGGTGCGCCATACGCCCCCGGTCTCACCCCACTAGGGACAACGAATTGATACCCCAGAGCTTCTGAGCCGAGGGGAACGGTCTGGGGGGTTTGGGGAGGTTCAGTCATTGGATTCTTCTGGTAGAGGCTGTTCTGCAATCTTTGAGTTAAGGGTGAGGGGTGGGGTCTGCTTGCGGGAATGCTGGGCACGATTCAGAAGCCCCTGCATGCGAGTCAGTCGGTCACCACTGTTACCAGCGGAATGAAGCACTTTTTGTTTTTCTGCCAACTCTTGCCGGATCTTGGCTTCCATTTCTTCCCGAAGCGCTTTCATATCCGGTGGGATCGCGTTCCAGGCTGAATCGGGGGATGGAGCAGTGGCATCGGGTTCTGCTCCCTGCCGTGCAATCTTGGCACGTTGCACCAACCGTTCTAAATAATCGCCCCGACTACCTTTGGGGGAACGGTTGAGAAGTTGCTCCCGAATCTGTTCTGCGATCGCCTGGGCGTACCCGCTCCGTTCTGCCATCTCGACCACCCGCACCCCGATCGCCGTAAGCACCAGCGCACTCAGAACCGGAACGAAAGGAATCCAGAGTCCCTGGTAAGCAAAAAGACCATAACAAATTCCCCAGAGGGCACCTCCTAACCCAATCACAACCAGCAGGAATAACCCTGGTTTGCGGGTGTAGAAGGCGATCAACCCACTGCCTAACGCCCAACCCCAAATCCAGGCAATCTCCGCCACTTTAGACCAACTATGAATCAGGGGACGATCGTCCAGAACGGCACTGAGAATCTGGCTGACCGCATGGGCATGAACCAGAACTCCAAACATATTGCGGAACCCCAATTCTGTTTGGGCATAAGGAGTTTGGAGGAAGTCTTTAGACACTTCAGACGTGACCCCTACCAGAACCACCCGATCGCGCACAAGACGGGGGTTAACCTGATTTTGCAGTACCTGGCTGATGGAAAACCGCTGAAACTTCTGTTCCCCACCCCGGTAGTTCAGCATGATTTGATAATCGTTCACCTCTCCGTGGGCATACCCTGCAAAGGTTGGACTGAGCCGCTCGAACAGGGTTTGTCCGAACCGAATGGTTTGATTGGGGCCTTCTTGCGGGGTGATCTTGAATGCCTCTAGATACAGCGCTGCCAGCAAAAAGCTCAGAGAGGGGATCTCATTATCTTCTGCAACCTGGTTACAGGGATGTTGGGTCTTACTGGGCTTTTTAGAAGCTCCCGGTGTTGAGAGCAGTTTGGCCCGCCGCACGACCCCATCCCGATCGCCTGGGAAATCGGCAAAAGCAACACTTCCTTCTGCTGTCCCCGGTGCAGGGGGAGAACCTGGATGGGATTCAATGCTCAACAGACATCCGGAAATAATTGAAGGGTTATTTTGCAACACCTGGGCCAAGCGCTTTCGCCCGTCGGGAGGCCCCTGGGGCACATCCCGCGAGATATCCAGACCAATCGCCCTCGGTTCATAACTCACCAGCTTTTCCAGTGCTTTTGCCAGAGTGCTATCGTGAATGGGATATTGTTGTAGCGTCTCAATATCCGTATCATCGATGGTCATCACCACAATCCGATCGTCTGGCGTTTCCGTCGCTCGTTGTTGCAGGAAGCGATCGTAGGCAGACAGTTCCAGCCCTTCAAACCCACCCAGAAACCGCCCTGCAACGATCGGCACCGTGAAGAGCAGACTGGTCAGAAAAACCGTCTTGAGCATCGAGAGGAGAGGGGGTTTCGGGGAATGGGGCATGGGTGAGCCTCAACAGGGAAAAACAGGGATCGTTAAGAAGCAGTCGCAGCCTGAATTTCTTGAACCCATCGCCGACGATCGCGATGCTCCAGGTTCAGAATATCTTCTAAAGACCAATGGAAATGAAGCGCAATGTAGGCTACCTCCTGGTGGAGCTGATCCAGGGGGTAGCTTACAACTCCCCCGACAACACCAGATCCGTTTGAAACTGGTGGTTACATTGGGGGCAATGCACCGGAAGCCGAACGCTACCCGTCTGATTAATCCGGTTATAGAGTTCTCGCAAATAGGCGAGATCCTGGGTAAAGAGGTTTTCCAGATCTTCCGGCGAAATCGTCTCCAGGGTTCCCAATTGGGTAATCACCTGGGATAGCAAAACAAGCATGAGATATTCTGGATAGGCTTGCACATGGCGATGCTTGGATGCAATTAACTCATCCCGTGCAGTGGCTAACCGCATGCTTCCATGTTGATGCACCGCTCCCCTTGTATCCATTAAACCGCGAGGCAGGGTAAAGCTAAATTCAGTCACTAAGGGATCGGCAAGCATCATGATTGGACTCCTGCAAGCGATTCAGGAACAACCCCATTCGTTGGTTCAGAAAATTCTTCCAGTTCATTAATTTGACGGTAGAACTTTTGCAAATAACTTAAATCACAAGCAAAAAAGCCCTCTACGACCTGGGGCGACACCTCATCGAGTGCCCCCAGGTGGAGGATCACCCGCGACAGGATAATGACGGTTGCATAGGCGGGATTCGATCGCACGCGCGGATCGCGCAGGGGAACAATTTCATCGATCGCAGTCGCTAACCGCATCACGCCTTTTCGATGCAGATTCCCTGAGTCATCCAAATAGCCTTTAGGTAACGTAAATTCAAATTCTGTCTGTATCACTTGATCCTATCCTCCTGGGATTCACCCCTGTGATTGCAACCCAACCGATTGCCGTGCTGACCCGTTAACTTGTTTTAATGCGTTCTCCCTTCCCATCGGGCTGCACTCGGTAGAACTCTTCCACAGCCAGTTCCAACTCTTCTAGCTCAAAGTCTGACGAGGACGCTTTCAGATCCGTAATTTTGTAGCTGGTCGGCCATGCCCGGTGAAATCGAAATCTGGCTCTGGGGGTTGCACTCTGGTCGTAAATGGTCAGGTCGCCATCCCGCCGTTGTTTTCCCCATTTCCCTTCTTCGATCGCCTGAAACCAGAGCCAGAGGGTATCGGAAATACAAAGCCCCCGTTTGAGAATGATATTTTCACTCTTGGAATTACCGGGTAGCTTGGTGCGAACGGCCCGCCCTAACTTTGCTTCCGTTCCCCACGGTTGGGGAAATACCTCACAAACAGAAACAATTTCCTGGGAGCGCTTAAAGCCCTGACATTCCATAAAGTAGCCATCGATCCGGTCCTGGGAATTGGCGAGGGTCACTTCCAGGTAATATTTAGAGTTTGTCAGAATCTCATAAAATGGCTCAGGCACAGGAATCACCCCCAAGACTAGAAATTATGCTTCGACTTCGCTCAACACTCCCTTTTCTGTGGGTTGAGCGAAATCGCAACCCACACTGATATTAAGGTTTTGGTGCCAGGTGAATCATCGGCTTGAAAGGCTCACGCAACCCCCTATCCGCCTACTGCAACTCGATGGCAGGTTTCATAAACGAATTCCACTTTTTCAGTGAAGAGTTCCGTCGCTCCTGGTTCCATTTTGGACGTTTTGTAGGACTTGGGAAAAACACCTGAAAACTGCCAGCGGGCCGCAGGTTCACCCGCCTGGTTATACACCGTCAGAAACGCTTGCTTCCGTTCCCCTTTGTTGGTGGACCCTTTCCCCGCCATTGGCCCCCCGATCGAGTGGGAAGCGCGATACCAGTCATGCATCGATTGATCTTCAACCGTTGCCACAAACTCAACGCTAATCACTCCACTGGTGACACCACTGACCGTTGCTTGCATAAAACTCGTGGCTTCCTTGCGGACCCCGTAGGATTTCATATCCCCGGCAGCCTCTAACTTAATGGAAACGCCACTGATTTTTTTGGTAATCAGTTCTGTAATTCCTTCAAACTCCAAATAATATTTAGAGTTCGCTAATACTTCACCCTTTGCCATTAGTTACTCCTTAATAAAACGAAATCTTCTCCTCAAAAACTTTTCGGGTCTAACCGCTCACAGGCATCCGCCGAATGTCTTCACAAACAATTTCAAAAGTTTCAAAAGCAAGGTCCGTTCCATCTGCTGTGAAGTCAGACACCTTATAGCTCTTAATCCAGGCGTTCGTAATTTTCCAGCGCAGAATTTCCTTATCACCAGGGTCATAGGCCACGATCGACCCATTCTTCCGATTGGCAGCCCATTGCCCCTGCCCTGCGGCCCCACCGCCGCCAGAAGAGTAGCTGGTTGGCATGGTATTTAGCATCCAGTTGTAAAAGTCCATGTCCCCTTCCCGCAAATACACCTCGATCGTAAAGTTGGGATTCTCCTCAAACCCCGTCGAGGTACTCTGTCGCAAGGTTTGGCCCTTTTTCGTGGAAGCCAGGGCTTTCTCATAGCCCTTGACCTGCCCCTGGAAGGCTACTTCTTGAACACTCTTAATCAATTTCTCTGTTAAACCGTCAAATTCTACATAGAATCGACTGGTTGTAATGGGTTTGACCATATCTGGCATATTGAACTTCCCCTCATTGATCGATCTAAAAGATTGACTGTAAACAAAACCTTCAGAGAACAAGAGGCGCACCTGTCCCGGATGCGCCTACTGCAAACCGATTACTGGTTTGGTGCCCACTGACTAATCCGGAAGATCACAAATTCCGCAGGTCGGACAGGAGACACGCCCACTTCCACATACAGACGACCCAGCATCATCGTTTCATGGGTATTGAGTTCTCCATCACACTTCACATAGAACGCTTCCGAGGGGCTAGCTCCAAACAAGGCTCCATCGCGCCACAGCCGAGTCAAAAAGCCTTCGATCGTCCGCGTCACCCGTGCCCACAGATCCTCGTCGTTGGGTTCAAACACGACCCATTGCGTTCCCAACTCGATGGACTTCTCAATGTAGCTCATGAGACGACGCACACTGATATAGCGCCATTGGATATTATCCGGTTCTACCAACGTCCGGGCACCCCATACTTTGTAGCCCCGGTTGTAGTTCGCGAAGTTGCGAATACAGTTGATCCCCAGGGGGTTCAGGAGTTCCTGTTCCCGCATGTTGGTTTCGTAGGCCAGCCCCAACAACCCACGGGGCGTTTCGTTTGCCGGAGCTTTGTACACCCCACGGGACTCATCCGTGCGGCACCAGATCCCCATCATGTGACCAGAGGGGGGGATCATAATGGGGCGGTTGTTGTTGCGGGGGTTGGCGACCTTAATCCAGGGGTAATAGAGGGAGCCAAACATCGATCGCCGATTAAAGTAGCTGAGCCACTGAGCGACATCCTGGGGCTTTTGTTCCTCCGGTGCAACGGGGGTTTCCCCACGACGCAGTTTTACAGGCGGGGGGTCCAGGACGACCATTCGGTAAGCGGGACCGGGGAAGGAGTTTTCACACTTGCTCACCATCACTTCCATCAGGGCATGGACCTGATCAAGATCCAGAAGCCCGGTCTGATAAGCTCGCATCAAATCGGGACAGGCAATCATGGAAACTTCATCAATTTCAAATAAGCCCTCAATCCCTTTTCTTTCATCCTTAACCCCCTGGAGATCCCGCGCCAGCCGTTCTACGGGAGCAATGTAGGGGGGGGGAGCCACTTCATACCGACCATTGGCAGGGCGACGGGTGAGGGGATGGCCCCGTTCTCCCGACAGGTCGGTAACGATAAGATACTCGGAGTCTTGCAGAGCCGTCACAACATAATCCGCAACCGCCGTATCCGTCTGAGGGTTCATGGTCAGGTTGGGGAAGGTTTCCAACACCTGATCCCCACTGCGAACCACCACTTTGAAGAATTCCCCTGTATTAAAGGGAGGTTCCGCGTCGGGATCATCATTGGGTAAAGGTTTCGGTTCGCTTTCTTCGATCGTCACTATGATGCGATCGGCAGGTGGCAGGGCCGGAGCATCCCCCGATGCTTCAGGCAGACGGAGATTGAGGCTCAGGGATGTTTTTTTGGCAGAGGTCAACAGCAGCGTGGCAGTTTGTTCCGGAGCGGGGGCGGGGCTACCAGGGAGTTTGGTGCCAATGCTCACGACCCAACACCGTCCCCCTCCATTTTGGAACCAGCCTTGAACGGCAAAAGGCAGGTAAGCATTATAATCTGTGAAGCCATCGGAACCAGGTCTAGCAAAGCACTCCAGGTATTGGCCCCAATTCGTGACTAACACAGGTTTAAATAACTCTGCATCGCCCCGGACATCCTCAGTGAAGCCGACAAATCCGGCCACACTCATGCTGATCCCTTCGATCGGACGACTGCCGCGATCGACCTCCTCAACATATACACCTGGAGCAAAATAGTC
>JANRKG010000336.1:0-8132 GCA_033763635.1 Leptolyngbyaceae cyanobacterium bins.59
CTACGTTGCAGTGGCAAATGCGGCTGGCTTTGATGGGGTGTACAGCTACTTCGGTCACTCTGCCATCATCGGCTTTGATGGCCGCACCCTGGGTGAGTGTGGGGAAGAAGAGATGGGGATTCAGTACGCAGCCCTCTCCAAGTTCGCGATTCGTGACTTCCGCAAGAACGCCCAATCCCAAAACCACCTGTTCAAGCTCCTGCACCGGGGCTACACGGGGACGATCAATTCCGGCGACAGCTACGAAGGTCTGCAAGAGTGCCCCTACGACTTCTACCGCAACTGGGTACTCAATCCCCAAAAGGCGAAGGAGCAGGTGGAAGAAATCACCCGCGCCACCGTTGGCACGAAGGAGTGCCCGATCGAAGGGTTGCCCGTTGAGAAGCTTGCAGGGACTCCTATCAGTTTGAAGGAAAAGGAAAAAGTTTCCCTCGAATCCAACTAATTTGACTTAAGAAACGACGAGCCTCTGAACTGAAAGCCCACTCCTCACTTCCAAGAGGGGTGGGTTTCTCTTTAAAGAACGTCCAGATGACCTCTGGACGTTTCGCTTACCCATGCCCGATCATCCAGGGCCGCCCGCCGCTGTCTGTCTGGACCTTGGGGGGTGCAGGTTCCCGATCGCGCTTCATAACTTTGGGTTCGGGGTTTTCTTTCTTGAGCCGTAAACTTCCGCTCAACTGCACCGCAGGGGCCGAAAAAATACGCTTACTCACCGTGTTACAGGTCGGGCAATTCGCGGGTTGGCTGGATTCCGCCAGGGTGCGCCATGTGTCAAACACCCCACAGGTGGAACAGCGAAATTCATACAGTGGCACAGAGATACCTCACAGTAAGAGAGAAGTCAGCAGTCAGAAAACAGGAGTCAGAAGTGGTTGCCTCTGACCCCTGAGAACTCGTTCAAATTCGATCACTTGAGGGCATCATCCGGTTATACGGGGAAGATATCTTTATCAAAGATCTCCGTCGGAATCGCCAGGGTACAGCAAGCATTGGGGATGTCCACAATCCCGCTGACGCGACCTTCGATCGGCGCACAACTTAGGAGCAGGTAAGCCTGTTCGCCTGTAAAACCAAACTTCTTCAGGTATTCGATCGCGTTCAAGCAAGCGCGGCGGTAGGCAATATGCACATCCATGTAGTATTGCTTGCCCGTGAACTCATCCACCGAAATCCCTTCAAAAACCAGGTACTCGGAGAAGCGGGGTTCCACGGGACCGGGCTTGAAGATGGGGTTGACTAGACCGTACTTCTCAACTCCCCCCTTGATGATGTCTACATGCAGGTCGATGAAACCTGACATTTCGATCGCACCACAGAAGGAGATTTCCCCGTCTCCCTGGGAAAAGTGAATGTCACCCATTGAGAGCTTTGCCCCTTCCACATACACCGGAAAGTAAATGCGGGTTCCCTTTGACAGGTTCTTGATGTCGCAGTTGCCGCCATGCTCACGAGGGGGGACGGTACGGGCGGCTTCCGCTGCCACTCGCTCATACTCTGACTTGGGCAGAGTTCCCAGGACGGCATTCATCGGGTTGGGCAGGGCAGCGAGGACGGGCTGACCGTCAGCGTTCAAACCAGCCCCATAGGTCCGAAGATCGGGAGCCGTAGCCACTAGTTCCGATTCCCGCTTGTTCCACTTCGCCAGCAACTCATGGGAGGGCGCGCACCCAATCAAACCGGGGTGGATAATCCCAGCGAACTTCACCCCCGGAATGTGGCGGGAACTCGTATAGATCCCCTGGAAATCCCAGATTGCTTTCGCAGGATTGGGGAAGTGGTCTGTCAAGAAACCGCCCCCATTTTTCTGGTCAAAAATGCCCGTGAACCCCCATTCGTCACCTTGTAGTGCGCCGATGTCCACCAGATCAACGACCAGAATATCCCCCGGTTCTGCACCATTTACATGGATGGGACCGCTCAGAACGTGAACGACTGTCAAATCCACATCCCGAATATCATCCGGGCTGTCGTTATTTTTAATCTGTCCGTCTGTCCAATCTTTGCACTCAATTCGAAACACATCACCAGGGTTGACCGAAACCACCGCAGGAATGTCGGGGTGCCAGCGGTTATGACCGGGCAACTCCTGTTCAGACATGGGCTTCGTCAAATCAACCTTGAAGAGAGTTTTAGGCATGGTATTCTCCCAATCACACTCCAAAATGCTCCTCTGCGTTTACTATTTCTCACCTCTTCATTCCTTTAGATGCCAATGGAAAAAGTAAAAACTTTCCCATGAAATCCCACTAAAAATTTCAGTAGAAATTACGCTGAATGAACTATCAATGCTCAGGTTCTATACAACAACTTCTCAATGGGAAGGTGAGAAGAAAATTTTTCAGGTCAAAACCTTCACCCTCTTCCTTCTGAAAAGTTGGTGCATCTTTTGAAAAAACTGAAAAGAAAAGAACTGAAAAGAATTGATAGGAAGCTGGAAAAGAGGGTGGAAAGGCTAATGACAACTTCCTGAAAAGAAGTTGATTCGCAGAGGCTGCGAGTAAAAGCTAATACTTCGCAGCAAGGTGAATCTGTAGTTTTAACTACATTTAGACCTTTCTAGTTAAGTTCGTCACAATTTAACTGTGAGAGTGATTATCATTCTCTAAAAGAGTGGTTTTTGCCATCAATTTTTTCGATAATTAATAACAAGATTGACAGTTTTTGGGATTGAATTTGACACCTTAAAAGAGACATAAAGATGTTTTTCAAGATGCAACAAAAAATGCAAAAAAGATGCGAAAAATGACGAAAACCAGAAAAATGTTTCGATCGTTTAACCAGTTCTTGAATCAAGGGTGGATGTTGAAGAACCGGAGACTGGGGATTGGTAGTTTGAGCCTACTGACGGCTCTTTCCTGCTTTCTGACGAGTCCGGCAGGGATCGCAGAACCCAGCCTAACGAAACTTCCCGCCACTTTTGAAGAATGGTGTCAACAACGGGAGCGGCAATCCCGTGAGGCCCAGCGGACGATCGCCGCCCTCCTACTGCAAGCCGGAACTCCAGACTGCGATCGGGCTGCATTTCGCCTTTCCCGCCTGAACTACCTGGAGATTACCGATGCTCGTTTGACGGATCTGCGCCCCCTGCAATCCTTCACTAACCTGACAGGGTTGCACCTGGGGAACAATCGCATCTCGGACCTCAAGCCGCTGGGAACTCTCACAAAGTTGACCTATCTGTACCTCAGCTTCAACCAGATCGAGGATCTCAAGCCCCTCGCATCTTTGACAAATCTGAATTATTTGTATCTAGTGGAGAATCGGATTTCGGATTTGCAACCGTTGGGATCGCTCACGAATTTGATTGGGCTGGATTTGTTTGAGAATCGGGTGACGGATTTGAGCGCATTACGATCGCTCACCAACCTGAAATTCCTGGATGTCAGCTTCAATCGTGTTTCCGATCTCAGGCCCCTGCAAGCCTTGACTGGGTTGAGCGAATTGGTTGCCGCTGCCCAGCAAATTTCTGACCTGGAGCCGCTAGGGGGGCTGACCCAACTCACCTATCTAGACCTGAGTGCCAACCAAATTACGGATCTCAATGCCCTCAAGCCCCTCGAAAATCTTGTCTCCCTCGCTCTGAGCCGTAATCAAATTCGCGATCTGGAGCCGATTCAATTTCTCAATAATCTCACGACCCTTTATCTCAGTCGGAACCAAATTATGAATCTGGAACCGTTGAAGAATCTCAAAAACTTGACCTATCTACTGGTTTCCCAAAATCCCTTGCCGTCCCAGACCTGTCCTCTCCAACCCGCCTCAGTTTGCGAATTCTAACCCTAAAAATGATATTGTGGCGAGGAACTTGTGTAGCAGAGTTCTATTCTAGCGCTGACAAGCGGCGTTCATCTTATTATTTAGGGTAGGGCAATGTCGGCGATCGATATTCTAGGGCTGGTAGCAGGGACTTTAACCACCCTCTCATTTTTGCCCCAGGTCATGCAAATTTGGCGGACGCGATCGAGCCAGGATATTTCTCCCCTCTGGATTTTGGGCTTTGGGATGGGCATTACCCTCTGGCTCATCTATGGTCTCTTGCTGGGTGCCCTGCCTGTCATTCTGGCAAATGCAATTACCCTGTTTCTGCTAGGGATTATTCTGTACTTTAAGCTTAAGTTTGGTTGATCTGTGAACTCGCCCCTTATTCCCGACTCGGCAAGCTGGCATGGCTTACTGGATGCAGAGTATGCTTTGCAGCAAGGTCAGACCTGTTTAACTCGCAGTTATGCCAGGGCACCGTTTAAGTTGCAACGGCCCTTCTATCCAGAAGGGCCGGAAGTCTGCCACAGTGTCATTCTGCATACAGCGGGGGGAGTAGTCGGGGGGGATCGCCTCTCCCTCCAAATCACCCTCCAACCCCAAACCCGCGCCCTAATCACTACCGCTGCCGCCAGCAAGATTTATCGCAGTAGGCTCAGTGGGGATCAGCCCATTCCTTCTCGCCAGATGGTTCACCTTCAGGTAGGGGCGGGGGCTTGTTTGGAGTGGTTCCCTCAAGAAACGATCGTCTTCAATGGGGCGACTTTTCAACAGCAGGTCCGGGTAGATCTGTCAGAAACGGCTGTGTGGATGGGGTGGGAACTGACGCGCTTGGGCCGCAGTGCGCGAGGGGAACAGTTTTTGACGGGCAATTGGCGATCGTCTACCGAGGTGTGGCGAGGAAATCGGCCCCTCTGGGTCGATCCTCAGTGGATTCCTGGGGATGAGACGATTCTGCACAGCCCGCATGGTCTGAAGGGTTGTCCGGTGGTCGGGAGTTGGGCGATCGTGGGGACGACCCTCTCGCCGGATCTCGTGGAGCAGGCGCGATCGCTCTGGCAGGGTACGGGTGAAACTGGAGTCACGACCCTACTGGAAGGGATGCTCTGTCGTTACCGGGGCCATTCCACGACAGAAGCCCGGAAATGGTTTATTGCCGTGTGGGATCTGGTACGCTCTTCTGTGCTGGGTCACTCTGCCTGCCTACCTCGCGTCTGGCCTATCACGAAGTTTTAATTTAGGAAAAAGTCCAGGTAACGTATGCAACTCACCCCCCAAGAAAAGGACAAGTTACTGATTTTCACCGCTGCCCTGGTCGCAGAACGCCGCAAAGCAAGGGGCTTGAAGCTGAATTATCCAGAATCCGTCGCGTACATTTCTGCCGCAATTTTAGAGGGGGCCAGAGACGGTCAGACGGTGGCTGATTTGATGACCTATGGCACCACCCTGCTGACACGGGACGACGTGATGGAAGGAGTTCCCGAAATGATCCATGAGGTGCAGGTGGAAGCCACGTTCCCGGATGGGACAAAATTGGTGACGGTTCACAATCCGGTCAGGTAATTTCACATTCAAGCTGTATTCCATTGGCTTCATCTCGGCTGGATGGTTTATCAGGTCAACCGTCCAGCTTTCATACATTTAAACAATATTATTTCTGTACCTCTTCATACAAACTTATTCTGAGATGTCTCCTGGATTACACGGGTTGACCTTGCTCTTAATGCTAAATTGCTTAGTCGGAACTGTGGAAATCACGGTCTCACGGCTTATTCATTCTTCCATAATCTCTGCAAAAAACTAAATCCTGCGGGTTGCCTGACCCAGGCTTTCCGTAACTTCACGCACATCCAATTTGGGGCGCAGCTTCGCTAGCTGTGTCCATTTCTTGTGTTGATTTTTGGATTGATGCGCGATCGGAACGACTTCTCTAAATTTTCGATTGCCTCTCTTCTCATCCCTGCAAACCTCAACCCTCACACACCGTTATGCCGATTAACTTTAATGGTTCGTATTCTGAAACCTTCGATTCTCTGGCCTCTTCCGGAACCAGTAGCGTACTGCCCCTGGATTGGGTATTTCTGGAAACTGGAACGAATGCCAATTCACTCTACACGGCGGGTACGGGTAGCGGAAACACTGGTGACACTTACAGCTTTGGCGCGACGGGAAGCACGGAGCGGGCGCTGGGGGGCTTGCAGTCGGGTAGCCTGATTCCCTTTTTTGGTGTCAGTTTCACGAATACCACGGGCAGCCCCCTGACCTCCCTAACGGTCCAGTATCGCGGTGAGCAGTGGCGGTTAGGAACATTGGGCCGAGCCGATCGCCTCGACTTTCAATACAGCTTGAATGCAACCGCTCTCACTACGGGAACCTGGGTTGATGTCGATGCCCTGGATTTCAGTTCTCCGACCACAACGGGAACGGTTGGACTGTTGGATGGAAACACGAACAGCACGCTGATTACATCCACGATCACGGGTTTGAATATCCCGGTTGGCGCAACTTTCTGGTTCCGGTGGCAAGATTTTAATGCCAGTGGAGCGGATGATGGATTGGCGATCGACGACTTCTCCCTGTTCACCGAGGTTACGCCGCCCCCGCCGCCCCAACTGCCGGAGGTTACGATCGCTGCCAGTCCCAATGCCACGACCGAAGGTAGTGCCACCGCTGGTCTGTTCACGATTACCCGCACCGGGGATACCACGAACCCCCTCACTGTGAACTTCACAACCGGAGGAACGGCAACCAGTGGTAGTGACTACCTGGTTCCTGGCAGTTTCACCACCAATTCCATCGAAATTCCGGCGGGTCAGGCTGCGGTGAGCATTGCGATTTCAGCGATCGATGACACCGCTGTAGAACCCGTTGAGACCGTTACCGTCACCCTGAGTGCTTCTGCCAACTATGGGATTGGGGTTGGAAGTACGGCAACCGTCAGCATCAATGACAACGATGTTTCTGTCACCAAAATTCACCAGATCCAGGGCAGTGGCAATACCTTCAATTCTGCCTTTAGTGGAACGCAAACGATCGAAGGAGTTGTGGTCGCTGCCTTCCCTGGTATCGCTGGGTTGAGTGGCTTCTATGTGCAGGAAGAAGATGCGGATGCCGATAGCGATGGCGCGACCTCCGAGGGCATCTTTGTGTTTGACCCCACTGGATTATTCTCTGGAGCGGTGGGAGATAAGGTGCGGGTGACGGGGTTAGTGGCTGAGTTTACGAGCAACACTTCGACAGGCACGATTACCGGAACAAACCTCAGTAGCAGTCTGACCCAACTCTCCCTCGCGAATAGCGTTACGAACCGAAGTGTGGCGAATCTGGGCGCGAGTGTTCTACCCACGATTACCAATGTCACCATTCCAGTCACCGATGTTTCTGCCCTTGAACGGTATGAAGGGATGTTGGTGAATGTCAGTGCTGCGACGGGTTCCCTGACTGTCACCAACAACTTTACCCTCGCTCGCTTTGGTCAGGTTGGGTTATCGGCGAATGATCGCTTAGACCAGTACACCCAGGTGAACGCTCCCAGCGTGGCTGGTTATCAAGATTATTTAGCGAACCTGCTCGATAACTACATTATTCTGGATGACGGTAGCAACACCCAGAACCCTGCAACCGTGATTCATGCCCGAAATGGGCAACCCCTGAGTGCGACGAACACGCTTCGGGGAGGAGATACGATCGCCAGTATTACCGGGGTGCTGGATCAGCGGTTTGAAGGATATCGGGTTCAAACTCGCACTCCGGCAAACTTCCAGGGCACAAACCCCCGCGAAGATGTTGCTCCAAATGTCGGTGGAACGCTGAAGGTTGCGAGCTTTAACCTGCTCAATTTCTTCAATGGGGATGGACTGGGGGGTGGCTTCCCGACTTCACGGGGGGCAGATACCCTGACCGAGTACAACCGTCAACTGCCGAAGACCGTTCAAGCCATTCTCGGCTTGAACCCGGATGTCTTTGGTTACAACGAAATGGAGAATGACGGGTATGGGCCGACCAGTGCCGTGCAAACCCTCGTCGATGCCCTGAATGCCGCAACTGCCCCAGGAACTTATGCCTTTGTTACCCCTCCTGCCTCTGCTCTGAATGCTGCGGGTGGCTTTGGAGGAGATGAAATCGCGGTGGGTTTCATCTATAAAACCAGTGCGGTTCGAATTGCTCCGGGTACAAGTCCTGCTGCTCTCACCACTGGGATTTTTGCCCAGGATGACGCAAATCGGGTTCAACGTCCGCCCCTGGCAGTCACCTTTGAGCGACTGGCAAACGGAACACCGACCAATGAAACTTTCACAGCCATCATTAACCACTTCAAGTCCAAGAGTTCGGCTGCAAACCTTCCGGGTGATGCCGATCAGGGTGATGGA
>JANRKG010000337.1:0-8888 GCA_033763635.1 Leptolyngbyaceae cyanobacterium bins.59
TTAACCCCTCACTCTGCAATTCCTTATGGAAACCACTGCGATCGTCTCCACGTTTGTCATGACCCTCCTGATGATGGTGGGGCTATTTTTCTTTATTCGTGCATCGGTGAAAGATCGGACTGAATCCGTCACCCTGCTGTCTGAACAGGCGGAAGCCTCTTTATTGGATCAGCTCAAGCAATATTTTGCCCAGCGGGCCTATCGAGTTGTCGCTATCAATGCAGACCAAAATGAAGTGACATTTGAAGGGTTTGTACGCCCCAGCCTTTTTCTGGCAGTCTTCCTGAGCATTTTGGCGGCACTGGGAACGCTTTGCTTGGCCCTGGTGCTGGTGATGCTCTTTTCCGGCATCCCCTATCCCTTCGTTCTGGTCCTGGTGTCACCCCTGGCGGGAATTTTTTACTGGAAAAAAGCTGGCAGGATGGAAAAAGTTGCTCTAAAAATTAATGAACCTTCAACCGAATCGTCTAAATTGGGTACTCTCATTCAAGTAACCGCTCATCGAGACGAAGTCTCAGAACTTCAACGTTTGTTATCTCTGGAGTTAGTGGAACAACACTGAACCTGGCAGCAATAATTTAAAGAACAAGAAAAAAATAAATTTAAGAAATAAAAATTCCCCCTCTACTCTCATCCAAGGGGGAATTAAAAAATAACAAATCAAAAATAACAGCCAATAACAGTTGGAAAAAACCAACTTCACTGTCATAGCTAACCTTTCATAGCTAACCTTTCACAGCTAACCTTTCACAGCAAGCTTTTCGCAACAAGTTTTTCGTAGCAAGTGCCAATCAGTAGTGAATCAACTTACTAACCGATTAATCTAATCCAGTGATTAAATGAATTCTAATTAATTCGTTTAGGATTCACTCACTTAACTTGCCCGCCTCATACGCTCAAGTGAAATGACTATCCCAGAAAGACAATCCTGAAAAGTCCTAAATCCAAACGAAAGAGGTGCGAAAATTGCTATGGCTACTAAGTTTCAAAATCAATAGGCTTGGAGAAAATCCAGGTCTTCACACACTAACGACCAGGAGTAACCAAGGCTGGTTCTTCCTCACCTAATAACATTCTCAGACTGGGAAATAGGAAATGATTCTCTTCTACATACTGGGCACCGAACAGTCCTTTTTCAGCCCAGAAGTACCGATCCGTGGTATGCTCATTCCGCTTTACTAATAGTAGTGCGGGCGGAACAATGCCCTGGTCTTGAATAAACTTACGAGCTGCCGTTACAGGCTTTTCTTCACCGCTTTCAATACTGAACTGAGGAACCAGTTCTAGAACTCTGCGCCCCTCAAGTCGTCGTCGGCTTTTGCGCTTGCGTCTCCTTGCCAACCCTATTACCTCCTCTATTGACCGACAGGTGTAGTGATAGTTACAAAACCGCTGCAAGTATATCGGTTTGAGTTAAAAATTTCAACTTCTTTTAATCCCTTGATACAAAGACAGATTCCTTTGTCAGCTAGAATCTTACGTCCCTATAATCTAATTAGAGGGGTGACTAAAATTAATAAAACTTTAACTCTTCGCTCTAAATGTTAAGCTGGATACCAATTGAAAAGCAAGAGTCTTTCAAATTTTCTTTTTAAAAAATTTTGCAAAAGTTTCTAAAAAATTTTAGTCATCTGTTTTCAGTTATTTGTTTTCAGTCATTGGTTTTCGATGTTAATGCCTGCCAGTACGGAATTTATTTCTCTCTGCCGATCGCAGGTATCCCTTCTGGTTCAAGGATTGGGAGCATCGCTGAGTGCGGTTTATTTACGAGAAGAGCGGGCGGATGAAACCGAAGCTCGGTTGGTGCCGATCGTCATCTACCCCGAAAGTAGCGCTCACTGGCAGACAGGGGCCGATGTATTCCAACTCCCGAATGAGATTCGTTCCGACCTATCCCAGTTGCAACTTCAGCCTAAAACGCCCCGTTCCAACCGCAAAAACTTCCTGCCTGCAATCCCTTCTTCTCGAAGTCTTCAGCCCCAATCACGAGAAGGACAACCTCCTCAGCCCCAGGCAGAATTAAGGCTTCCTCTAGAACCCGCTGTAGTGCCCCTGATGCATGGGGAAATGGTGATGGGGCTATTGGTGACAGGTCGAGAAGATCGTCCCTGGAACTCGCGAGAACAGCTTCAGATTGAAGAAATTGCGAATACCCTGGCAGCGGCCTGTGTGATGGATCAACGTGCCCAGTGGCTAACCCAGACCCTGCATCAACAAAGGGCCTTACGCGATCGACAGCATCGGGTTTTGCACAATCTCCTCCACCAATTTCGCAATCCCCTAACCGCCATTCGCACCCTGGCAAAGCTGATTCTGCGGCGCTTACCCGCCGACGATCGCAACCGAGAGTTCACTTCTAATATTGTCCGGGAGAGCGATCGACTGCAAGAACTACTTTCCCAATTTGATGAGGCCATCGATCTCGATGAACAGTTTAGGATGCCTCCCGTTTTACCTGCTGCAGTTGAGCTGGAGCCAACAGAATCCACTGCCCCAAATTCCGAATCAGCGCTGCCATTTCTCCTTCCTCCAGTCGGCAATTCCTCGGTTCAAACTGCCCTGCCTCTAGAATCCTGCTCGATCGTAGCCATCCTGCAACCCCTGTTACTCTCTGCCGAAGCGATCGCCCAGGATCGGGGTCTGCATCTCTCCCAAGCCCTGCCCCCGACCTTGCCCACCGTGCAAGCCAATCCTGCTGCTTTACGGGAAGTTTTTAGCAACCTGATTGACAACGCTTTGAAATACACTCCGTCCGGGGGCTGCGTTGCCATTCAGATTTTGATGCCCACAAGAGCAAACCCTGCCAGCCCAGGTTCTCGCAGGGTCGGAATTGTGATTAGTGACAATGGTCCCGGCATCCCTTCTGAGGATCAGGTTCACCTGTTTCAGCGCTATTACCGGGGGGTTCAGGCTCAGACTGGGATTGCAGGGACGGGATTGGGCTTAGTGATTGCCCGTGACTTGATCACGGCCATGCAGGGAAGCATCGAGGTTTTGAGTCCTGCGAATCGTGATCTGGTAGACCTCCCAGAGGGAGGCCCAGGGACTACCTTTGTTGTGTGGTTATCGCTATCAGAGGAGAAGGGATAGGGAGTCATTGAGTTTTCGCTTCCCTACCCCTAATCGTTTACAGTCCTACGTGACTAATCCGCAGGTCGGACCCCAGGGTTAAGCTCAAGTCTGCATCCGGGTCGATGGAGACAAGAGTGACCCGATCGCGGCCCAGGAAGACCCCCAGCAGGGCACCTGCTCCGGCTCCACCCAGCACCTCTTCTGTGGCAATGGCACGATCGCCCGTGACCGCAGAAATTCCGGTTGCGGCAGCGGCTCCCAACGCGGCCCCTTGAAGGATACTACCTGCATTCACCCCTTTCTGAATCTGCTCAGTTTTGGTGACAACTTCAGAACGGGCATCGATCGCCAATCGTTGACCATTGGTTAAGACCAATTCCTGAGCGACGAACTGAGACCCTCCCTGGGCAGGTTGTAAGGCACCGACGACCTGACTTCCCGCTGGAATCAGAACAGTACCCTGGCTGGTGACAATGTTTTGGGAAACGGTGAGGGTCACAGGCACCGTTTCATTGGGAGCCAGCAGAATCTTTTCCTTCTCATAGCGGACGGGAAGGACTGTTCCTGCTGGAATTCTCAATTGGGCAGTGGGTTGAGTAGGAGCCGTCTGCCCCACAATATAGGGGGAGTTAATCGTTCCCACCTGACCCGCTCGATTAAGGGCTTGATAGATGAAAGCAGCAACATCTGCACGGGTAGCGGTCTGATTTGGGTTCAGGAAGCGGACATCGGGGTAGTTGACAACCACCTGATTTTGGGTCGCTGCGGCTACACTCGGCACTGCATACCCAGGCACCTGACCTGCATCGGAATAGTATTGTTGCAGAACGGTCTCCGCACTGGCGCTATTGCTGTAACTCAACCCATTGGCCAGGGACACCAACACCTGGACACGAGGAATGTTTTGGCTGGGGTTGAATACATTTCCGGGATACCCCGCCATAAAGCCCGTCGTGTAAGCCGATTGAATCGCAGAAGCAGCCCAGTAATTAGAGGGCACATCCACAAAACTCACGTTGCCACGAATCTGCGCTCGATTAAAGGCATTGCGTACCATCGACGCAAATTGGGCGCGGGTTACGGGTTCATTCGGGCGAAAACTGCCATCTGGGAAGCCTTTGATCACATCCCGACTTGCCAGTTCTTGAATAAATCCCTGTGCCCAATAGTTACTGGGGACATCGTAGAAAGTGGTTTGGGCCGATGCGGGAGCGGGTTGCACGATCGGAGCCACAACCCCAGTGGCCAAGCCCAGGGCAAGCATCAGGGCAGTTCCAGACTGTCGATAATTTGAGCAAGACATCAAAATGCCTCCAAAGTGCATTAAAGGGCAAAAAATTTGTATTTACAGTGGATATCGCAAAGGGCAGAAGGCAGAGGGCAAAGGGCAGAAGGTTGATAGTTGAAAGACGCAAACACAACTGTTAAAAATGTCCTAACCTTCATGACGATCGTGATATCAACAGAGAAGTTTACTGAGATGCACTCAACAAAAATCTGTGTTTTTTGAGAGTGAACTCATCGCTTTCTTACTTGATTTGACCTCGTAGCAATTAAAAGGTTCCTACCCCAATCGGATGAGATTTATGAATTACAGAAACTTTAAATTTCTAACTTCTTGATGACTCAAAGATCTACTTTTAGAGGCTGGTCAAACGGTCTAAAAATCCTACAAAATTTCTCTGTAATCCATTTCTCAAAATCATTCTCCGTTCCTGATTCCTAAAGAAAAATTCTCAAAGAATGGGCATTTAGGACGTAATTCACAAAAAATAGTTTCTCGCCAAAAAATCACTCTTGTTTCTGATGAATGCGAGTTGCTGTTCGCAGAATTTGTCCTGCCAAAATTGCGGCTCCAAACCCATTATCGATATTCACAACTCCAATTCCTGCTGCACAGGAATTCAACATGGTTAATAGGGGAGCCAGTCCATTAAAGTTGGCTCCATATCCCACACTGGTTGGGACGGCAATCACAGGGCAATCCACAAATCCCGCAACGACACTGGGCAGGGCACCTTCCATTCCCGCAACAACGACTAGTACATCAGCCTCTGCGATCGCCTGTCGGTGACTCAGGAGACGGTGAATACCCGCTACTCCCAAATCCCAGAAGCGCTTCACCTGAAAGCCACAGAGTTCTGCCGTAACTGCTGCCTCCTCTGCCACAGGCAAATCCGCCGTTCCTGCCGACAGCAACCCGATCAACCCCGGTCGCTGGGTTTGCCAATCATCCGGGACGATCGCGCAGATGCGGGCCATCGGGTAATAGCGGACCTGGGAAGGAGGATCTGACGTGACACAGGCCACCTGACCCCGAATCTGAGCATAAACCTCTGGTTCAATCCGGGTTGCCATCACAACGGGATTCCGCTGACGCATGACCTGCATAATACGAGCGATTTGATCGGGGGTTTTTCCCGGTCCCCAGATGACTTCTGGGAAGCCCGTTCTCAGACTGCGGTGGTGGTCAATTTTGGCAAAGTCGGAAACTGGCTCAAAATCGAAATGTTTGAGCTTATCGAGGGCAACGGAGGGGCTGACAGAGCCAGCCGCCACTTCTTCTAACAGGGAACGGAGGGCTTCGGGGGAGGACATTTATAGCAGGACCGAAAATGAGACATTAACCTATCCATTATCAATGCTTGAAAGGACAGGATCGATTAGAGGCAGTGGGTTTCTTCGGTTGTTTCCCTGAATTCGTGTTAACCGGATACCTTCAGGTCATAGACATTCCAAAGTCCCCAACTGGGCAGCCCCGAATACTGAACTCCCTGAACTCGATCGCGGACGGCCATCGTCGCCGAGTCATTCACCAGATGGATCACGGGCAATTGGTCCTGCACTAACTTTTGAAACTCGGCATAAATGGCCTTGCGTTTGTTCTCATCTAGTTCCCGTGCGCCTTCCACAAACAACCGATCGATCTCCAATTCCCAATCATTGGCTTGCCACCCGGCGATCGGCGGTTGTCCGGGTTGACTCTTCAGATTGAACGAGTGAGAACCCCCGCTACTGGTCCAGAGGTTCGCTGCCGAATGGGGTTCGACTCCACCTGTAAAGCCGATGATGTGAGCATCCCAATCACGGGTTGTATTGAGCCGTTCCAGGAGGGTATTGAAGTTGATCGGATTGAAATCAACCTGAATGCCAATAGCTGCTAAATCTTGCTTGATTTGTGCCCCCATCGCCTCCCGCACCTTGTTTCCGGCGTTCGTGAGTAGGGTAAAGCGCACCCGGTTTCCCTCTGCATCAAAGAGTTCTCCGCGATCGTTGTACTTAAATCCGGCTCCCCGCAGTAACTCCCGCGCCTTATCCGGATTGTGGTCGTACACCTTCAACCCCTGCTCTGGGGTGAGAAAAAAGGGACTTTGTACAGAGATGGGGGAGTTTTGAATCACTCCCAAGCCCCGAAAAACGTTGTTGTTGATCCGTTCGCGATCGATCCCATACCCAACGGCCTGACGAAAGGCTTGGGTATTGAACCAGCGGGACTTAATCGGGTCTACAAAGGGTTTTCCAGAGGAATTGCGGCCCCGGTTCAGGTTGAAGGCCATATACAGGGTGCCAGACCAGGGACCACCATTATAAATTTTGAACTTACCCCGTTTCTCTTCCCGCTTTAGCAGAGACACATATTCTGGGCGCAGGGGCCGCACATCTCCGAACACATCTAAATCGCCCGATCGAAAGCGTAGTAATTGGGTATCCGTGTTTTCGATAAACTGCCAGATAATCCGTTCGACGAATGGAAGCGCAGTACCCTGACCATCTTTACGCCAGTAGTAGGGATTGCGGCGAAACACGGCCCGTTGCCCACTGATAAACTGTTCAATCTGGTAGGGACCATTCACAACAATCTGAGCCGGACTCGTTCCCGTATTCCAGGTCGAAGTGAAGGGCAGGGGTTGGTTGTTGCCCAGAGGCCGAACTGTTTTCTCCAAAATATGCCGGGGCAGAATAGCAACCCCTTCTGGCCCTGATGTGGCTCTCAGGAAAGGGGCGAAGGGTTCGGGGAGCCGAAATTCAATACGGCGATCGTCAAGCTTCTGAACGGTAGGATAGGTGCCCTGCTCCCCAATCTTGAAGTTGTCCTTCGCATCCGTTGGCACATCGGGATTAAAGATTACATCTCGATAAGTAAATACCACATCGTCTGCTGTCAGGAGTTGTCCGTCAGACCACTTCAGTCTCTCCCGCAGCGTGAACACAACCCGCCTTTTATCCTCCGAAATCTCCCACGATTGCGCTAAAGCAGGTTGGACATCCCCCGTAATCCCATCTTCTTTGGTCAGCCCCTCATAGCAAAACAGACCAATATTGGGAAACTCCTGAATCAAGGCCGGATTAAAGGTTTTTGGGTCCGTAAGGGTCGTCAAGACGATCTGGGGAACCTGCGCGCTAGCCGTTCTAAAATCCGCCAGACGGCACCCACCGAGGCAGAGAATCCCAACGATCGCCAGAAGCAGCCCCAGCTTTGAGAGTAACTGACGGTAGTTCATGCTGAATTTGCGTTCCTAATCTGCGATCGTCAACTCCTGAATATTCCACAAAGCCCCGCCCAAAGCTGAGTATTGAATCCCCTCAATCCGATCGCGAATGGCAGAGAGGGAAAGTGGATTGACCAGATAGATCACAGGCACCTGTTCCTGGATAATTTGTTGAGTTTGGGCGTAGATGGCTTTTCGTTTGGCCTCATCCAGTTCCCTGGCCCCCTGGATGTAGAGGCGATCGATTTCCTTTTCCCAATCCGAGACTTGCCAGCCAATGAGCGGGGGTTGTCCCGGTTGGGCAGATTGGTTAAAACTGTGCAAGCCCCCCGTACTCCGCCAGACATTCGCCCCGTTATTCGGTTCCACACCTCCCGTCAGCCCCAACAGGTAACATTCCCAGTCAAAGGTGTCTGAAATTTTTCCGACCAACGTATTAAAACTGATAGGGTTCAGGTCCACTTGCATTCCCAACTTATCCAGGTCTTGCTTCACCTGCGCTGCCATCGATACACGGGTCCGGTTTTCGGCATTGGTAATCAGGGTGAATCGCACCCGATTTCCCTCACTGTCTAACAATTGGCCCTCGCTGTCGTACTTAAACCCAGCCCCTTTTAGCAACTCCTTCGCCTTTTTAGGGTCATAGTTGTAAACCGTCAGACCTTCTTCTGGTGGGAGGTAATAGGGACTTTGCACGGAAATCGGGGAATTTTGGGGTTGTCCCAAGCCGCGAAAGACATTGTTGATCATTTTTTGGCGATCGATCCCGTAGGCCACTGCCTGACGAAACGCCAGCGTATTGAACCAGCGAGACTTGATCGGATCTACCAGGGGTTGTCCTTTAGAATTCTTCGCCTTATTGAGATTGAAGGAAATAAAGCTCGTTCCTGCCGCAGGGCCACCGTTGTGGATGCTAAATTTACCCCGCTGCTCCTCTCGCTTCAGCAACCGGAAGTTTTCTGGGGAAACAAAGACCAGATCCAGGCCACCGGAGCGAAATTGCAGCAGGGAAGTGTCGGTGGATTCCACAATCTGGGAGATCAGCCGTTGAATGTAGGGCATGGCCTGACCCTGATTGTCCTTCCGCCAGTAGTTAGGGTTTCGCTCAAAGATAATGCGTTGACTGGTCGCATACTGGGTCATGGTATAGGGACCATTGCCAATCACCTTGCGGGGATCGGTTCCCGTACTCCAGGTCGAGAGGAAAAGAGGTTTCCCTTGAGAATCCCTTTCTTGAAGCGTCTTCTCCAGAATGTGCTTGGGCAGTACAGTGCCCACCGTTCTCAAGAACGGGGCAAAGGGTTCAGGTAACACGAACTCAATACG
>JANRKG010000338.1:0-18536 GCA_033763635.1 Leptolyngbyaceae cyanobacterium bins.59
GTGTGTGGGGCGTGATGTGGACGATCGCAAACGGGCTGAAGAAGCGCTTCAACAGTCGGAAGCCCGGATGAAAGACATTTTGAATACGGCAGTGGCGGCGATCGCTTACTTCCGGGTCTACCCTGATTTCAGCCGGGAGTACCTCTATTTCTCAGAAGGACAAACGGCGATTTTTGGCTTGACTCCCCAGGAATTGCTAGAGGATGTTTCCTTATGGCGAGAACGGGTCCACCCTGAAGACTTGGTGAATGTTCTGGACCCGGTGAATGAGCGGGTCTGTGCCACAGGGACCACCACGATCGAATATCGCTACCATCACAAAGACGGTAGTTTGCGCTGGATTTCTGATCACCTGACCTCCCGATGGGATACCTCTGAGAATTGCTGGTATGCGACAGCGGTGGGCATTGACATCACCGATCGCAAGCAGGCGGAGCGGGAATTAGAACGGGCCAAAGAGGAGGCAGAGTCGGCGAATCGCGCCAAGAGTGCTTTCCTGGCAAATATGAGCCACGAACTACGGACTCCTTTGAATGCCATTCTAGGCTTTGCTCAATTGATGGCCCAGGATGAATTAACCCCGCCCCAACGGCAAAACCTGGAGACCATTAACCGCAATGGGGAGTATTTGCTGAAGCTGATTAATGATGTGCTGTCGATCGCCAAAATTGAAGCGAATCGGCTGGTGCTGGATGAAAGCAGTTTCGACCTGTATGCTCTGTTGAAAGAACTGGAAGCGATGTTTGTGTTGCGGGCTCAGCATAAAGGAATTCAACTTGCCTGTGTTCACCAGCCAGCCGTGATGCAATATGTTCGGGGAGATGAGCGTAAACTGCGGCAGGTGCTTACGAATTTAATTGATAATGCCCTGAAGTTTACGCCTCAGGGGAATGTCACTCTGAAGGTGAGCCAGGAGGAAGCAGCGGGCAGCGGGCAAGAGTTAGGCGAGGTAATTGCAGGGCCTTCGCCGCAACCGACTCTAACCGTTGCTTCCCATTTTCTCACCTTTGCGGTGTCTGATACCGGGTTAGGGATTAACACAACAGAATTAAATGATGTGTTTGAGGCATTTGTCCAGTCGGAGACGGGGCGTAAATCTCAGCAAGGAACTGGATTGGGGTTGGCCCTCTGTCGGCGGTTTGTGCAACTGATGGGGGGAGAAATTACCGTCAAAAGCACTCCGAATCAGGGGACGACTTTTTCCTTTACGATTCCTTTCAAGTCAGCGGTGATGGAAGAAGTCGCGGCCCCCCTGAACGATCGTCAGGTGGTCGGGCTTGCGCCTGGACAACCCAAATATCGAATTCTTGTCGTGGATGATATTGGAGTGAACCGCAAACTGATGGTTCGCTGGCTAACTAAGATAGGATTTGATGTGCAGGAAGCTTGTAATGGGCAGATGGCTGTGGACTTGTGGCAGAGCTATGCTCCCCACCTGATCTGGATGGATATTCGTATGCCCGTGATGGATGGATTACAAGCAACCCAAAAAATTCGTGAACTGGAGCAGCAATCTACCGAGATTGTTTCCCAGTCTTCCACTCCCCATCTCCCAACCTCCTCATCTCCTCACCCACCCAACGCTACCAAAATCATTGCCCTCACTGCCTCCGTCTTTGAGGAAGAACGGCAGCGGATTCTGGCAGTGGGCTGTGATGACTTTACCGGAAAACCCTGTCCTGCCGGAATTGTGTTTGACAAGATGGCAAAACATCTGGGGGTGGAATATGTGTATGACGATCGCCAGTCGCAACAGCCCCCATCTGAAGAAACGGTCGCGGAACCCTTTAGCCTGAATCCGGGTGCTTTGCAGGTGATGGCGATCGAGTGGATCAAATCCCTGAACTTTGCGGCTTGCAGTGCGGATAATCGAGCCATCACCCAACTGTTGGGCCAGATTCCAGATCAGCATCGGGATTTGAAAATGGCGATTACCCAGTTAGTGGACGATTTTCAATTGGAACAATTGATCGAACTGACTCAACTGGCCGCACCCTGAGGAATGATCATCCTTCAATTTTCCCGATCGATTGTACCAGGCGATCCTGTTGACGGCGTAAGGACTGCAAATCCCCTCCAGAATTCAGAATGGCAAAACAAACGGGAGGGCCGGATTGTTCCGGTAGTAGCCCGACCAGGGTACTGACGTTTCGGAGGGTGCCTGTTTTGCCGATCGTCCCTGGTGGAAGGTGGCGGTTTGCCAGGGTGCCGCGATCGATCGTTGCAATGGGAAATACCTCACGGATATCCCGATTCTGGGTTTTCAGGTGAGATTGGATCGCGGTGAACAGGGCACAGGCCGCCCTTGGAGATACCCGATTGGCCCGTCCCAATCCCGAAGCATTGATAAAGCGTATCTCACTGGCAGATAATCCCGTCAGTTGTAACGTGGTGCGGTTTAATGATCGAGAGCCTCCGATCGCCTGACCGATCATTTCTGCCATCACATTGTTGCTATACAGATTCATTTGTTTCAGTAACCCGATCAATGGCTTAGAGGGATACCGCACGAACCACGATTCTGCTGCAACCTGATTTGGGGACGCGGTTCTTACCTGCCCCAGAATTGAAATGCGCGGATTTCCCGCTTCCCGATTCCAGGCTTGTTTGAGCAACGTGCCAGCAGTGAGCGGATCACGCTCAAAGTTCATGGCAAAGGGGCCGAGAATCACGAGATCGCCTTGAACTTGGCGAATTCCCCGTTGATTTAAGAGCCGTCCCAACTGAAACGCTGACTGCCAGACAAATAAGGGGTCGCCTCCCCCCTGAACCAGTAAATCCCCTTCAAGCACCCCATTCTGAATTGGCCCCGTCACTGCTACCTGGGTCCAAAATCGATGCTCGGCTCCTAATGTGTGAAGTGCAACCAGCGTTGTCGCAACTTTAGTGAGGGAGGCTCCAGGTAATGCAACGCTTCCGCGATGGTGCGCGATCGGCTCCGACCCCTGCTGAATCCATACCCCCTGATTTTGAGACATGAATCCATTCGTTGTGAGAGTTTGAATGTAGCGATCGATCGTCGGTTGCAACTTGGAACGGGATTTTGCACCCAACTGAACCGAAGGATTTGCAGTCGGAAGAACAGCCTGGGGTTGAGTGAGGCGCTTTTCAGGAATCACATAACCCGGATCATCTTTGGGCCGTTTGACGGTAACAGGATTTACCCTGGCCCCAAGGGATTGCAGGAATGTTGGCTCGATCGTCCCCCTGGGATTTTCAAACCATTTCGCTAGGGCCAGCACCCAGAGGGCACCGACCAGCACATAGAGGTAGGATTGAGATTTCATCGGTTAGGGACGGGCAAGAGGCAAAAAGAAGGCAGAGGGCAGAAGGGAAAGGCTCACGGGGTAGCCACTTGAAAGGGCCGTTGTACCTGTCAACCTGTCCTAAACTGAACGGGTCTTGCGATAACCTCTCAGCTTCAGAGCAACCCTCACTCCATTAATAGTACAAAAAAACTAAATCTGCAATTTTTCTTCCTATCGTTCCTCTTCAGCAGCGGTAAGTAACTTTTGCTTCACTACCAAGATCTCTATCCGTCCACTGCAAGGGGGTTGCTATGCGGCGTTTCTACGTGAGCTTGCTAACTCACCCTTATGATTCATATGCTTCACTGCGATGGGCGATCACCACAACAAACACTTGCACTAATTCATCGTCTACAGAATAGATCACCCTATAGTCCCCAATACGGTAGCGATAGTAGCCTGAATAATCTCCCTTGAGAGCTTTGATGTTGGGGTGTGACTGGGGAGTTTGCTCTAGCTGCTGCAAACATCGAGTAATTTTCTTTGCCAAAGCTTTATCAGCATTAACATAAACCTTCTGGGCATCAGGGTGGAGAAGAACCTCATACATCGGAGCGAAGAGTTCTCCAATTGCTGTATTGAGCTTTAGGGGTTGCTTGATTTTGCTTAACTCGCTCTAGTAATCCGGGAATTGCCAAAAGCTCTTGGGTTGCAGCTTCACTTTCAGCATCTGCTAAGTAAGCCGCAAAATCAGCCAGCACCCGTAACCGCTCTGGAGATAGCTGCTTGAGTGACTCATTAAGCTGGCGTTGTAATTCCGTTACGGATATTGCAAGCGCCGAATCCATATCCTCCATTGGCGAATCATCTGTAATATTCATGCTTACTCGTCAACTTCAAGAATTATTGTCTATGGTAGGGCAACCAATGTAGAAAGCTTTACTTACTGGTTCACCCTCAATTCCCTACCCCCCGATCGCCACCGGAACTTCTCGATAGGGGCGAGTATGAACAAAGTTCAATCTCACATCCAGTGCGCCTTGTTGGAGGTCATAGCGGAGATTTGCCCTTGCTTGTAGGCGCAAGTTTTCCAGGGGAGTTTTGCCGATCGCTCGCAGGTTCAATTGATTGACTGAAACAATCTCACTTGGGAGATCGATTGTTCCCGCTTGATTGGGAATGAGACGTGCCCCGACATTGCTGTAAAGGGTTTCCCAGCGGTTATTGTTTGGGTTTAAGGCGTAAATTTGATACACCACGTTGGCATAACGGGTGACAGGTTTGTTAAAAACATCAAACTGAATGGAGATTGCTGGAGATTGAGCGCGGTTACTATTGGTCAGCCGTACTAATCGGAGGCTAATGTCCCACCCCTGACTGGCGGCACGATCGGGATTGGGAGCAAGCGGGAAGCGTCGCTGGGGAAAGAGTTGCTCATAGGAGCGTCGGAGTCTTCTCACACCCGGCAAATCTCTGCGGAATTCATTAAACAGGGTGCTGTTAAGGGTCGTGTCATACTCGTCTGGGGTCAGGGGTTGGATGGGACCGATCGCTCCATTCGCAACACGCACACGGCGACCTCCATTCACAACGAGGGGACGGGATCGATCGAGATTTCGGGAATTGGGGCTGACGGGGGTAATTGCTACCTCTCCCTCTAACACCCGGATTTCTTCCTCGCCCTGGTCGTCCACCGAGAGAACGTAAGTCGTTCCACGAACCCCGGTCACAACACTACGGGTGCAACTACTGGCGGCCCCGTTGACTAACACCTGTCCCCGTTGCACCTGCAAACATTGTTGACCGATCGTAATTACCGCATTTTGTCCGAGTCGTCCGATCGCTCCTGTATTGAACCGTAGAGCGGTGCGGGCTTGTCCCGTGCGGACCTGCTCCCCAAATTTCGCCACATCATTCAAACGGGCAGGACGGTTTTGGATGTAAACCTGATTGCTCTGCAAAATCTCAATGATGCGGGCCTGGTTGACACTGGGGGTACGAGCAAAGGCCAGAGTATGATGGATGCCGAGAACCAGTAGGCAGCAGACAATTCCTGAAAGGATGGGAAGAAAGTGTCGTGACAACCTCTGCCGCTGGTGTCGGAAAGATCGCAAAGGAGGATGGGAGGGGACCGATTTCATGGAACTGCCTCTAAATAGGATGTTGACCTGTCGGTAAAAGGATTGCTGTAGATAGGGTTACATAGAGGCAAGGGCAAGCGCCTCTACCGTCTATCTGATCCGTTTACGGATGTTGTAATTCTCAAAAGTCGCCATAGAGTCGCAAGCATCTGTAGGGATTTACAAATGAATGAAGTACCAATCACCGGGCTTCGACTTCCCTCAGCCCTAAACCGTTCGCGGGTTGAGCGAAGCCGAAATCCGATCCACAGGCATGGGATTTTGCTGCATGCCTCTTAATTGGAGAAGGCGATAGGCTGGAATCGCAAGTGTTGGCAGAACGGATTCCATCTATTTGATGAAAAAGTCCTGCAATCCGTTCCCTTAAGTCACCAAAGAAAGCTGAGATCCGTCTTCAGTCTTAGTCACTTCAATACGGACCTGAAAGGCTTCCTTAAAATGGGGCATGTGGGTGACGGTGAGGATACAGGCAAAGTCGGGGGCGATCGCATTAATCGCTGCAATGAGACGATCGCATCCTTCTGCATCCTGGGTTCCAAACCCTTCATCCACAATCAGCAGTTGTAAGGCGGCTCCCGATCGCTGGGTTAACAACCGGGACAGGGCTAACCGAATGGCAAAGTTGACCCGAAAGGCTTCCCCACCCGAATAGGTTTCGTAGGGCCGAGTGCCTCGTGCATCGGCAATCAGGATGTCCAGGGTGTCGATGAGTTTGTGGGTGGCTCCACTACGCGGATCGGTTTTGGTTTTGGTCTTGCTGGCACGTTGGGTAACGAACTGCACATGCAATTGATTGGCACTCAGACGGGCCAGAATTTGGTTCGTTTCGGCTTCTAGTTGGGGAAGCACATTTTCAATCATCAGGGCTTGAATACCATTTCTGCCAAATGCCTGGGCGAGTTCCTGATACACCCGGAACTGGCGACGGGCAGTTTGTAATTGGGCTTTGAGTTCCGTATGTTGCTCCTGAAGGGCGATCAACTGTTGCTGACGCTGTTGCAACCGTCCTTGATGGGCCAGGTGTTCATCCAATTGGCGGCGGCGGTGTTGCATCGTCTGTTCCAATCGCTGGATTTCGTCCATTTGATTCGGAATCTGTTGAAGCTGATCCGTCAGAGTCTTGATGTGGAGGACGATCGTCTGGAGTTGCTGGGACCGCTCCTCTAGCCCCTGGCCCAGTTCCATGATCCGTTGTTGCACCGCAGGATACTGCTGACGGGCTTGCTCCCAGGCTTGATGACGGAGTTGCCAGGGCTGGGCTTCGCGGAGTGCCTGACGAATGCCCTGGTGATGATCCAGGTTGTAGTTAAGTTCCAGTAGGTCGCGATCGAGGGCTTCAATCTGTTGCTGGAGCAGGGAGGTGCTGGCCTGGGTACAGGCCGTCATCTGGGTTTGGAGGTGATCGATTTGGGCCTGAAGGTCAGGGCGTTTTGCCTCAATCTGGGCAAGACGACGCTGGGCCTGTTTAATTTCCGCCTGTTTAATTTCTGCCCACCGCCAGCGTTCCACTTCTCCCCGAACTAAGGCATGGGTGCGTTCATCATAGGGAGTGTTGCCCCAGAGGGTTTTCAGGGTGCGATCGATCTGGTGAAGTTCGTCTTGTAATTCGGCAGCATATTCTCCAAGCTGGATTTGTTGCTCTAGTTGGCTACGTTCCGCCAAAAGAATTTGTAACCGTTGCTGTCCATCCTGGCTGACCTGAAGTTGTTCCTGAAGTTGCCCCCGACGTTCGAGCATTTCCCCATATTGAGTTAACTCCCGCTCCAGAGCGCGGTACTCCTGCCGCAAGACCTGAATCTCTCGATCGGACACCGCCAACTGTTCCCGCAAGACCCAAAGTTGGCTCAGAATTTCCTCCTGTTCTGCCTGGTGTTTTTGTGAAACCAACTGCCAGTGATGCTCATCCAGAGGCCGATCGCACAGGGGGCAACTCGCATCCGGTTGCTTCAGGAGTTGCAACTTCTGATCCAGCTTTGCCAGTTGGGTTTCCCATTCCCGTTGTTGGGTCTGCAAACGCTCCATAAAGTTACGCCGTTCCAGACCTTTCTCCCGCACCGCCTGCTGGTATGCCTTGCGTTGCTCCAGGTATTGAATGCGATCGACCACTTCTGACACCGCTTGAGACAGATGGGGTTGGCGTTGTTGTTGCTGTTCAAGCTGCTTGGCTGAGGTTTGCAACTCCTCTAGACGGGCGCTGAGGCGAGCCTGGGCGCGATCGAGTTGGGCCTGAAGTTGTTGGCGACGCTGGAGGAGGGGCGCAACCTGAGCCTGTAACTGATCCAGATGGGTTAACTGAGTTCGAGCCTGTTGTAAGTTCTCCAGGGCCACTTCAAGGTCAGGCAGTTTACCCAGAACCTTCTGCAACTCCTGTTCCTGTTGCTGAAGCGCTTCCAATTGGGCTTGAGTTTGCCAAATTTGATCCTGCAACTCCCGAAGGAGTTGTTCCTGCTGCTGTTTAAGCTGCTGCCGTTGCTCCTGGGTTGTCTGGTACGTCTGGAAGCGAACAGCCTGACTCTCTTCCTGGAATTGCAACTGCTGAAACCGTTGAAATTGGGCCGTAATTTCTGGTTCCTGTTGCAGCAGGGTTGCCAATTCCTGTTGTTGATGGTGAGTCAATTGCAGTTCTTGATGGAGGCGCTTGCAATCCTGAGTCAGGGTGAGGTGTTGTTGTTGCTGCCAAAGGAACTGCTGTTCCCAACTCTGTCGCTGGTGTTGCACGGCCTGGAGGGATTGTAACCGTTCTCCATCAGCGATTTGCTGTTGTTGCAGAGCTGCTAAATGGGTGGCGACGATCGCTTGCTCCTGGTCGATCGCCTCTCGCAGATCTAACTGCCCCTGAATGCTTTCTAAACGGGGTTCTAAAAACTCGATCTGAGCTTTGAGATGACGGCTTCGTTCCCGTGCTTGTTCTGCCAGGTGATCGTAATGGTCTAACTTCAGCAGGTCCGCCAGAATTTGTTTCCGCTCACTGGGGCGCTTCAACATGAACTCATCCGCCCGCCCCTGCCGGAGGTAGGCGGAATTTACAAAAGTTTCGTAGTCCAGCTTGAGATGTTCGAGAATGAGTTGTTGGGTGGCTCGCATTCCCCGTTCTGTCACCGTTCGAAATCGGGTTGGGATGGCAGGAATCTCGGCTCCCCTAAATTCTCCCGCTTCCCAAGCTTCCCCTTCTTCCACCAATCCTACTTGAAACTCCAGGGCGGTGGCCTGTCCCCGTTGGCGCGATCGAATGACTCGATAAATCTGCTGGCGATTCTGGAAAATGAAATCTACCTTGGCTTCCCTGGCTCCCTGGTGAATCACGTCATCTTCTGACAGGGCGCGGCTTTCTCCCCAAATCACCCAGGCGATCGCCTCTAACAGCGAAGATTTCCCGGCCCCATTTGGACCGCAAATGCAAGCTGTGTGCAACCCTCGAAAATCAAGAATTGCCTCTCGGTAGCTCAGAAAATTTTTCAGGGCAAGTTGGAGGGGAATCATCCAGGTTTGATGTAGCGTACCCTTGTTCTATTAATATACAGTACACTTGCATCGTTTTTGCAGGGCGTGGGAAGCAGAGTGATTCTTTCTGGTTATTCTTTTTGGGAAATGGAAGTGGGGTTGGTAAGGGACAGGGCGGCACGATGGGCGATCGGTTCTGATACAGTGATCTGACGAAGTTGGATAATTCCTTCGCGGACGAACGAATCCCGCACGAGCAAACTTTCCCCACTATTGAAAGACGTTTCGTACACCACTTCATCAATCCCTGCGGAAATAATCAGTTTCAGGCAGGAGAGGCAGGGTTCCAGGGTGACGTAGATCTTGGCTCCATCGGTCGCAACCCCATACTTGGCGGCCTGGGCGATCGCATTGGCTTCGGCATGGACAGCGCGGGAGGGCTTGCTTTTGCTGGCATCACAGCTACTCAGTTCGGGGTAGCAGTATCCCTGGGCAGTACAGTGGGCCGATCGGGACGGTGGGCCGTTGTATCCAGTGGCAACCACCTGTTTATTTTTGACAATGACAGCTCCGACGGGAAACGCCAGACAGGTTGATCGGGTGGCGGCCAGCTTCGCCAGCATCAGAAAATACTCGTCCCAACTGGGTCGTTGTTCTTCTTGAAGGGTCATTGAGGAGGGAAGGGCGACAATTGTAAGCAGTTCTCCAGCAGTTTACCTGATTTAAGTCTTGACGCTTGCAATCGCTCCGCTGCTTAATATAACCTTCTGCCTTCCAAATCCCTCTGTCTCTTGCTATAAAATGCTACAAACAAGGCAAACAAATCTGACAGCAGTGGCTGGAGAGATGATGCGAATTGGAATTGTGGGTGCCAGTGGGTTTGTCGGAAATCGGGCAATTGAGATGTTCCAGGGCGATGGAGACCTTGAGGTTCGTCCGATCCTGCGCTCTGCAAGTCGTATCGAAAAATTTCCCTACCCAGGTCTCGATTGCCGAATCGCCAATTCCTTTGACCAATCTTCCCTGGAAACTGCCTTTCAGGGATGTGATGTGGTAATTCAATCGATTTTAGGAAGTCCCGGTCTGATTCGGGGAAGCATTGCCCCGACCTACCAGGCTGCTCAACGGGTTGGGGTTCGTCGGCTAATTTACCTCAGTTCGATGATTGTCCACACGTCCGCTCCAGCCCCAGGAACGACCGAATCTAGTCCGCTTGTGGAAAATCAGCCATCTTTTCCCACCCATCGCGCCAAAATCGATGCCGAACGGAAACTCCTCCAATTATGTCAACGAGGAAGCGTTGAGGTGGTGATCTTTCGTCCCGGTATTGTATTTGGTCCCCGATCGCGCTGGGTGATGGACTTGGCGAATCAATTAGGGAACGGTACCGCTTACCTGATTAACGGAGGAACTGGCATTTGCAATAGTGTCTATGTGGATAACCTGGTTCATGGAATTCGATTGGCGTTGACGGCTCCCAATGTGAATGGAGAGGCGTTCTTTGTGGGCGATCGGGAACGTGTCACCTGGTTTGATTTTTACCGTCCGTTTGCAGAAGCCTTTGGTGTGGATTTAGCCCAACTTCCTCCCGTAACCGTGCCAACCTTTACCCATTCCTGGAAACAACAGGCGATCGGCTCAATTCGTGAATCTGTCTTTGTCCAAAAAACACTCGCGATGATTCCAGAAGAATTGAAACAATCTTTGAAGCGCAGTAAGCCGAATCCACAACAGTCGGCCCCAGCAGTGGCTCCAGGGATGGCTCCCCCAACCCTGAAACCAGAACCCCCGAAACCAGAACCCCCGAAACCAGAACCTATCGTCACGGAGATGATGGCAATCTTGCAACAGTCCCAGTATCAGCTTCCCTGGACGAAAGCAGCCAAATACCTGGGATATGAGCCGATCGTATCCTTTGCGGAAGCGTGCGATCGATCGATTCAGTGGCTTGCAGAAGTCCCCCAATTTAAGCCTTATTTGAAAAATGGGAATCGGGGGTAGGCAAGAAAATAATCACCTATTACCCCTTACCCCTTTCTTACCGAACAAATTTCAGGCTTTCTACCTTCTTCGAGAACAGATCGGTGAACAAGCTGATCACGGGACGTTTCCGGATCTTGATGTTCGTACTGATCGACATCCCCGATTGCAGTGAGACTTCCCGGTTGTTAATCAACAGGGTTTGGCGATCGAGCTTCACTTTCGCCGGGAACCGATAAAAGGGATACACCTGATCTGGAGGCAGGGCATCGGAACCGATCCATACCAGTTTGCCCTTGATATCGCCAAATTCGCTGAAGGGGAAGGAGTCGATTCTCACATCCACATCCATATTTTCGTGAACGAATCCGATATCCCGGTTGGTGATAAAGACCTTCGCCGTGAGGGCATCCTCTGGCACAATTTTCAGAATGGGGGTGCTGGTTGTTGCAACATAACCCGCATTTCCAGCTTTCATATCAAACACCGTCCCCGCCACCGGAGCCTTCACATCCTGATAACCGAGCGTTAACTGAGCTTGCTTCAGCTTGGCATCCATCTCTGCAATCTGTTTCTCGTTCTGCACGATTGCTTTCATCAACTGGCTGTCGATCTCTGCAATTCGCTTGTCGTTATCCGTAATGCGGGCTAAAAGATCTGTGCGGGCGAAGGCAACCGTGTTATCCACCTTCTCACCCCCCTGGGCGATCGCCAACCGCAACCGCTCCGCTTCCTTCTCCAGTCGCTCTACCTCTCCCTGGCGGGTCATGACCTGTTGTCGCTGCTGGTCATACTGAAGCTGGGCAATGCCGCCTTCCCGCCACAGGGCTTCCAAACGACGCAGGATATCTCTCTCCCCAGCAAGCAATTCACGGGAAACGGCAAGCTGGCTTTGCACTTGCTCAAACTGCCGCTGAAGTTGACCCACTTCTAGTTGGGCTGCATTCACCCGCGATCGAATTTCGGCTTGGCTGGAAGTAAACCGCATCTGTTGTTCTGGGGTTAATCCGCTCCCTGTTGTGCTGCCCGTAATTTGCGATCGATAGAGGGCATTCTCTGCCAGTAATGCTTCACGATTGCGAGTCAGGGCCATTGTTTCCGCAGAGAGGGGCACATCCGTAGCGTTCACTCTGTTGCTTTCCCCACGCATCTGTGCCCGGTAAAACTCGTTTTCCTTCATGAGAGAAGCGCGAATTGTTTTCAGAGATTCCTGCTCCGCACGGGTTGCAGCGGGGTCAAGGGTAAGCAGAAGTTCCCCCTGTTTTACCTTGTCCCCGTCTTTCACCATCACTTCTTTCACCACACCTCCGACGGGGGCTTGCACTTCCGTGACGGTTCCTTCTGGCTCCAGTTTGCCCTGAGCCGGAACAGCCTCCTCTACCTGGGCAATACAGGCCCTAGCAACCACAACCGCTGTCACCCCCATCAGTGTCCAGACGATCGCACGGGACCAGGTAGGAGCTTGCTTGAGGACAACAGGCTGATCAAACGGCGCGATCGATGAAGAGGATGAATGGACCAGTCCGGGCTTCGTACCATTGCCGTTACCATTGCCGTTACCGTTACCGTTACCATTGCTGTTACCATTGCCATTGGCACCCGCTGGGGTGGCATTGATCCGTGGACGAGACGGAAAAGAATTGGGATTACTCATGGAAAAAGCTCACTGGGTAGGGGATTAGGAAAGCTGGGAAGCTTGTTGATGATAGAGACAGTAGTAGCGGCCCTTTAAGGCCATGAGTTCAGCATGGGTGCCCTGTTCCACAATATTGCCTTTGTCCATTACCAGGATGATATCTGCCTGTTGAATGGTTGCGAGACGATGGGTAATAAATAGGACCGTACGATCGCGGAAGGCTTGAGTCAGATTCAGGCACACCTGCCGTTCCGTATCGTAATCGAGGGCACTGGTGGCTTCATCCAGGATCAGGAGTTGGGGATTTTGCAGAATGGTCCGGGCGATCGCAATCCGCTGCCGTTGTCCCCCAGACAGCCCTGCTCCCCGTTCGCCAACGCGGGTGTTGTACCCCGCTGGGAGACCCATAATGAATTCGTGGGCAACAGCCAACTTCGCAGCCTCGATGATTTCCTCCGAACTAGCATCAGGCACGGTGAGCGCAATATTTTCCTGAACGGTGCCATCAAAGAGCAGGGTTTCCTGGGGCACCATCCCAATCTGCGATCGCAGGGAATAAAGCTCGACCTTACTAATGTCATAGTCATCGATCAAAATCCGGCCCCCGTTGGGTTCATAGAGGCGGGCCAGCAATTTGGTCAGGGTACTTTTCCCAGATCCACTCTGTCCCACAATGCCAATAAAGGTTCCGGCTGGAAAATCCATGCTGATATTGTTCAACTGCATGGGACCGGAGGCTGCAAACCGGAAGGAGACAGAATCGTAGGTGACTCGCCCCTGAATGGATGGCATCGGGATATTTTGGCGATCGGCAGCATCCATTTCCTGCGGTGTATCCACGATATCGCTCAACCGTTCCAGCGATAGGGCGGTTTCCTGGAAGTTCTGCCACAACTGCACTAAGCGAAGGAGGGGACTGGTAACGTATCCTGCAATGATCCGGAACGCGATCAACTGCCCCAGGGTGAGGCTGCCCTTGAGAACCAGATAAGCTCCCACCCACAGCACCAGCAGCCCAGAGAGTTGGTTGAGGAAATTACTCGCAGAACCCGCAGCGGTGGAGGTGAGAACGGTTTTGAACCCTGCTGATACGTAACGGGCGTATCGTTCCTGCCATTCCCAGCGCGATCGTAACTCGATGTTCTGGGCCTTCACCGTCTGAATCCCTGATAACACCTCTACCAAATGGGATTGGGTTTCAGCGTTGCGCTCGGCCTTTTCCCGTAGTTGTCGCCGCAGAATTGGGGTGGCAATGATGGTCAGGAAGGCAAACAGTGGAATTGTAGACAGGGCCACCAGGGTCAAGACCCAGCTATAAATAAACATGACTACGATGTAGACCACTGAGAAAATGGAGTCTAACACCACCGTCAGAGCAGTTCCGGTCATGAACTGGCGAATATTCTCCAACTCGTTAATGCGCGTCGAGAGTTCCCCAACGGGTCGCCGCTCAAAGTAACGCAGAGGCAGACGCAGCAGGTGATCGATAATCTCCGACCCCAGAGCCATGTCAATGCGGTTCGTGGTTTCAGCAAAGAGATAGGTCCGCAAACTGCTCAGAACAGCCTCGAATACTGCCACTACCAGCAAAAACACCCCCAGAATTTGCAGGGTGTCGATACTGTTTTGCACCAGCACCTTATCGATGATTACCTGAATCATCAGGGGATTGGCGAGGCCAAAAAGTTGGACAAAGAAGGAGGCCAGCAAGACTTCCAGCAACACACGACGGTGTTCTGCGATCGCCGGAAGGAACCAACTGAGGCCAAATTTTTGCTGAGGCGTTTCTTTGGTGGCCTTGAGGAGCAGCACGGGTAACCGCTCGGCCTGTGCCCCCAACCGGGACAACAATTCCCCAGGACGTAGATGTATCAACCCTGTATTGGGAACTGCCAGGGTAACTTCCCGATCGCTCACCTCATACACCAGCGCGATCCCGTCGTTCCACTCAATCAAAGCCGGAGTGGGGATGCGAGTAAAGGCGGCCCCGGGAACTTCCACCAGTTGAGCTGTCAACCCCATCAATTCTCCGATCGCACCGCAAGCTTGCAGAGAAACCGATCCGGTTCGCACAATCTGGTTATCAATGACCCGCCGAATCACCTCTCTGCGAAAGGGAAGGCGCAGGTGACGGCTGAGCATTTGGAAACAGGCCAGCGTCCCTTCCCGCATGCCCGTGCCCCGAACAAAGGGGTAGGAGGCTTTGCGCTCCCGCCGTTCTCGTTGGCGATCGTCTGGGACAAACTCTGGAATTTGCTCGGATGCGTAGGGAATGTCGGCCCCCATTGCTTCGAGTTGTTGGGGAGAGGGCAGAACTTCCGCTTCCACTGCCTGGGCAGGTTCCACCAACCACTCCGACTCTGGAAAGCCAAGCAACCGGGCAGGCTTGAATCCTGGGACTTGCAGCACCCCATTGCCATCGGTGGGAATGCGGCTCCCGATCGGAAAGTTGGTAATGATCCCGCCGCCACTGACCACCCAGACACGATCGGCTTCTAGATGATTGACGGGCGTTCCGCCCGGTGGAATGTAACGCACGACGGTCTTAGGTTGGAGTTGTTGAGCCAATCCCTTGGGGTCAACCCCAGCACGGGCTTGCTGATTCAACTGCCCACTCAATAGCTCGAAAATCTCTGCTGGATGGCATGAATCCCTTACCGCAGTGGCAAAATCAGGATACTGCTCCACTAACTTTAAAAATTCCTGACTGGGGAGGGTCAGACAAATGGCTTCGTTTGAGGCGATCGCGGTTTCACAGGCAACCCCCCGCAGTACACCGATCGCACCGATTAAAGCGCCTGGATTCAGCAGGGATAGGGTGGTGGGAAGTTGACTTTGGGGCGCGTACCCCAGTAATCGGGCCTGTCCTTCTAGAAGAATGACCACCTGACCGGGCAACCGTTCGCGATCGAGAATCTTCTGCCCCATTCGATAGCGCAGGGATTGGATTTGCTTGACGAGATTTACCAGGACTTCTGAAGGCAGACGACCAAAAATATCATGGTTTTTAAGAAATTCTTGAATGGAGGGCTTCAGAGAAGTCATCGAATCACAATTTGGAGGGTGAAGGATGGGTGGTAAGCGTTACTCTTTGATCTTGCCCAATTTGGATATCTGGTGGCAGTTACAACCATTAAGTTCGAACACAAAATTGTGTTGAACCCCAGGATTCATCGCACGATATCCAATAGTCGGGAAGAATTGCGACCATCATACTATGGCCCTACAGTCTCCCAACGTAATGTGGGACTCTTCTCTCTATGTTGCTATTGGTGCGAACAAATCTTTAATTGTTCAGAAATATTTTTGATTTGTTTTAAAGTTTGCAAAGAATGGGTAGCAGTCAACTCAAGGCTGCGACCGTAGCGTCCGCAGGTAATTGCTGGAAAAGAGTTGGCCTCTGTACCCTTCGATGCGCTCAGGGCGCAGTCGGTGGTTGAGTGCAGTAGAAACCAGCGGAGAAATTTTTTTGAAAATTTTCAAAGTTGTGGTCAAGCGGCTTTGTTCTTGCGCTCTAACAGGAGTTCTACAATCCGTTGGGCCGCCCGATCGCACACACCAACATCCCCCAGGGCTGTCTGCATCTCCCGATAGTCTGCCAACATTTGCTGACGACGATTTTCATTCAGGAGTAGCTCCAGAGAAGCTTCTACGATATTTTGAACCGTTGCTTTCTGCTGGATAAACTCAGGCACAATCTCTTTCATGACTACTAAGTTAACAGGAGACGCAAATGGGATCACCAGTTTGAGAATGTTATCTGCAATCCAGGTACTCAAAGGCCCAACGCGGTAAGTCACAACTTGGGGGACGTTCAGAAGCGCAATTTCTAAGTTGGCAGTCCCCGATTTGGTGATTGCCAGATCAGAGGCAGCGATCGCAAATAATCCGGCTGAAAGGTCTGTGGATGACTCTCCTGTGGGAAGTTTCTCTTTTGTTACCAGGGTGGCATTCAACCCATAGCTTTGGATGGCGAACTCCAAATCCTGGCGATAGGTCTCTAACGATAGGGGAACCAGAAAATGAATGTGAGGAACCTTCTCTTGAATCTGTTGGGCGGCTCCAAAGATCAGCGGTAGGAGAAACTTTAACTCTTGACGACGGGAAGCAGGGAGCAGGGAAATTACCGTCTGTTCTGAAGTCAGCCCCAGAGCAGTTCGAGCGGTGGTGCGATCGGGGGTCTCCAGGTTTCGGTCGATGAGCGGGTGCCCAACCCACTGGACAGAAGCACCCTTCCGCTCAAAGTAGCGAGCTTCCTCTGGAAAAATGGCGAGGAGGAGATCGGTGATCTCGACGATATTTTTGGTTGTTTTCCCAGACCCAACGGTGCAAACCCACTCTTGAGGGCCGATGTAGTACACGATCGGGATGTTGAGTAAGTGTTTTCGGATGAAATTACCCAGGGTCAGATTGGGGCCTACGTAGTCAATGAGAATCACCAGATCGGGAGGCGAGTTGCGGAGGTATTTCTTCGCGCGCCCTTGTACCTGAAGCGTCGGCAAGATAAACGGTAGGGCTTCTAAGAGTCCCAGAGAGCCAATGCCACTGGTATTCCCCAATAATTCGGCCCCCGCCTGGGCCATCCGTTCCCCTCCCAGGGCAACAATCTCTAACTCAACCCCTGCGGTCTCAGCCTGTCGCTTGAGGGCTTGAATGAGCAGGGAACCCTGGAGATCTCCAGACACTTCCCCGGTGCTCACAAAGATGCTCAATGGTTGGCTTGTTTCAGTGGGAGAGAGCAGCATCTCATCCTTCATCTTTCAATCCGCGCTTCTTGCCTGGAATCGGTCCCCGTCGCCCCTGTAGTTGGGAGGCTCGGAGGAACTGGTTCAGGTGTTGCAAGTAATCATTGGAGGAGATCAGATCAATTTGATCAAGGGCTTCGTTGAAGGAAAGGCCCGATCGATACAGCAATCGAAATGCTTTTTTTAACGATTGAAAAACCTGTCCATCGTTCAGATCTACCAAACCCGCCCGCTTCAGCCCCACCTGATTCAGAGCACGGACCTGGGAGGGGTTTCCTTCTACCATCATAAAAGGTGGCACATCGCGATCGATGCGACTCATGCCCCCCACCATCGCCAGTCTGCCAATCCGCACAAATTGGTGAACCCCCAACACGCCACCAATCCGGGCTTGGGATTCGATGTAGACATGACCTGCCAATGCAACGGAGTTGGTGATAATCACCTGATCTTCGACGACACAGTTATGGGCGACATGCACATAGGCCATTAGCAGATTATTGTTGCCGATAATTGTTGCTTCGTCGGCACGGGTTGCCCGGTTGATCGTGGCATATTCCCGAATGCAGTTGTCGTTACCGATTTTAACCAGGCTGAGGGACCCATCGTATTTGAGATCTTGCGGTTCCATACCGATCGCAGCCCCAGGGTAAATCTGGTTACGTGCTCCAATTTCTGTCCAGCCATCGAGAATCACATGGGGACCAATGACAGTATCAGGCCCAACTTTGACCTTTTCTCCAATAACAGCATAGGCTCCTACTCGAACCGTAGGATGGATTTCGGCCCCTGGGTGAATAACAGCGGTTGGATGAACTAAGGTCATGATCAAGGTTGTGCCTCCAGGACAGTCTTCCCAGTCCTGTTTTCTAATCCATTAATGAAAACATTAACTCACCCTCGGCGACTAATTGTCCACCCACTTCAGCGTGAGCCTGCATTTTACCAAAGCGACGACGTTTTACGGAAAGGAGTTCCACAGTGATAAGCAACTGATCCCCCGGAACGACAGGGCGGCGAAAGCGCACTTTATCAATTCCAGCAAACACAAACAACCCCGCCGGAACATCGGGCAACTGGGTTAAAACAATCCCGCCGACCTGCGCCATTGCTTCCACAATCAGGACACCGGGCATCAGAGGCCGTCCAGGGAAATGCCCCTGAAAGTGTGGCTCATTAAATGTCACATTCTTAATCCCCGTTGCTTTTTGCCCAGGAATATAGTCAATGATTTTGTCTACCAAAGCAAAGGGATAGCGATGGGGAAGAAGTTGGTGGATTTCCTCGATCGTGAAGCTTGTTTTGACAGGGCTTTGTACTGGTTCTTGTTCCTCAATCGGAGCTT
>JANRKG010000339.1:0-8534 GCA_033763635.1 Leptolyngbyaceae cyanobacterium bins.59
CTATTCGCCGTCGGTAAAAAGAAGGAAAGAGATAAATAAAACTTTGGCGATATTCCTGGGGATTTGCCAAAAACATCAGAGCCAGCACGACCACCAGCAGGAAATTGAGCAGGATTCCCAGCGAACTAGAGAAGAAATTAAACGATCGCCCCACCAGTTGATTAAAGACTGGCTGTAATTGTCGGACCAGACTATCCACATCTGGTAGATAGGGCAAAGCCCAGTTTGGAACACTGGTTCTAAACTGCCGCACCTGATGATCAACCGTATCCGCAGCCCGGGGAACCAGATAGGTCAGTTCTTGAAACTGAGTCGCAAACGCAGGCACAATCAGTAACAAAACCCCTGCCAGAACCAGCAAAATCGGCAGGATGGATAAAATCACGGACAGTCCCCGTTGCACCCCCCACATCTCCTGGATGCGGCGGGCCAGCAGATTAATCGCGATCGCCAAAACGACAGCGGCGAAGACCAGCAAAAGAACCTGCCGAATTTCCCACAAAATGTAACTGGCAGCGATAAGTGCCAGTAGCCCAATCCATTTACCCAAATTCACTGTTGTTGCTCCGAAGTAGCTGCGAGAGAAGCTGCGGTCAGGATGAGCGGGTTCGCCAACCGAGCAATCCGGCCATGAGTAGACTTGGAAGCAAAATTGCCACCCAGGCAGTAGTCGATGATGCCGAAATGGGCAACAACGGCCCCCCATACTTGATGGCAAGTGAAATGGCAGTCGAAAGGACCAGGATCTTAGCAATAAACCCCAGGCTGCTATTCATGGGTGCGATCGGTAAGCTAGTTCAAATTACCCTTGATTCAATACCACAGGCTTAGCCACATTAGCACAGTACCGATCGTCTACCACCACTGAATTCACATCCGGTTGACGCGATCGGCGACGGTAGATTGCGATCTCAATTTGTTTACAAACAAAAGAACTGCTCGTGCCGTCTACCGAACTGACACTCCATGTATAGGTTTGGGTCTGACTAATTGGCTTTTCCACCCTGGAACAGCCAGTGACAAACAACAACAGACCAAACAAAAAACTAATGACAAGTTTAGAGGCTGGTTTAGAGACAAGTTTAAACATTGTTACATCTCTACGCTGAGCGTTGCTGTTAGGGGTTACTTCAATACAGTTTTATCAAATAGTTGGCAGAAGTAGGTCGTGAGGTGCTGAGGATCACAGGCTTATGAAGGTTGCATGAGGGGAGAACCAATCGCATTTTCAGTGGAGGTTACGACTGCTTCAATTGATGTGAGATCCCTGTGTGAGACGCGGCGGTTCCTGGTACGACTATCCGAGGAATTGTCGGTCTGCCTATCGCCTCATCAATTCGCCCGTCGATCGCTACGCCTCTATCGGTTTTCGGGTTGTTTGTGTTGCCCCGTAGCCCTTGGCTTCCCGAAGGGTGGACTCTGTAGCCCTTTTCCCTTTTTCCCTTCTTTTGCGCGTAGCGCCTCGAAATTTTTTAAGGTTCCGATCGGTGGAGTTGATCAACCCATTTCTGGTGTTCGGGAGTAGCGATCCCTTGCTGGAGAACGGAGAGGACTTCTGGAAGATTACCAGCCAGGAGGCGATCGGCAGCTAACCACAGTCCCGGAAATTGCCGACTCCGCAGCACCCCATCGGCAGCTAACGGAAGGGATTGATATTCCCCTGCTTCCAGGTAGAACCAGTCAATTTGTTGGCTGTAGGTTCGCCAGACAATATATTCCTGTACTCCGTTGCGTCGATACACCCGCAGCTTGTCGTGCAGATCATAGGAAGCGCTGCTAGCAGCCACTTCCACCACCAATTCTGGGGCACCTTCCAGATAGCCGTCGTCACTAATGCGCGATCGTCCCCCGGTTTCCAGCCTCAACACCGCATCCGGTTGGGGTTCGTTGTCCGCATCGAGACGCACCGTCGGATTGTCGTAAGCGCTGACCCCAGGAGTCGCAACACTATAAGTCCATAACCACCCCATGATGGAACCGTGGGGTTGACTGTGAATGACACGCACTGGGGAAGCCATGTAAACCACTCCTTCAATGAGTTCTGCTTTTTTAACCTGGGGCATAGCGGCATAGCGGCGCTCGAATTCACAGCGGGTGAGGCGATCGCCATTTTCCAGGGGAGGCAGTTTGATGAAGGATTCGATCGACATGGGAAGGAGGCAAGGGTTGTTCTGTATTTTAACAATGATGACTTTTCCCTCAAAGTTTCCCCTAAGTTCAAAGTGAAGTGAGATCTGCTTCAATACTTTTCGGTTAAGCCAGCATCATGAACGAAGTTTCAGACATTTGAGCCTGATCAAGCGTCCTTAACCAAGAGGTATTGAGATCTGCTTGAGTGGACATTACGATCGCGGAAGCAGGAACCAAGTGGCAAACCAGACTCAGAGCAATTTTGTTCGAAGCCTACTCTGCTGAACCTCAAAGACCTTGCCCTGCGAAATCAGCATCGGAGAGACCGCTACGATTTATTGAGTTGAGAATTCTGAAAAATTTGAGTTGACAGACTGACAACCTGAGTTATGATGCATCGGGTAAGAAGCATATCCCTCCGTGGTCCCTGAGGAGTTTTGAGAAGGTGTTTGAACTGCAATTCATTCATAAATTCATTCATAAATCCACCCATTCATTCAATGCAAAGCAATTTAGTGCAAAACATAATAGGATTGCCCTGTTCCTGACGACATTAACAGTTGCCGGGGTTGCTGGATTGAGTTGGCGACTTACGAAGGGAGTTGCTTCTGAAGTGGGGGTCAATTCAGTAGCTCCCGCAATGGTGGGCTGGCAGAGCGCTTCCTTTCCAGTTGAGAACTTTCAGGCTTACACCTCTCCCTTCGGCTACCGATCCTCCCCGGATGGCAGACGCAGACAGGAATTTCATCGAGGGTTGGATATGGCAGCCCCGGCAGGGAGTTACATCCGCAATTGGTGGGCAGGACGAGTCATTGAAGTTTCTGATGACAGTTCTTGTGGTACATCTGTTGTCATTCAATCCGGTGACTGGCAACATATTTACTGCCACATGAAAGGCTCTGTCACCATGACCCCGAATGGAAAAGTGATGCTCGATCGCGAAGGGGGAATTCAAATCTTTGAAGGGCAGATGGTTGCCGCAGGTGCCCGAATCGGGCGGGTGGGGATGACAGGGCGCACAACAGGGCCACACCTGCACTGGGGGTTAAAGTATGCGGAACAATGGGTTGACCCCGCATTGGTGTTGCGGGCGATGTACGCGCAACAAACCGATCGCGGTCCGATTTCTCAACAGCTAAGGTAAGGGATTCGTCAAATTTCAATACTTCCAGAGATCAGAATAGAGACACAAAAAAACTTTTTAGGATCTTTGTGTCTCCTTGTTTTATGAATTAATTTTTCTAAGGAACCTGCCAGATCCGCTCATGGTAATCAACCGGATTCGCGTAGGGGTCAACGGCTCCGTGCGAATGCCCGTGAGCATGTCCATGATCGTGACCATGAGCCTGTTCATGCCCGTGATGATGATCGTGTCCATGATGATCATGCCCATGAGCGTGACTTCCCGATGCCACCGCCGCCAATCGGAACTTGCACATCTCACAGTTCATCTGCACCTGACCTAACTGGGTTTCGATCTCCCGATCGCGCACGATCGCAAACAGTTGGGGATGCAGCCCCATTTCCGGCAGACAGACCATTGAAATTTCCGGGTACTGTTCCTGTTGTTGGGCTGTGATATCAAAGATTTTTTTCATCAACAATCCAGTAAACAGGAAATAGGGAAGAACAATAATCCGCTTGGGCTGATAGAGCCTTGCCCGTCGGAACCCTTCTTCTAAACGGGGGTGGGTAATGCCAATAAAACAGACCTCAACCGTGTTGTAGCCACTTCCTTCCCAGACCATCCGGGCCAGTTTGTACACATCTCCGTTGGCATCCGGGTCACTGGCTCCCCGCCCCACAAACAGCAACACCGTATCCTGGCGATCGATCTGGTTTGGGTTCCATTGGGGTTGGTCTAACTCAGAAAGGCGCAATCGCCACAGATCTAGAATTCCGGGGGTGATCCCAAAGTGGCGACCATAGTGGAAGCGAATATGGGGATGGCGCTGTCGGGCACGGTCTAACTCGTTGGTGACATCAAACTTATTGTGACGAGCCGCAAACAACAGAACAGGCAGCACCGAGAACTCGCTGTATCCCTGAGCCACGCAGCGATCGACCCCTTCTTGAATCGAAGGTTCTGTCAGTTCCAGAAAGCAAGGAACCACCGGACGGGATTGATCCAGGGCTTGATAAGCTGCGGCAAAGTCGAGAAATGCCTGCCGTCCTTCCTCATCTCGGCTACCATGCCCAACCATCCGCTTGGGGGGTGTGTGGGGGTGGGGGGGATGTTCGGGGGTGGGTTGGGATTGTTCGAGGGGTAGCAAGTTGGACAAGTTGGACAAGTTGGATAAAGGGGCGATCGACATTCAAAACTCCCTTCCTGTGCAACGCAGGAAATAGAGTGAAATCATGAGGGAATGGCATTCTGACTTCATTGCCTGGGAGTTTTCCAGCCAACTTACAGTTGCGGCACAGCGCCGGACTTGCACCGGACTTCCCCATTCCATCACGGTTCACGTATGCCTTGCCATCTTACCGCATTGAATTGATCTGCATGATGCGGGGGGAGGGGGTTGGGAGGGAGAGGAGGGGAGGTGATGGGAAGGTGAGAAGAATTTTTAATCGATTAAGCCAGGGGGAGGTGTGATTTCAATGCGGCGGTTTGCGATGTCTACAACCGGGACGATCGCCTTCACAAAGGGAATTAGAACCTTCTTTGCTCCCTCCCCTTGCAATTGCACCTCCAGCAGATCATTTCCCGCCGGAATAATATCTAGAATCGTTCCCAGCAGAACAGAATCCGCCTGGTTGTAAACCTCCAACCCCATCAAGTCCAGTACGTGAAATTCGTCTTCTTCTAACGGAAGGCGATCGTTTTCCGAAACCACCATTTCAACACCGATCAGCGCTTCGGCACTCTCGCGATCGTCAATTCCTGCAAATTTCACAACATACAGGTTTTTGCCATGCAGGTATCGCCCCCGCTTCAGGCGAATCGGTTCAGGCGTGGTGGAATTCGGACGTAGAAGCCAACGATCGCCCGGTTCCAAAAAACGCTCTGGAAAATCCGATTCGGGATAAACCCGGACTTCCCCCGCCAATCCTTGAACCGCTACGATCTTGCCAACCGCCAGCCAACCATCTGGAATCTGTATCATACTCAAGAACTTAAAACCGCCGATCGCTGGTAAACCTGTTTTGCCACTTCCGCCAATCGGTGCATTGCGGTTGTGATTTCCCCATCCGTTGCTGTCAAACTAATCCGCAAACATTGACGGGTATGAGACCAGTCTTCCCGCAAACCGGGGAAGAAGTCTTTACCGGGGACTACAATCACTCCGACTGACTTCAATTCCTGGTAAAACTCCCAGTCCGTCGTGGGCAGATCTTTCAACCATAACCAGGCAAAGATCGCCCCCTCCCCGCGATGGAGAAACCAGGGGAGATCGGGAGCCATCGCCTCTCCTAAAGCTTTTTCCAGCACCTCAAACTTGCGCTGATAGTAGGGACGAATCACCTGCACCGCGATGTCTGCCAGGGCACCCGATCGAATCGCACGGGCCGCGATGGCCTGTCCATAGCGGGAGGAATGGATACTGGCGTTCGTCTGGAAGCATTCGAGCACCTGGATGATCGCTTCATCCCCGATCGCAATCCCCACCCGTTCCCCCGGTAGCCCTGCCTTAGATAGGCTCATGCAGTGGACAATATTACTGCCAAAGATCGGGGTCATCTCTGTGAAGTTCAGAGCCGGATAGGGCGGGGCGTATGCCGAATCGATGAAGACGGGCACATTGTATTCTCCAGCCAAGGCTGCGATCGTCTGCACCTCGTCATCCGTCAACACATTCCCCGTCGGATTGCAGGGACGGGAGAAAATCACACAACCCGTCTCCTCCGTAATCTCAAGACGGCTGAAATCTGGACGGTACTTAAAGCGATGGGTTGTCTCCTCGACATCCAGGGTTGGCTTGTAGGCGATCACCGCTTCCGGGACAAGGCTAACCCCACCGTACCCCGTGTAGTCGGGACTGAGGGGGAGAACAACCTGCTTCAGCTTTCCTGCGGTCGTGTATCCCCCAAAAGCGTTGGCGGCATAGAAGTACAGGCTTTGGCTACCGGGGGTAATCAGGATATTGCGATCGGTCAAGGCTAACCCGTAGCGCTGATTAAAATCCTGCACGATGGCTTCAATGAGGGGTTGATATCCCTGGCTCGATCCATACCGACAGACGACCTCTCCATACTCTGGGCTGGCGAGTAGATCCGCTGTGCAATCTCGCCAGAGTTGTTCGACTTCAGGCAGAATGACCGGATTCCCAGCACTGAGGTTAATAAATTCTCGGCCCTTCGCCGCTCTTAACGTCTCGATGATGTCTTTCATGATCGCGCGTACCCCAGTGAGGTTCGACATCTGAGCGCCAAATTGAGTCAGGGCTGGGTCCATAGTCATTAAGGATGAAGGGAGTTTTCTAGAATAGCATTTTTAATCGTAGACGATGGAAGAAAATTATAGGGAGCATTGGATGCTGCATATCGGACTTTACACTCCTGTTTTGGGGTAGCAATATTAAGGTTGTCTGTCGGCATCAGGAGTGTTTAGGTTACGCTGTAAGGTGTGGTCGGTAAGGTCGCTCTCCTATGAGTGTTGTCATCTCAGATGAAATCCTGCAAGCTTCTCAACTTACGCCAAGTGAGTTTCGTCAGGAAATTGCTATATATCTGTTTCAAACGGGTCGTTTAACGCTTGGCTACGCTAGCCACTTAGCAGATATGTCACTCAATGCTTTTCGTCAACTTCTAAAGCAACGCAAAATTGCACTGTATTCTTATGACGTTGAAGATTTTGAGTTGGATTTGAAAAACTTACGAGAGTTGGGGCGATTGTGATTGTTGTTAGTGACACATCAGCGATCACAAATTTAGCAGCAATAAACCAACTAAGGCTTCTGCCCCTTCTCTACCAGCGAGTCATCATTCCAGAGGCAGTGTATCGTGAACTTGTGAATATCGAGCCGCCTGTACCGGGAAGTGCTGAGGCCACCTCAGACTTTCGAGTCTCTTCAGCCCTGTATGACCAAATTTTGAGTATTGTTAACGAAACTTAGTTGAGGGTGAAGTAAGCAACGATCGCATCCAACAAATGCTGTGGATCAATCGGCTTTTCTAAATGGGTTTGAAACCCCGCTGCTAGAATTTGGCGTTGGTTCGTTTCACCTGCATAAGCAGTCAGGGCGATCGCCGGAATACTACGGTTTATTTGAGGGAGAAAACTCCGTACCTGCCGAATGAAGGTGTAACCGTTCATCTCTGGCATGCCAATATCGCTAATCAGCAAATCAAACTGGGATTGGGCTAAAGTCCGGAGCGCTGCCATTGCAGAAGTGGCGACTTCGACCGATGCGCCTTCCCCTTCCAGCACAATTTTCACGAGATCCAGAGAATCGACCTCATCATCGACCACCATCACCCGCAGGTTTTTCAAGCTCAGGGGGAGTGATTGCGGGGGCTGAGGAGTGCTAGAACTGGGCGCAGAGATCAGGGGCAACTGCACTGTAAAGGTTGCCCCCTGGCCTTCTCCGGCACTGGCAGCTATAATGTTCCCCCCATGCGCTTCGACCACCTGACGGGCGATCGCCAGCCCCAAACCTAACCCACCAAAAGAACGAGTTGTTGAACTATCCTGTTGTCGGAATAGCTCAAAGACATGGGGCAAAAAGTCGGGTGCAATGCCCTTTCCGGTGTCGGTGACGGTGATTTGGGCATAGGAGGGTGAGGGAGTGAGGGGCTGGGAAGATGAGGAGAAAGGAATTTCATCGTTGTTGAGCGCTGGATCATCTCCCAACCCCTGTTCTAATTTCACAGTGACTTTTCCGCCTATGGAGGTGAACTTAATGGCGTTCGACAGCAAATTCCAAAATACCTGTTGCAACCTGCCTGCATCACCCTGCGTTGCCCCCACAAGGGGGTTAAACACCACCTCTAACCCGATCGATTTTGCTTCTGCGGCTAAACGCACTGTTTCCAGTGCAGCCATGATCGGCTCAGACAAAATAACCGTCGCAAAGTTCAAAGTCATTTTGCCGCGAATGATGCGAGAAATATCCAACAGGTCTTCGATCAGTTGCACCTGTTGTTTTGCATTGCGCTCGATCGTCGTCAAACCCTGCTGAAGCTTATCAGAGCTAACTTTAGGAGATTGCAAAAGTTTTGCCCACCCCAGGATGGGGTTGAGAGGGGTACGAAGTTCATGGGAAAGAACCGCCAAAAACTCGTCTTTCACTCGGTTTGCAGCCAGAAGGTCTTCTGTCTGCCGCTGTAAGGCAGCAAATAGCTGAGACCGCTCCAACGCAACAGCAATCTGATCGCAAATTGCCTGAAATAAGTTCTTTTCAGATTCGGTAAATTGGCTGCGGTTGCGGCTACCAAACCCAAGCGTACCAAACAGTTTACCC
>JANRKG010000340.1:0-4071 GCA_033763635.1 Leptolyngbyaceae cyanobacterium bins.59
CACCTGATTTCTGAACACTGTTTCCAGAACCCATCTGGTCATCCCAAGGGGCATTTGCCACCAATCCAGATGGATAATTGCTCAGAGAGGCTGTTAACCTCGGTTGATAGAAGTGATGACGGGGAATTCCCTTCAGCTTCCGATTGAGCCGATACCATGATGCCCAAACGTGTTTTCTTGTCCTCACAACAAGAGAAGCGACTTGGGCAGGGACCGACTCACTCAGCTTCATGGCGCGACGCGCCAGGGCTAAGGCTGCTGCGGTATCGGAACTCATACCGAATCTCCGCATAAACTTTGTTAATCCAATCAATGATGAGTAGGCAGGATTGACCTGAATCAAAGTTGTGCCACGGTTCAGGCATCGAGTGGCTAGCACTTCGTGCCAGGTGGAATAAGCGAAATAGTTCAGCATACGGGCATAACGCCGCCCTTCTTCTCGCATCCGTTTCTTCTTGGCACTAAAGTCCAATCGTTCCACCACGATCGGGCAGCAGTATCGCTCTGAAATGGCAACCAGCTTCACTGCAATATCTGCTAACGCTGCTTTGACTTGACCTGTCCTGCGCGAATGCAGGCTCACTTTGAATTGCCCTTTAGCAACAGGATGACCATCGCTACTGACATAGCACCAACCGATTACACCTGGATTAAAGTCAACCCCAATGCAACCGTATTGAACAGGCTTAGACTGAGTGGGCACCTCCGTTACATCCAGAGTCACCGCAATATACCAGCGATCGCGTTTCTGGTAAATCCGCCAGGTCAATGCTTCACCTTTACCTGCTGGAATTACTTCACCTGAATTACGGTTGATGGCTCGACGTATTAATGCAGCCCGGATAGCACCCTGACCGTAGGGAAACGTCAAGGGTGCTTGAACATACTTCCCATTGAACACAGGCTCTAATCGTTCCGGTAAGCGGATTTTGATAGTTGTCCCGTCATACTGGCAGATTTGATTACCCCAGGATTCCCCCTGACTGCCAACGAAGGTGAAGTTATTGACAGGTCCCAGATTAACGGAGGTTGAGTTGCATTGCAGCACTTCTAGCTTACGCTGCTGGGCAATCAGGTAACGGCGTTTGTGGTGAATGTTGAACCGTAATCGATGCTGGGTAGTTCTCCACTGGTTCCGCCGAATATCGCAGCAAGGGTACGGATATTTGCTTAACTGCGTAGTCCACCTTTCAATCTGCCGTTTAGCACTCTTAATCTTACCTTCTAGGGTATCGATATGGCGTTGTCGGCATTCGATTGCAGAATCCAATTTGCCCTGAATATCTTTGAGCAGACTATTGGCTTGGCGCTTATTGTAGCCACGGGCCTGTAGCAACTGGTTTCGTTTGGTTTGAGACGGCTCTGTTTGAATCACGTCCAGCGCATAGCCCCGGTCTTCTCCTTGCAATGCACTATAGGCAACTGCAAAATCCAGAAGCTCCTTGGGCAGTTCAGCGGTGTAGGTCTTATGGCTCATGATTCGATCGAGTTAGCGACAGCTCGAAGTTGTTCCATTAACTGCTTATTCTTATGACTACGACTGCCATACAGTCGTGCAGAGAAGACGGTAATGATTTCCAGAACATCTTTGGCTAAGTCTTCCTCAAAGCTAGAATCTTCAGTACGGTTGATGATGACAATTTCAGTAGCAAATATCTCGCATAGCGTGAATACCAGGTCTGCACCAAAGCGAAGTAATCGGTCTTTGTGGGTGATCACCAGTCGTTCAACACTGCCAGCAGCAATTAGTTTCAAGAGTCGTACTAAGCCCTTCTTTCAATAGTTCATGCCAGAGCCTAGATCTCGAATAACTTCAAAGCTCCAACCTCTGCTAGCACAGAATATTTCCAACACTTCCACTTGACGATTTAAGTCATTGCTCTGGTCATGGCTGGATACCCTCGCATAAGCAATAGTTTTCCGCTCCCCCTGGTCAAGATGAAGTAGTTGGGCCAGGTCATACCGCCGATGCCCACCACTGGTTCTTTCAGGGGCCAACTTTCCTTCATCTTCCCAACGCCTGAGCGTTTTAGTACTGACCCCTAATAGTTCGGCAGCTTCTGCAATAGAAATCTTAGACATATAAGTATTTTAACTTCACAAATGTCTATTTTTAACTAATTTTATCTAAGATTACTAATTCTGTTGTAAGCCCCAGGACCGAACGCATCACGACATGATGCGTTAGCAAGGTGGTTAAGTGCCAGCATCGAAATGATCGCAATACCCAACCCGATCGCTGCTGTGGCAAGCTGTACTTTGGGGTGGAGCATTTTTAAGGCTACCCCGCTTGAGCCGTTGCATTCTGGTGATGAGCGATCGCCAGTGCGGGGTTGGAAACGGCAAGCTTGAACGATTCAAAGTCGGATTGCTTTAGCTGATCCAAAGAAATGATGTTGTACTCGCGCATCAGGAAACCCAAAGCTTGATCTGAGTATCTTGTTGTTAGCTTGGCTTGCATGAGTTCTTTGACCTGGGCAACGGAGATACGAGAGTTTGAATCAGTTTCTTTTGGTCTTGGCTTGCCTTGATCTGGCCTTGGCAAGTCGAGCAGACCTATCCCTTTGTTCTTGAAGCTCACCCCTTTCTTCCTTGCCGAAGTCATCACCTGTGGTCTGCGATCGCCCTGGTCGATCAGGTATTGCAGCAGCGCTTTCTGGTCATCAAGTTCGCGCCCAATTCCCCATGCTTCAGCAGCATTCGAGAACGCCTTGGCTCTTGCGCGTTGCAGTGGGGTGCCCCGTGCCATGTCATTGCCACTGTTGGAGATGAGGCTTACTTTCGCATCTCCCCACTCTTGCCTCGATACTCCAAGGATTGTTATTGTGCAGCCGATCGCACAGTAATCCTCATTTTGCCCCAGGTACACAGGAGGGCAGTATGAGCATTCCCAATTAGGAACAACTTCGTCCAGACGGTCTCTTATTTGTTGCCACTTCAGGTAGACCCAATAACCACCACCAGGAATGTCTCGCACGTCATACGCTTCAGCAGGGAAAGGAGCCGCTAATCTCTCTACGACTTCGACCAACAACCGGGTTGACGGGCGATCGTTGGATGGGTCCGTTTTCATCGAAACCTCCTGAGATGGGTTGGCAGGTTATAGGGCTTTTAAGGGCTACTTCGTTGATAGCCTTCTGGCTTTCATTCGGGTCTAGCGGATACGCTAGCATCCAATCTGGCGGAACGGTTCAGCAATGCTGGTACGCTCTCTTTTGGGGAATAGTCCGATATTACGGTAAGCACTTGTTCTGGATGAATTTTGCAGTCCGCAACGCTTTATCAAGTGCGCTGAACTGAACAGCTTTTCCGTAGGCTTTGAACTCAAGAACCAGAATATTTGTATTATAGATTATGCCGCATGGTTCAGCGTAATGCTCTGTGGCTTAACAACCACACGGGAACCTTCTCTACATCCATGTAGCTGAAGCAAAGAGGTTTTGAGAGGGTTCCCGAACCCTCCCGTTCTGATAAAGCAGGAAGACAACGGCTTAATTTCCCCGCTCTATTTAATAGTTGATCTCTTTCCGCTAACCCGCGCATGAGTTGTTTGTGTAAGTAGGTAGGCGTAATTAATTGTAAGACGGGGGGTGGGGGCGTTGCCCCCAGACAGGGGGTTCCACCCCCTCCACCCCCAAAATCATCTTTAGTTTAATTGCACCCAGCTACTTAGCTGGCGATCGCAATGGAATTGTGCAGAATATTTTCAAAAGCCACCATAATCTGGGTTTGAAATCGTTGTCGGTGTTTCAGCTTCCAGATGGGTTGCACAATATCGAGTAAAGCCGGGGTTCCAGAACGTTGATCAATCACCTGTACCGCGTTCAACACCCCCAGGCGCAGTTCCTTTTGTACCATCAACTCTGGTAGGGCAGCAGCCCCAATTCCGCCTTCTACTACAGCTTTTACCATCTCACTGCTATTTAAGACCAGAACCACCTCTAGTTGGGCCAGATCTACACTCCAGCTTTGCAAAGCCTTTTCAAACATTTGCTGGGCTCCAGACCCCTGTTCCCGCATCACCCAGGTTGTGGTTAGCAAATCTTCAACGGTAATTTTGTGACGGTCAAA
>JANRKG010000341.1:0-5920 GCA_033763635.1 Leptolyngbyaceae cyanobacterium bins.59
AGGAAGCGGGGGAAAGAGTGGGGAGAAAGAGGCTTGTGCCGGGAAGGGTTTCCAGGGCCAGCGATGGACCGGAAAGCGAGAAGCCAAAAGCAAGGGTAAGGCTCAAGTGCCGGAGCGATCGTTGGAGGTTCATACAATAAACAGTGAAAGTAGAATGTTGGCAGACAGATAGCCCCCAAACTCAACCCTTCTAGGTGGAAGAAGAATTGAGTGGAGGCTTAATTTAGGAATCCAAATTTACCCAATGTTTACCACAGCGCTCTTACGCCACCCGTATTTTGCTGAGTGCTGGTGCTGCCACTGTTATTGGTGTCAGTGGATTGGTTGTTGTAAGTCCCTGTGTTGGTAGGACGTTGATTGGTGGTGTTCACCCGTTGCTGATTGGTGGTGTTGGTCCGTTGTTGATTGGTGGTGTTGGTTCGTTGCTCAACCGAGCTACCCCCCTGATTCATATCCATGTTCATGTTGGAATTGCTGGGGGTACCGGAGGGATTGTTCTGGTAGGTGCCATCGTTCGTATTAACGTTGGCTGGGCTGGTGTTAGGGTCGGTGTTGGGGCTAACCCGTGTCCGGTTTGGATCGGGATTCGTCAGACTGGGGCTGGTTTGGTTGATGTCGTTTTGGCTACCGGAACCGGGGAGGGTATTGGAGTTGGAAGGGGTATTTTGGGTTGCATCCCCACCTTCACGGGGGGCATCTGCGGGGCTGGGGCTTGGAGTGATATCTGCTGGGTTCGTGCTACCGCCCGTTTGAGCGATTAGATGTTCACTGGGAGCAGAGAAGGCGGCAGTGGGCAAACTCAGCAGGGCACCCGCGCCAACGATCGCTGCCAGATTGGCAACCATATTAAATTTGCGATTTTGAATGCTCATAGTTAATGCTTAATCCTGTGCTTGGGGGTTATGAAAACTTTCATTGGACGCAGCCCCATCACTATCGAGGCTGCCGATTAAACCGTAACGACCGTAACGAATTAGATCGTCTATCAGAGGAAATAAGCAATAAGAAGGATCGTGAAGATACGTAAAAATGTGCTACAGAGGTGTTCCTGCATCCCGTCTTGCCCAAAACATCTGCTGTAAAACACCATCCCTTCAGCGAGCCTGTTAAGATCCATCTAATCTGCATTGCTGAGTTGCATGAGTAGTTCTGTTATAGAAGTTCGGGATCTAAGCGTTCAATTTCAGAGCGTTCAATTCCAGGCGGAGAGCGGCCTGACGAAGGCTGTAGATGGCATTTCCTTTGAGATTCCCAGGGGACAAACGATCGGCATTGTCGGTGAGTCGGGTTCGGGCAAGTCAGTCACGGCCCTGGCTTTAATGGGATTAGTGCCTGCTCCTGGGCGAATTGCAGGAGGAGAGGTCTGGTTTCGTAACACGAAAGAGGGTGGAGCGGCGATCGACCTGCTGCGGCTCTCTGCTCGGCAAAAACAGGAGTATCGGGGCGGACAGATCTCGATGATCTTTCAGGAACCCATGAGTTCCCTCAATCCGGTCTATACCATTGGCTTTCAACTGCTTGAGGCAATTTGTCTGCACCAGAAAATCTCTAAAGCAGAAGCCCGCAGACAGGCGATCGCCCTCCTTCAGGAAGTGAAATTGCTGCCTCCCGATGAAGAACTGCGGCGGCGATATGTTGAAGAATTTCCCCTCTTGAATCCTGGTAAATCTTTGCCCGGTGAAGCTTACATTAACCGACAGATTAATCAGCAAAAATCCCAAATTTTAGAACGCTACCCTCACCAGCTATCGGGAGGTCAGATTCAGCGGGTGATGATTGCAATGGCGATCAGTTGCAACCCGACTCTATTAATTGCAGACGAACCCACTACCGCGCTAGATGTGACAGTACAGGCGACGATTCTAGACTTGCTGCGGGAATTGCGCGATCGTCGGGGTATGTCCATTATGTTCATCACCCACGACCTGGGGATCATTGCGGAGATTGCGGATCAGGTCGTTGTGATGTATCGGGGTAAGATTGTGGAATCGGGTCCGGTGATGCAAATCTTCTCGAATCCCCAGCATCCCTATACCAAAGGCTTGCTGACCTGCCGCCCCCGACCCGATCGGCGGTTGAAGTATTTGCCGACCGTTGCGGATTATATGGAAGTGACGACTTCTGAGACAGGGGAGGTGACGATTGCCGAGAAGCCTCAGGACCCTGCAACAGGGTTGCAGGGCGCACTAGAAGTCACCCCTACGGAACTGGAAGAACGACTCACCCAACTTCACCAACAGGAACCCCTCCTCTCGGTGCGTCATTTGCGAGTTGCTTTTCCTGTGAAAGGTGTTTTGGGACAGACCCAGCGGTATGTCATGGCTGTAAATGATGTGTCGTTTGAAGTCTATCCCGGTGAAACGCTGGGTCTGGTGGGAGAATCGGGCTGTGGGAAGACGACCCTGGCCCGTGCCTTGCTGCGCCTGGTGCCGTCGATGGGTGGTGAGATTCGCTTTGAGCGTCGAGAAGTTTTATCCCTATCCCCCAATCTCTTACGACCTCTGAGACGGGAGATGCAGATTATCTTCCAAAATCCCTACGGGTCATTGAATCCCCGAATGAGCGTAGGGGATGCAGTGATGGAGCCGCTCCAGATTCACGATCGCCAGTCTCCCCAACAACGGCGCGATCGGGCGGTGTATCTGCTAGAACGGGTGGGACTCAATGCGGATGCGATGAAGCGCTATCCCCACGAATTTTCTGGAGGACAACGGCAACGGATTTGTATTGCCCGTGCCCTGGCTTTGAATCCCAAGTTCATCATTTGTGATGAATCGGTGTCGGCTTTGGATGTCTCTGTGCAAGCCCAGGTTTTGAACCTGTTAAAGGAGCTTCAGGAAGAATTCAAGCTCACCTATATCTTCATTTCCCATGACCTGGGGGTGGTCAAGTTCATGAGCGATCGGATTCTGGTGATGAATCGGGGCAAGATCGAAGAGGTGGGTCCGGCGGAGCAGATCTACCGCGAACCACAACAGGCGTACACTCGCCAACTCATTGCTGCAATTCCGGTCGGCACGCTGGAGCGCATTCAAGAACGGCAAGCCCAGCGATCGGCTGTTCGGAGTTAAGACTACTCAAGGGGTTGTGCTGACAACGTTTGCAAAAGGGTGCGAATTCGGTCAGTGAAGACAATATCATCTTCTGCAAAGTCGTCGAGGATTCTTCCATCCACTCGGTAACTGACCCGTAAAGCTTGGACTGTCTTCCTTTGCCCATTCACTTCGTAAGTGCCATATTCTGGATCAAAAGATAGGTGACATCGACCGAGAGAACCATGCTCACGCGATCGGGACAGAACTAAATGATGCATCACCTGTCCTGCACGCAGCGATCGATTGTAACCCTCACTTTGCATGGATTTCACGAACTGAACCATGAGATCGGCAAGGTTGTTTCCTAAGAAAGTTCGCATTGAACTGCCATCGTAAAAGTCCACAATTAAATCCCAGCTTTTGACGAACTTATCTTGTGTTCTCTGGTCCGGCTCGTGAAACTGACTGGGTTGGCTCATACACATTTAGGATCGAGGATTAAATAAGGTGAAATAGTTGCAAAATGGTGCAAGGGTTGATGGCAAAGGCAACGACTCGTAAAGGTCTCAAGGTATTCACGACCATTCTCGACAAGACTTATCAAACGGGTCGAACAGTGGCTGAAGACTTCAAATCCAACATGTCAATTGTCTTTGATGAATTCTTACCACAATGGAACTACACGTTCTAACAATCTGGTCTTGTCGGTGTGCACACCCCTGTACCAGCGAAGAAAATACTAATGGAAAATGGGCGGGTGGGTTAGATCGCAAGTCTCAGAGGTTTAGGCTGTTTTCGAGTACGGAGACGAGAATTTCTTGAGGGGTTGCCTTTTGCAGGAGTAGCCCCACATAACGCAGTTCTTGCTTAACAATTAAGATATCGTTTTGTGATCCTTGAATCGTAATATGGGTTAATCCTTCCAACTTCAAGCTACAGGCCAGGAGGGACTTTAAGCAGAGGGTTTGAAATATCACTTGAATCCAAGCACCATCATTGTCACTGGATGTGACAAAATGCTGCTTTGGCAAACCATTTAGGTCAAAGGTTGCCAGACCTATTACATAGTCGGAGTAATCAGATAACACAGGAAACCCAGGGGATTAGAGATCATTGATAGGATGAATGGCTTGATTAAGAACAAACCATCACAAAAGAAAAGGTTTCTTTGTCAGTGATACGTATCATTGAACTGCGACTGGGAAGAACTGAAAAGAAGGAACTAAAAAGAAGGAACTGAACAGCAAATGGTGGGCAAACGCATCCTCATTGTTGAAGATGAGAGTATTCTTGCTTTAGATATTGAGGACAGCCTGATCCTGATGGGATATGGCGTTGTTGGGACAACTAGCAATGCTCAGGAGGCTTTCAGCATGATTGAGAATTCTCCGCCAGACTTAGTTTTAATGGATGTCCGCATTCAAGGTGAAACAGACGGTATCGAGGCTGCTCATCACATTTGGGAACGCTTTCAGTTGCCGATCATCTTTCTCACCGCTTCCACAGATGAACCCACCCTGCGCCGAATCTATTTAACTCCAGCTAAAGGATATGTTGTCAAGCCCTTCAAGATTCAGGAGTTGCAAGAAGCGATTGAAGCTGCACTGGTAGCGCCACCGTAAATACAGTTCCCTGACCGACCTGGCTTTTCAGGTGAATCGTCCCCCCCATGAGTTCGATCGATCGCTGAACAATTGCAAGCCCCAACCCAGTACCGGGAATTTTTCCCGTATTTCCAGCCCGATGGAAAGGCTCAAATAGCCGTTTTTGATCCATTTCTGGAATCCCAATGCCTTGATCCTTGACCTGGAAATAAATCTGGTTCCCCTCCCGATTCACCGTCAACCAGATTTTTCCCCCTTGAGGAGAATATTTAATTGCATTGGACAAAAGGTTATTTAATAAATGCCAGAGTAACTTTTCATCCAGGAATACCTGCTCACAATTTCCCTCGCAGAGCAGGTGTAGACTGTACTGACTCCCCGCCGTCCATTGCAGGGCATCAATTAAATCCTGGCAGAAAGTCGCAACATTCAGGGCAACGGGATGATGCTCCAGGCGGCCTGAATTTGCCTGTCCTAGAACTAACACATCTTCCAGGAGTCGATTCATGTTGTCGGACGCAGCTTGAATGCGTTGCAGGTACAGTTGCTTCTTTTCTTCCGGTAAGCTTGTGCCGTAGCTACGCAGGAATTCAGAAGAGAATTTGATCACGGAAAGGGGAGTTCGAAATTCGTGGCAGGCGATCGCCAGGTACTCCGACTCTGGAGAAGGCTCGGCCTCCCGTAAGACTGTTTGAGCCGCAGTTAACGCTTTTTGGACTTCGATTTCTGCCTGATGACGGGAGAGGGCAATTTCGATCGTTGCTCGCAGATCTGCCTCTTTGAAAGGCTTCAGTAAATAGCCAAAGGGCACCGTTGCCTTCGCCCGTTGCAAGGTGTTGCTATCGGCATTCGCAGTCAAGTAGACGACCGGAATTTTGAATACATCTCGGATCTGTTGAGCGGTCTCCACCCCATCCATCTGATCTTTGAGCATGATATCCATCAAGATGAGGTCAGGATGGCATTCAGGATTCTGGAACTCGGCTGTCAACTTTGCCAGGGCGATTTCGCCGGAGTCTAACATACCCAGCACTTGATAGCCCATTTTTTCTAAACTTAAAGCGATATCCTCCGCAACGATCGCTTCATCTTCTACGATCAGAATTTTGATAGCACACATAGTTTATCTCTTTGTAAATAGGAGACACGAATTGATCACATGGGACAACTTCAGGGGTTTGGAAATGTAATATGAAAACTCGTACCCCTTTGCCCCACGACTTCCAACGTTCCCCGCAACTGGCGCACTAAAGCACGAATGAGCCGAAAGCCCAGGGAGTG
>JANRKG010000342.1:0-8595 GCA_033763635.1 Leptolyngbyaceae cyanobacterium bins.59
GGTTTCGGCTTCGCTCAACCAGCGCCCGCGCCCTGAGCGAAGCCAAAGGGCAACCCACAGGTAAGTACTTTTCTGGAAATCTCCTAATTGTTCGATCGCCCGCTTAATCCAGTTCCTCCCAAGAGACATTCCGTTGGAATGTCTCTTGTCACTTTAAAATGAAAGATTTCAAAACCTTTCTAATTGTTACTTCCCACAATTAGACAAAAACCTTACTGGGAAAGGCTTGTAATTCTCCCTATTTTTTTCATACTTCTCAATAAGAACTTCTTCTTGAAAATTCATTGCCGATTGTGTATCCTTCTCAATAAGTGAGTCTTATTGGCAATAGTGCTATGTCTGCCTACACAACCTCTTCTCTCAAAGCCGAATTGCACGAAAGGGGTTGGCGCTTAACCCCCCAACGAGAAACCATTCTGCATGTTTTTCAAAATCTGCCTGAGGGGGAACACCTCAGTGCCGAGGATTTGCACATGCTTTTGCAAAAAGAAGGGGAGTTAATTAGCCTCTCAACGATTTATCGCACTCTGAAATTAATGGCTCGGATGGGCATTCTGCGGGAACTGGAATTAGCAGAGGGTCACAAGCACTATGAAATTAACCAGCCCTATCCTCATCACCATCACCATTTAATTTGTGTTCGTTGCAATAAGACGATCGAATTCAAGAGTGATTCCATCCTGAAAACGGGTACGAAAACTGCCCAGAAAGAAGGCTATCACCTGTTAGATTGCCAACTCACGATTCATGCCATTTGTCCCATGTGTCAGCGGGCTTTGTTGCCACTTTAGATTCAGAAAGGGGGACAGTGATTAAAACTGCCCACTCCAGACTTGCGCTTCAGAAATCCCATAATAATCCTGAGCATTGCGGATCGCTGCTCTCGTTTGCGGTCCTATCTTGCCATCCAATGGTCCCTGATAAAAGCCGGATGCTTGCAAGCGTTGTTGAAGCGTGAGCAAATCTAACGTTGTAGTTGTTTGAGTTGGGTTTGATTGAGACGGGTTAGGAATTAAGCTGCCAACCTGGGAAATTACCTGACCGGAAACCACCCATTGTGGGTTATCCGCTTGAGCCGTTGTATCTTCAACGTTCGCATTTGAGGTGACAGGGCCTTGAGAAAGAGACTCTGGGCTGTCACTAAAAATTGCTTTTTGCGTTCTAGGGCCAGCAATCCCATCCGCAGGAATATTGTGACGGGATTGAAACTCTCTCACCGCCTCTGCCATTTGTACACTGTAGAACCCATCAATGGGGCCTTGATAATCCCCTACCTTTTGTAAACGAATTTGCAGGGCTGTCACCGCAGCTCCATTATCTCCCGGTTGTAAAACCTCTAAAGTATTGGTCTCAGGAACAGGCGGTTGGGAATTGGGTGTAGAGGTCACGGCTGAATTTGCCGTGGGAGGCGTTCCTCCACCCGCCAGGTTATTTGTGACCGATTGAGTGGGAGAAGTTCCAAGGGTCTGAAGCGCTAGAGTCGTTTTTGTCCCGGCAATTCCATCCACCACTAATCCCTGACTCGCTTGAAACCGTTTGACAGACTCTTCTGTTTTGGGACCGAAAATTCCAGTGATGGGGCCACTGTAATAATTCAATTGCATCAGTTGCTTTTGCAAATTGATCACCGCATCTCCCCGACTTCCAGAGCGCAGGGCTGTTTTTAAGGGCGTTGCTGAGACGATCGCATCCGTCCCGACAGAGTTGGCTGGAACAGAATTGGCTAACGGCACTCCCGAAACAGGATTCCCTTGCTGCGAAATTGAATTCCCTTGTAAGGTACTTAACGTCTGAGCACCTGCCACTCCATCTACCTTCAGTTGCCGAGTGGTTTGGAACTGGCGCACAGCAGCCTCAGTCATCGGCCCATATACCCCTGTCACCGGACCCCTAAAATAGCCCTGATTCTTCAAGGTTGTTTGGAGGTCGATCACCGCAGCCCCCCGATCGCCCCGCCGCAACGCCAGAGCACCTTCCATCTGGACCAAGCCGACCAGCAGCGCTACACTATAACACACCCAGTTGTACCGGGAACGACCCTGACGGGAATCGCTGCGCTCCTTAGGAGAGTTCGGCAGCGGCCCAGACGGCCCAGAAGATGACACTTCAGAAGCACAAGCGGCTTCATACACGAGAGCGGAGTGAAGATATGCCAGGGATTCCATAGCCCTCACCAGGAAATTTAGGTTTAGGTCTGATTACTATAGTACCTTTCTGATTAGGACAGATTGACAAGTGAAAACGACCGTGTTTTAAACATTATCCTTCTGCCCTATGCCTCCTGCCTCTTGCCAATATGAGGATGGAATAAAGGCTCCCTTAAAGCAGTCCATCCGTCAGTGAAAGTGCTTTGATAGAGAAGAGGGGAGAGAAGAAAGCTTCAACCGATCTCCATTCTTCTCCTGAGCAGCCCTCGAACTAAGCGAAGGTGAATTTAAGTGAAACTTATATTGACAGATGCCAGTCCTTTAATTCTAGTTCCTTGACAAGTTCAATCCACTTGATCGCACGGTTAATATTTAGGACATTGGGGAGAACCTGAGATTGTGATTCAGGAATTCTATATTTCTGTAACTCCCGTAGGGGGTCATGAATACCTGGTGCGGACGGAAAAGGTGTCTCCGGGTGTCCCCTTGGCGGAAGAACAGTTCGTCTGGCCTGTGGAAGATTGGTTGGCCCAGGCTCAACACCTCATGAATGACCCTGTTCTCAATCTGCTACAAACTGGGGTTGCTAACCCCTTCGGGACCAATTCTTCTGAACCATCCCCCACCTTAAGTGTCTTTGGGCAGCAGTTGTATAACCTGCTTTTCCAGGGAACCATACGCGATAGCTGGATGACAGCCCAGGGCATTGCCCACCATCGACGGGAAGGACTACGGCTGCGCTTGGGGGTTAAAGGAACTCAACTTCCCTGCCTTCCCTGGGAAGTGTTATATGCAGGTAACCGATCGATTGCGACAGGAACCGATATTGTTTTTTCCCGCTATCAGCCAACCTTCACACCCATCGCCCTGGCGCTCCCATTTCGAGACCTGGCGCTCCATTCCTTAACCGCCCAAACCCAACCACCACTCAAGATCCTGATGGTTTTGGCAGTTCCCAGCGATCAGGAGAGTTTGGAATTAAAGCGCGAAGTCACCCATTTACAGGAAGAACTTTATCAACCCCTCCGGAGCCATGGGGAGAACCCAGGGGAAGTTCCTACAGTGGAACTGACGATTTTAGAACAGCCCGATCGGGAACAGTTAACCCAAGCCCTGGAGCAGGGCCAGTACCAAGTTCTCCACTATGCAGGTCACAGCAATTTAGCAGCGGCGGGAGGTGCCCTTTATCTGGTTAGCCGGAAAACAGGGCTGACAGAAGTTTTGAGCGGGGATGATCTAGCGGGTTTGCTCGTTAACAACGGAATCCGGATGGCGGTTTTTAACTCCTGCCGAGGAGCCGATACCGCAACAAATTTGGTGAAGACCGATAGCCGCGAGCGAAGTTTAGCAGAAGCCCTGGTCAGACGGGGAATTCCAGCCGTGCTGGCAATGGCGGAACGAATTCCCAATGAGGTTGCCTTGACCTTAACTCGGCTGTTCTACAGAAATCTTAAACAGGGTGCCCCGGTCGATTTAAGCGTGAGCCGTGCCCGTCAAGGGTTAGTCTCGGCCTATGGTTCCCAACAATTGTACTGGGCACTTCCCGTCCTCTACATGCATCCAGAATTCGATGGGTTCTTAATCTCCCAGCTTTCCAGGGATGAGCATGGGACGAAAGGGGGCATTTCTTCAAGCAACACCCCACTCAATCAATCCTTAGAAACCCCAGTCGCAAGCCGTTCTCAGGCAGGACGAGCCATAAAAACTGGTTCGGTGAAACCTGTAACAGATGCAAATGCGATCGTAGAATCACGGTCTCAAGGCAGCCCCTCTCCAGGAACGGGAACTGGCAACCCCCTTGTGCCTACGCCCAGCGCTCGATCAAACTCGCGCGGTCAGGATTTCGCGACTAAAACTCACCAGAGCATCGCGGCCCTTTCCCAGGAAGAGGAGACGGATCTCGCCAGTTTGATTGATGACCTGGCACCTATTTCTGATGCTGAACCTACTACTGAAGAGGCTTCTACTTCTGTCTCAGACTTAATTCGTCAGTTATCTACCGCTGATGAAGATAGCTCCCTGGAACCCACCCTGGTCGCTTCCAGTTCCGAAAATCTATTACTCATGGACCCCTGGAAAGGTAGCCCTTATCTGGACATTCCTGCTAATCCTCGCGATGAAGCGGTTGCCCCTTCTCTTTCACCTGTTACCGCTCCCCCCTTCTCCCTTTCAACAGAACCATTTCAGAGTCGTAAGTGGAAAGTAAAGGACTTTATGCGGGTTCGGTGCGTTTCTATCGTTCAGTGGCAAGAAATGATGCTGGCTCAGAGACCTCTCGCAAAAGCGGAGGGTGTCGGTCCTGTTGCCAGAACAATTTCTCAGGGACCGATCGCTGCTTCCTCCCAAACTTCGACGACCCCGCCCCAACACTCCCACCCTCAACTGAATCCCCGCCGCAATCACCGTTCTCGGCTCATGCCACTGCTAGCAGGAATCGTTGTTACGGCGATCGGCGGGGTTGGAATCCGATTCTTTCCCACCGTTCAAGAGCGTTTAGTTTCCCTGTTCACCCCCTCTGAAGTTCCATCTCAACCTGCTCCCAAGCCAACCCCTTCTCCGTCAGCTACGCCTGTCTCCCAACCAAATCCCAGGATGGTTTTGGTAGATCAGGCAATTCGCGCTTTTGAACAGGGAAAGGTGGCAGAAGGCCAAAAGGCAGTTGAAACGCTGTTAAACCAATCCGCTTTTACAGAAGCTCAACAGGTCTTAAAAGCACTCAGCCCCGATCAGGCCAATACCCCAGAGGTCAATTTCCTGCGGGGTCGCTTAATTATGCAGGCGGTTAAGGAAGGCAAAACTTCCTACAAAATTCAGGAGGCTCAGCAGTATTTGGAAGTAGCGGCAGATGCCAAACCCAATGTTGTGATGTACAGTGATGCGCTGGGTTTCTTTTACTATGCGATCGGTGAGTATAATCAGGCAAACCAAGCCCTGGGCCGATCGATTCTAGCCAAAGCAAGGAATGCGACGGTTGAGGCTCCCATCGCCTGTGAAGGGATCTATACCTCTTGTGCCGGATTGGCGTTAGTTCTGATGAAATTGTCTAAGCAATATCCAGAGGATCGCTTCAATCTCATCCAACAAGCTGTTGAATATCGCAAGCAAATTTTGAGCGAACGACCCCAGGACTTTCAGCCAGAGGTGTTGGAAGAAAATTGGATGTGGTCTAAGCAAGCTGTGAAAGACTGGCGATTGCTCCTGCAAATCAGAACTCCCAATCCCCCTTCCTCCTGATCCTTTACTGCCCTGAATTTAAGATCATAAATAGATAAAAATTGGATGGCAGAATTAGCTTCTACCATCCAATTTCTATTGAGCTTTGAAGCAAAAATAGCAGTCCCTTTTCGGGTTAAGACAGGTAAAACGATCGTGTCGTAAACATTTCCCTTCTGCCCTCTGCCTTCTCTTACCTAGAGTTGCTTCACCTGGGACACTAACTGAGCCACCATGTCCTTGGCATTGCCAAATAACATCATGGTTTTGTCCTTAAAGAACAACTCATTCTCAATTCCTGCAAACCCGGCACTCATCCCACGCTTAATGACGATCGTGTGCAGTGCCTTATCCACTTCTAAAATCGGCATGCCATAGATCGGGCTATTTGTATCATGGCGGGCAGCAGGATTCACTACATCGTTTGCCCCGATCACCAACGCTACATCGGTGCGATCGAATTCGGGGTTAATATCCTCCATGTCATAGAGTTGGGGATAGGGGACGTTTGCCTCTGCCAGCAACACATTCATGTGTCCCGGCATCCGTCCGGCAACGGGGTGAATGGCGTATTTCACTTCCACACCCATTTTTTCCAACGAATCAGCCAGTTCCCGGACAGAATGCTGTGCCTGGGCAACCGCCATTCCATAGCCAGGGACAATTACGACCGAGCGGGCATATCCCAGCATCATCGCCCCTTCTTCGGGATCGATCGAATGAACCGTCTTGTCGATCACCTGACCACTGCCAACAGCCCCTCCCGTCGCCTTGGTATTGAAGGCACTAAACAACACATTTGTCAGGGATCGGTTCATAGCTTTACACATGATCTCTGTCAAGATGATCCCCGAAGCACCCACCAGTGCCCCTGAGATAATCAACATGTTGTTCATCAGCACAAACCCAGCGGCACTCGCAGCCAATCCAGAAAAGGAGTTCAGGAGGGAAATGACAACGGGCATGTCTGCACCCCCAATGGGAATCACAAACAAGACACCCAGAATCAGGGAAATGCTCACCAAACTCAGAAAGACGGGAAGATCTGTAGGATCGTAGATTTGGTAGGCACTTCCTGCGAGGAAGATAAAGACCAGGGCAAAACTAATCAGGCGTTGGGCTGGGAAGACGATCGCTGCCCCCGACATTAATTCCTGTAACTTCGCGAAGGCCAGTAAACTACCTGTCAGGGTGATCCCCCCAATCAGCACACTCAGCAAAATGGTGATCGTACTATCCAGGGGCACGGCTTCGGGTAGGGCACGGAGCCGCCAGAATTCGCCCATTGCAACTAGGGTTGAGGCACCACCGCCCAATCCGTTCAGCAAGCCCACCATTTGAGGCATCGCTGTCATTTTAACTTTTTGGGCCATGATCGTCCCAATAATGGACCCAATAATGATCCCGACCAGGATCAGTTCATAGTTGAGAACCGACTTATCTAACAGGGTCGCGGCGATCGCAATCAACATACCGATGGCTGCCAGCAAGTTCCCTCGTCGAGCGGTTGCCGGGGAACCCAGTTGCTTCAGGCCAACGATAAAGAGCGAAGAAGCAACCAGATAACTAATTTGAATGCCTGAAGGCAAAAACTCGTTCACATTTTTCTCCTTTCTTCAGCAAGCAGTCGAAACGCTCCCATGATTGAGCGTCTTAGCTTTGGGCTTCTTTCTTTTTGAACATTTGCAGCATGCGATCGGTGACGAGAAAACCACCAACCACGTTCACCATCGCCAACACAATGGCAATGAGTCCCAGGATCTCGGTGAGATGCCATTCCCTCGCTCCGGACACCAGCAAGGCTCCAATGACAGCAATGCCAGAGATGGCGTTAGAACCGGACATCAGCGGTGTATGCAGGGTCGGAGGCACTTTGTTAATCACTTCAAACCCCACGAAGGAGGCCAGCACAAACACGACCAGGGCTGTAATCAATTCTTCTGTCATCGTTCTTGTTTCTCCGTTGTCATCTATTTCCATCGTCCAGTTAGCTACCGCTTAAGACAATCTGTTCCAATGCTTCTCGAACTCGCTGATTTCGGATAGCCCCTTCGTGCGTGACACAAGCACTCTCGATGATGTCATCTGCAAAATCCAGATGCAGCGCTTTGTCTTTTACCACAAACTGCAATAGGGCTAAAAGGTTCTTGGCATAGACTTGACTGGCATGGATGGGCATGGTCGAGGGCAGATTGATAGGGCCGATCACCGTCACGCCTTTGTACATCACATCCTTACCAGGCTCCGTACAGGCACAATTCCCGCCCTGTTCCGCTGCGAGATCCACAATTACGGAACCGGGCTTCATTTGCTCCACCATTTCTGCCGTAACAAGTAGGGGCGCGCGCTTACCGGGAACCTGGGCCGTAGTGATCACCACATCTGCCAACTTGACGTGATCGGCGATCGCTTGCTGGCTTGCCTGTCGGGATGTCTCCGAGACTTCTCTGGCATAGCCTCCTGCGGCTACGGTTTCTTCCGCCAGTTGCACTTCGACAAACTTGGCTCCTAAACTTTGAACCTCTTCTTTCACTGCCGGACGAATATCAAATGCTTCGACGATGGCCCCCAGACGACGGGCGGTGGCGATCGCTTGCAACCCTGCGACCCCTGCTCCGATGACAAAGACTCTCGCGGGGGCGATCGTGCCAGCCGCAGTGGTTAGCATTGGGAAAAACTTGGGCAATGCCGCCGCTCCAATTAAAACCGCTTTGTAACCTGCTAACGAAGCCTGGGAAGAAAGGGCATCGAGGCTCTGGGCACGACTGCTGCGGGGGATCATCTCCATACTGAAGGCTGTCACTCGACGACGGCTTAAATGCTCAATCAAACCGGGATTGCCCAAAGGATTGAGGAAACTCAGCAAAACCTGCCCTTCATGCAGGAAATCCGCTTCATGCTGACCATGCCCTCGTTCTTTAGGTGCGCCAACTTTCAGCAAAATATCGGTTTCTGACCAAAGCTTTGCGGTGTCCGAGACGATCGTTGCCCCTGCCGCCGCATAGGACTCGTCCGAGAAACAAGCTTGTTCCCCAGCACCTGCCTCAACCCAAACCTCTAAGCCTTGTTTGACCAAGCGCGCCACGGTATCTGGAATCAGGGCAACCCGTCTTTCACCAACCTCAATTTCTTTAGCAACTGCAATCTTCATGAAATCTCCTTTTGCTGCTAGTACACAAGCTGTAGATGCGGTCATGAACGCTATTCATAGCAGACAATCAAAATATGAATTGTC
>JANRKG010000343.1:0-5135 GCA_033763635.1 Leptolyngbyaceae cyanobacterium bins.59
ACCAGGCTTACTATGAGCACATGCCCCTCCGGAGGTCGTCCCTTCCCGTTGGCCCAGACATGCAACTCTATCGCCGCTTCACCTTTGGGAATCTGGTTGAGTTTAATGTCCTGGATACCCGTCAGTACCGGACTGATCAACCTTGTGGGGATGGGTTGAAGCCCTTGTGCCCCGCTGCATTGGACCCAAACGCTACCATGACTGGGACACAGCAAGAGCAATGGCTGTTTCAGGGGTTGAGCCAATCCCAGGCAATTTGGGATGTGATCGCCCAGCAAACGATCTTTGCCCGGGTTGACTTTGACCCCCGCCCCCAGCCTGTCGATGTGTTCAACGTCGATCAATGGGATGGCTATGTTGCCGCTCGTGGCCGGATCACCAATTTCTTGCAACAACTGCGTCAGCAACGACCCGTGAATCCAATCATCATTACGGGAGATATTCATTCCAGTTGGGCCAATGACATTAAGGTGGATTTCAGCAATCCTGCCTCTGCCACCGTTGCCTCAGAGTTTGTCGGAACGTCGATTTCTTCCGATTTCCCGGTTCAGTTTATTGATCCTGTGAAAGCGGCCCTTCCTGCGAATCCGCATATTAAGTACTTCAACGGAGTTTCCCGCGGATATGTGCGTTGTACCCTGACTCGCGATACCTGGCGCACTGACTACCGCGTGGTTGAGTCCATTCTAGAACCCGATGCGCCTATCAAAACAGATGCTTCTTTCTTTGTGGAAGCGGGGCAGCCCGGTATTAGTGCCTATAGCAATTGACAAGGAACTGAGAAGGAACGCTCATGGTGAATCAGGAAACTATCACCCATACGGGCCGTTGGGTTGCTGCACGGGGGATATTGGCTTCACTGCTATCACTGCTCCCAATTCTGGTTTATCCCGGTTCTGAGACAATTGTTCAGGCTGCCATCCTTTCCAGGGAAGCGGTCAATTGTCAGAGTGCTTCGAACCAGGATTACGTGCAACTAGAGGGAGGCGGGGTTGTTGCGTCAAGTCTCTACTGTCAGGCCCAAGCCAGAAAGGCTCGATCGCAGACAGAGCAGATCCGCAATTCAGCCCCCAATGGAGAAGGGGTTCAAACCAGACAGGCCAACGGGCAGGAACAGGAGATAAAACCAATTCCCTGGGGAATGCCTTATCAAGTGAATGGCAATGTTTGTCGCGCTCGGGCAGGGGATGTTTTTTGCGTCAATCAGGGAGGAGCGATCAATCTAAGATGGATTCCCCCATTGCCATAAAGGGTTAGATTTGATACTTCTCAGTATATTGATCCGTAAAACCGTGAGTTTCGACTTCGCTCAACTCACGGTTTTTGAACCGAAAAGTATTGGGCCAATTGCAACGCTTTCAAGCATTCCCTATCTTCAAGATTAGCGTACTGACACTAGTAAGACTGCGGGCCTTTCGAGGGCGGTTTGGAAATTGGAGGCACCCGATCGCGCCTCAAAAGCAACGGGATACTCATTGTCCCTAAAATCATGACAACACCTGCCAATATCCAGATCAGCAGACGGTTGGGGCGATAATCTCCTTGCTCAATTTGCCAGAATACTTGATTGTAACGCCATGCCGCTAAGGCAATCACGACAATTCCAAACACAACCAGGCTAACTCCCAGAGTTTCAGAGTTCAAGAAGGTGGGCTGACCTACTTCTTGTTGTGTGACGGTCGTTTGCAGTTGGCGCAGAAATAAGCTGAAACGGGCAATTGCAAAACCAAATCCAATTAACGCCAGAGAGGTTCGCAACCAGGCGAGAAATGTCCGTTCATTCGCTTGATGTTCTCGTTGGCGATCGATTTTAAACCCTTTGTTCATTCAATCATTGTCGCAAAATCAGCGGCTTCCAGTTAATAATTTAGCTTTTGTCCGCTTGCAACAGGCTCCGTCTGACCAACGAATTCCTTCACAATCCTGTATCTCTTGCGGCTCCATAGGTTCTCTCCATCTTTTCAAACGCTTATTAACTGATGCCGGGAATCAGGCTTCCTCCCAAATGCTTCAGGGCACGATCGGCCACATCCCGGTAGCGGGTTTGCCCAAAGAAAACTTGTGCCATGCGTCGGGTTGCACTCGGTTGTTTGACACCCACCCGATACCCTAAAGCGGGAACACGGTAGAATAACCCTGCAATGCGCTGTGCCCACACCATATCCTTCCCCCATTCTTCGTGAATGGTGAGGGAATAGTTTTCCAACGCATTCAAATCGCCGCTCAGGGCACGATCGATCGCTTCCGCTGCCTTAACTCCCGTAAGCATGGAGGGACGAATCCCCTCTGCTGTCATGGGATCTACCACACAAGCCGCTTCCCCTGCCAGCAATGCATTCTGAGTGTGCAATTTTTGATCGCCATTCCACACATAAAGAGGATGCCCGCACTGTTGCGTCTTTTTAAGATCCACGCCAAATAGCATGGCATACTCGGTCAAAATTGCACGAAAATTTTGCGGTCCTGCCCCGTGAAAAGCACCAATGCCAAGGGAATAGCCATCGGCCTTGGGAAAATTCCAGAGGTAGCCCTTTTTTACCATACCAAACTCACAATAGAGGATAGGAGGATCTTCAACTGGGGTGATCGCTTCGGCTTCTAACGCAGCCCCCATTAAACCCTTGCGTTCCGAAAACCCCAGCCACTTTGCTATTGGACCCTTCGCTCCATCGGCTGCGATCAGGTAACGCCCCTCCACCATCCCGTGAGCCGTGTTCACCTGCCAGTGGTCATTCTTAAACTCAATGCCCTTGACTTCGGTGCCGTCTCGCAACTCAGCCCCTTGTTTTTGGGCCTGTTGAATCAAGAAATGGTCGAATACATCCCGACGCACCATCCAGAAGGGTTGCATTTCTGCTAAACTAACCGCCACTGAGTCTTCCATCTTCCAGGTGTAGCGCATCGTGTCCACCTTCACAGAAATGGCGGGACTGAAATCAAAGTCAAACCACTCTGCCACCTGAGGAGAAACACCGCCCCCACAGGGTTTATAGCGGGGTAAAGTTTCCTTTTCCAGAACCAAAACCGATCGTCCACGCTTTGCCAAATGATACGCTGCACTGCCTCCGGCGGGGCCTGCTCCTACAATGATGCAGTCATCCATATCGTTCCAACCCTTCTTCCATTGCGTCCTGTTCTATCTAAATGCCTGAGAGGGGCAGTTGTCTACCAAGAACAGTGGATGAAGCCTTCCGTTGCCAAAGAATCGGCTTCATAAAGCCCTGCTGCCTTGGCCTGTTCCCACTTGAATGAACACGCGATACAGTGGAACTGTCTGGGGAAATTTCGATCGCCTCACCATGTAAATTTAAACATTGCAGCAGAACTTATTTAGGCGATGTAGATTATCAAAACGGAAGAACAGGACGCATTCATGCTTAATTCACTCCAAGGCCGCATCAACCAGCATCAACAATTAAACCTGTTACGAATTAAGTTGTTACGCTTGCATAAGCAATTGTTGGATACAGAACGGATCACCTATGAACAAATGCAGGGACGCATCTCCAATGGTGAATTATTACAACTGGCGATCAGCCATGAGCAATTTGCCTGGTTACACCAACTCTCCCAAATGATTGTGCAAATTGATCATCTCCTCCAATCTGATGAACCTCTGACAGAAGAGGCGATCGCAGCACTGATCCGCGACGTTCGCACCCTCCTAACCCCCGATGTGTCGGGGAGTGATTTCGCAATGAAATATGATGCTGCATTGCAACGAAATCCCGATGTCGTGCTGGCTCATGGCGACGTTATAACGTTGTTAGCGTCTTGAAGAAGGCTGAAGAAGGCAGAGGGCAGAGAGTAACATTTCTCTGCTTTCTGTCTTTTTTTATTTACATGTAGAAATGGCGCTTCAAAATTCTCCCTAAAACAATACAAGCTATCCCTTGACTCTCCTCCTTACTGGAGCATTCAAGATAGAACTAACAACACGGAGCATTTGAACAATGATCCTACAATTGAAAGTTCTCAATAGGGCTTGCTTTGCTAGCGGTGACACGATTACACAAGCAATCCAGGCGATCGACCATGATACGAATGAGTGGTTGTTCTTGTAGCCAGGGATGGGTTTAGGCCAGAGGTCTTTATGCATGTTATAGAACGCTTTCGGGGATGTTTGCTGGGGCTTGCGATCGGCGATGCGGTGGGCACCACCGTTGAATTTCAGCCACGTCATTCCTTTCCGCCTGTCACAGATATGGTCGGTGGGGGTCCCTTTAACCTCAAACCGGGGCAGTGGACAGACGATACCTCAATGGCACTGTGTCTCGCTACCAGTCTTATCGAGATCGGGGGCTTTGATGCGAGCGATCAGATGAATCGCTACTGTGATTGGTTTGATCATGGCTACCTGAGTAGTACCGGACAATGCTTTGATATTGGCAATACGGTTCGGCAAGCCCTGGTGGAATACAAAAGCTCTGGCAACCCCTTCAGTGGCTCAACCCATCCGCGATCGGCGGGTAATGGTTGCTTGATGCGGTTGGCTCCAGTTCCCATGTTTTATTTCCCAGATTTCGATCGCATTTTACAGTTCTCTGGAGAAAGTTCGCGCACTACCCACGGGGCCACCGAATGTGTAGATGCCTGTCGCCTCTTTGGGGCAATGCTTTTTCAGGCATTTTCTGGAGCTAGCAAATCAGAAATTCTATTGAGTAATCCCCCAGAAGTTGTGTCATCTCCTTCGATTCAAGGGATTGCCAAGGGAACGTATCGCCATAAAACAGTCAGCGAAATACAGGGAACGGGATATGTGGTGGATAGTTTAGAAGCAGCGCTTTGGTGTTTCTGGACAACAGAGACCTATGGGCAGGCCATTCTGGCTGCCACAAATTTGGGAGACGATGCAGACACCACTGCTGCGATCTGTGGTCAGATTGCAGGCGCTTACTATGGAGAATCGGGAATTCCAAAACACTGGTTGAATCAGATCACCCTGCAACAAGAAATTGCTAAACTAGCCGAACAACTTTGTACCGCAGATCCCTGATAAGGGACTTGCCATCAAATAGAGTACCAGTCATAATGGATTAATTGTAATGTCCCATTTGGGCAAGGTTTCGGATCGTTGCCAAAACGGGAGGTAAGACAGTTCTAATTCTGAGCGTGGAACTTTGATGCCTTTTTCA
>JANRKG010000344.1:0-18696 GCA_033763635.1 Leptolyngbyaceae cyanobacterium bins.59
AAGCAAGACCCCACCCCCAACCCCCACCCGGGCGCATTATGCACACCAGGGCCCCAAAAGGAGGAGCCGCGGGAGGGGGGGGCCAAGACCAACTGGTGGGGGGATGGGAGGGAACCGTATTGGTCGTCATTTGGGGCCGAGTCATGGGCGGCGGTGGCGGCAATGGGAGATGAGCAGCCCCAGACGAAGCGACAAGGGGGGGGCTACTCATCGCCTGATTCAGGTCTTTGATCACCTCATCCGCTGACTGGTATCGATCGCCCACCAAATCCTTCAACAGGCGATCGAGAATTTGAGCCAATCGATCGCTAATCTTGCCACCCCGTTGAGCCAGTTGCTCTCGCCAAACCCATTTTCCTGCCAGGGGATCATATAAATCATGGGGATGGGATTGGGTTAGTAGAAAAATGCAAATGGCTCCCAGGCTATAGAGATCGCTGGCGGGAAACGCTTTACCACTTCGCAATTGCTCCATCGGCGAAAAGCCTTCAGTGCCGATGCGCGTCCCCGTCATAATCGGTGAGACCCCGATTACTTGCTTCGAGACTCCAAAATCAATCAACATCAGCCGACCGTCTGCCTGTCGTCGCATGATATTGGTAGGGGTGATATCCCGATGGATCACTTGGCGATCGTGAATGAACTTCAAAACGGGTAGAACCCCCTGCAAGAGTTCCCGAATGCGTTGTTCGCTAAAGGCACCCTGCCGCTGCAACTCCTGAGCCAGGTTTTGGCCTTCAACAAATTCCTGTACCAGATACAGGCGTTGGCTCTGCTCAAAATAGGCCAGTAGGGTCGGAATTTGAGGATGCTCTCCCAGTTCATTCAGGCGCATCGCTTCCTGGGAAAACATTTCGATCGCCTTATCTAGAGATTTAGCCCCATGAAACTGGGGAGAAAACTGCTTAATCACACAGCGGGTTTTTAAACGATCTTCATCCAGTGCTAAGTAGGTTCTGCCAAACCCTCCCTGACCTAAGGTTTGGATGACACGGTAACGATTTCGGAGCAACGGATTTAGCTCTGCCCCACAACTGCGGCAAACTGCGGCATCATCCGAGTTCTGCGGCTGCTGGCAGGCTGGGTTTAGGCAACAGATCATTGGGAACTACAATTGACGATTGTTCCTATTGTCGCCTCTTGTCATCCTCTGCGGCAAAAGGAGCGTGAATATCCTTCTCAGCGGGGGGGGTAGAGAGACAGGAGAAGGGTATTGACAACTCACTGACCTTAAAGGGCTTGCCAAACTTGAACGTTCTTATCTGCACTGCCACTGACAATTTGGATAATGGGCTGGGGAGTGATATTTTGCGTATTGATCGCCACCGCATTCACCCACCAAGTATGGCTGGTGAGGGTATGGAGAGGCCGTCCGGTCGGGAGTTCCCACAGGCGCACCGTGTTGTCGTGGCTTCCGCTAATGAGAAGCCTGCCATTCAGACCGATCGCCACTGTTACCACTACATCGGTATGGTCCGTCAGGGTTTGCAAAACCTGACCCATCTTCAGATCCCAGAGCTTGATGGTACTGTCATCACTGCCACTGGCCAGAATTTGCCCGTTGGAACTGATAGCGATCGCATTCACCCGACTGGAGTGACGGGTCAAGGTCAGGGCTAAGACACCCGTTTTCAAGTCCCAGACCCGAATGGTTTTGTCGGTACTGCCGCTGACGATCGTTTTCCCATCCGGGCTGATCGCGACTGCATGCACTGGACCTGTGTGCCCCGTCAGCGTGTGAATCAACTTACCTGTTTTCAAATCCCATACTTTGAGGGTCTGATCATCGCTGCCACTCACCATGACCTGCCCCCGCAGACCAAAGGCAAGCGCATTGACCCAATTCGTATGTTCGGAAAACGTATGTAAAAGTTGTGCCCGCTCCAAATGCCAGAGCCGAATCGTTTTGTCACTGCTTCCGGTTGCGAGAATGCGCCCATTGGGATGCATGACGGCTGTATGAATTGCCCCCGTATGACCTGTCAACGTGTGCAGCAAATCACCTTGTTCCAGGCTCCACAACCGAATTGTTTTGTCACTGCTGCCACTCGCCAGGGTTTTGCCATCGGGACTGACCGCAACGGCCCGTACCCGATCCGTATGCCCCGTCAGGGTATAAAGGGTTTGCCAGGAAAGGGGCAGACTGGGACCGGACGGGATGACCGGGACTAAAGAGGGGGAAGTTCCTGGATCAGCGGGAAGTTGGATGGGCTTCCCCTCCAGATCCCGCAGAACCGCTTCTGCTGACTGATAACGCTCGACAACCGCATCCTTTAACAACCGATCTAAAATTTGTTCCAGACGCGAACTGAGGGCAAACCCCTGACTCGTCAGATGCTCCTTCCAGAACCAACGCCCTGCCAGGGGATCGTAAAGGCTATCGGGTTTTACCCTGGTCAACAAATGAACACAGGTTGCCCCCAAACTATACAGGTCACTGGCGGGATAAGCCTTACCGCCACGCCACTGTTCCATCGGTGCATAGCCTTCAGTGCCAATCTTCGTCCCAACTTTGCTGCCTTCGCCCTCTAATTGCTTAGCAACTCCAAAGTCAATGAGCACCAGCCTCCGATCGACCCGCGATCGAAGAATGTTCCCTGGCTTGATGTCTCGATGGATGACGTTGCGATCGTGAACATACTTCAGAACGGGCAAGATATCCGTTAGTAACTCTCGAATCTTCTGCTCACTAAAAGGCCCCTGGAGGTGGAGTTCCTGAAACAGGTTATGCCCTTCAATAAATTGTTGAATGAGATACAAACGGCCTTCCTGCTCAAAGTAAGCCAGCAGGGTAGGGATTTGGGGATGGGAACCCAATTCATCCAGGCGAACCGCTTCCCGATTAAACATCTGAATTGCCTTTTCCAGGGCAGCCTGTTTCAGAGTCCCCGTTCCTTTGGGTTGGGGCAAAAATTGCTTAATCACACACCGTCCCTGAAGACGATGTTCATCCACTGCCACAAACGTGCGTCCAAATCCCCCCTCGCCGATCGGCAACAGTGCCCGATAGCGATCTTTTAGCAGAAGCGTTGAGCCACAAACCTGGCAAAACTTCATCTGAATTGGATTTTGAGGCTTGGCGCACTCTGGATTGAGGCAGTAACTCATGGCAAAACAATAGAACCTGTGATAGTCTCCCCGTTTTAGGAAGCGTTAGGGAGCGCCAGGAGAGCCAAACATGACAGGAAAGCCGCGATGGACATCCTCTTACAATTTACTGGGTTTTTACAATTTACTGGGTTTTACTGATTCATGCTGTTAGGGATTGAGAAGCATTCTATACAACTTAGCCCAATCTACTCGAATCGCCCAATGAACAAGTTTACGAGGCAGAAGGTAGGGGGCAGAGGGCAGAAGAGAGATTACAACATAGTCGTTTCAACCTGGCAAACGGCCCCATCCTGAAGGGAGACTGCTATCGCTCAAACCTCTTTTGAGTCCTTAGATTGCTGAAGTTGCACGATCGCCTGTCGAAAACCCAGGACCACCAGAATATTTGCCAGGGTCAGAAAGAATTCGGCACCCCCATGTAACCAGTCCACATTTGCCAGGGAAAGGTTGAAGGCTTTCTGAGCGTAAAGGCCAGCCGGAATGGTAATCGCCACAAACAGAAGGGTCGTGTAAAAGCCAATCAGGGCCAAACGAGGCATCCGTCCCGATCGTGTCAAAAACCACAAAAACCCTAGATAGGGAAAGAGGGAAAGGGCAAACAACGTTTCTTTCGACACAATTCTCTCCTTTATCTACTCTCAACATTGTTTTGACTTCCCCGCCAGATCCACCAGCCCGCCACTAGCAGGGTGCAGTTCCCAATCAGAGTGGTACTCGCTTGAACCGTCACGAGCCATTCCAGATCCGGAGAGTTGTCAAAGTAATGCCAGGTACAGGCACACATCGCACTCACTAGAGCGGGCAGCATCGCGAACGAAAGCCAACCCCAATCACGTTTTTGGCTGATTTCTCCATAGACCCAGATCAACCAGATTGCCGTGATCCATTCGATTACACTGGAAATGTGAATGACCCAGGTGGGAATTGAAAGTGCGTGCATAGGGAAAGGGTATATTTAGGCAAACTTAATTATGAGGCAGATGCGGGCAGTTTTGTGTGGCTACTATGGTCAGGGGAATGGGGGCGATGAGGCATTATTGGCTTCCCTCCTTCAGATGCTCCCTGCCTCTGTGGAACCGATCGTTCTCTCAGGAAATCCGGCTCAAACTAAAAAACGCTACGGAGTCCAAACCTGCGATCGCAAATCTTTTGGGGCGGTTCTGCAAGCGTTGCGTCAGTCCCAGGCTTTTATCTGGGGTGGGGGCAGTCTGATGCAGGATGTTACCAGTGCCGCCAGTCCCTTCTACTATGGGGGATTGATGGGACTGGCGCAACAAATGGGCCTGACGACGATCGCCTGGGCGCAGGGCATTGGTCCCCTGAACCGTCAAGCCACTCGTTGGGTGACTCGCCAAGCCTTAAAGGGATGCCATGCCATCAGTGTCCGGGATGAGGGGTCTGCTCGATTGTTGCTCGACTGGCAATTACCCAACCTGATGGCCCCTGACCCCGTATGGGCACTGGAGGCAAAGCCTGTTCAAGGGTTGTGGGATCTCCCGGCCCCACGCATTGCAGTCGCCCTCCGGCCCCATCCGTTACTGACTTCTGATCGTTTAACCCAGATCACCCGCGCTTTAGGAGATCTGCAAAAAGCAACCGAAGCCTGTGTGCTGCTGGTGCCCTTCCAGCCAGGGAAAGATCTGGCCATTGCCGAGGCAATTCAGCCCCACCTGCCAGGACCAAACCAGATTGTGACGCTAGAAGACCCCCAGGAACTCAAAGGATTGTTTCGCGGCGTGGAGATGACGATCGCAATGCGGTTTCATGGTCTGATTATGGCAGCAGCGGAGGGGTGCCGATGCTTTGCGATCAGCTATGACCCGAAGGTGAGTCAGTTGATGGTAGAAGTGGGGCTATCGGGCTGGGAACTCGCAGACATGCCCAACAACCCTCATGAAATCAGTCACTCTTGGCTAGAATGCTATGCTAACGGTGATCCTTTATCGGCCCATCGCATTCAAGCTTTGACAGACCGGGCACTGCTGCATCGGGACCTCTTAGCCGAAGTGCTGGAAAGCTGATTAAAAACCTGTCTGTCTGCTTTCAATCGGAGAGGAGGTGCCCGTTTGCTTCACAGTTCTTTTGAGCGGGAGAAGGGAAAGGCACCGATCGATCAAAAAATTGATAAAAAAAGGGTGAAGCTCAAGATTTTTTAAGGATAGTCCACTACAGCCTTGAATTCTATGGAAATAGTTGAATTTAGACCGCACTAAAAATGATTGGTCTGAAAATGGCGAAAGCAAGGTTAAGCCACTATGATTTTGGCATTAACCTACTGAAAGTCTCTCCTTCAGAGGGATATCAACCTCTTCTAGCTAGCGCCGATCGCGGGAATTAAGGAAGCCCTATATGCTTATCTGTCCCCAGTGTCAGTTTGAAAACCCAGATGAAAATCGTTTTTGTCAGGAATGTGGGACATCCCTCACGCAACAGACCTGCCAGGAATGTGGAACAAAGGTTGAGTTTGGAACTCAGACCTGTCCGACCTGTGGTGCGGTGACAGGAGGAGTTTGGTGGGCAATCCTCACCCTTCAAGAAGCCCCATCGACAGCAGACTCCTCTGTTGGTTTAGAAACCGGAGAGACTGAGTATTTCGACTCCCATAAACGGTATCGGCTGCTGAAATGGCTCCCTTCAGATAGCATGGGTTCTCCCCTGGAAAGGCAAGCACGGGTTGTTGATTGCCAACCATTCCAACTGTCTCCTTTAGAAACCCTCCTCAGGCAGCAAGCCGCTTCGGACGAATTGCCCGCCGGAGAGAGTGAAGGAGAGGAAGGCGCTTTAAGTAAGTCCTTTCAATCTCTGGGAATTCCAGCGATCGTTGAACCTTATATCCTGCTTCAGGCCCAATTCCATCAGGCGTTGCCTATCCTGCATGATGCCTGGGAAGAAGCAGAGAAATCCGTGTTACTCTTGGAGGATCGCACTGGTTTTCCGCTCCTGGCCGATCGATGGTCCGATGCAGAAGTTCCCCCGCTGCAAATTCTGCACTGGTTGCATGAAATGGTAGAACTCTGGGCAGCCCTGGAACCCTGGCAATGCCGTCAAAGTCTCCTGAATCTTTCCAATCTACGGCTCGATGAAGATCATGTTGTTTGCCTCCAACGACTTTATCAAGAGCAATCGGGAGCATCCTTCTCTTTACAACAGCTTGGCGACCTGTGGAACGATCTCTTTAGTCGGACCCAGCGGACCCAAATCGGCTCGATCGCACTCCTCATCCACGACTTGCAAACGGGTGCTTTGGCAACCCTGGAAGAGGTCCAGATGCGAGTTCAGACAATTGCCTACGAATTTCAATCTCAAGAAATGGCTTCTAAACTGGAACAGGCATTAGAAGACGAAATTCCCCTCGTGATTCGTGCAACGCCCATTGAAACTTCCTCACAGCCAGCGAGGGAGGCCAGCCCTCCCCTTGATTCCATGAAAGAAGGGAGTTCCCCAGTCGATGAGTTAACCCTATCCTTCGAGGAAGATGACGAGGACGACGACAACGACGACGATCGCGATGAAGGGGATGACATCCCAACGATTGTGCTACCGATGCAACTCTACAGCCTGGAGGATGCAGGGCGTACTGATGTCGGGCGGCAGCGGGATCACAACGAAGACTTTTTCGGCGTACAAACCGAGTTACATAAAGTGGATACTCCTTCGGGCAGATCTGTTCGGGCGAGGGGGTTGTACATCCTCTGTGATGGCATGGGGGGCCATGCCGGAGGGGAAGTTGCCAGTGCCCTGGCAGTGAATACATTGAAGCAATACTTCCAGGACACCTGGCTGGCCTATCCTGTCATGGAAGATGGGAAGTTGATTCGCCCAATGGGAAATGCAGCCCTGCCCTCAGAGGAGAGCATCCGGGAAGCCATTTATCTCGCGAATAAAGCCATCTATGACGAAAACCAGTTAAATGCGCGATCGGGCAGTGGACGCATGGGAACGACCCTGGTGCTCGTGCTGCTCCAGGATACGCGGGTGGCTGTGGCCCATGTGGGGGATAGCCGCCTTTATTGTGTCAGTCGTCGTCGTGGGTTAGAACAAATCACCTCCGATCATGATGTGGGCCAGCGGGAAATTCAGAGAGGGGTTGAGCCGACGATCGCCTACGCCCGTCCCGATGCCTTCCAACTCACCCAGGCATTAGGACCCAGGGATGAGAATTTTGTGAATCCAGATGTCCATTTTCTGGATTTGAACGAGGATACGTTGCTCCTCCTGTGCTCCGATGGTCTGACGGATAGTGATTTGGTTGAAACCCACTGGCGCACCCATCTGGAAAGCCTGCTCAGTTCTCAAACAAATTTAGAACGGGGAGTCAGTCAGTTGATTGACCTCGCAAACCAGTACAATGGGCACGACAACATCACGGCTGTGGCGATTCGCTTAAAGGTCCGCCCCAATCTGGAGATGATGAAGATGAAACAGGGTTAAGAGTAGGAATGACCAATGTATTGCAGGGGCGCAACCTCTATCTGATCGGCATGATGGGGGCGGGTAAAACTTCCGTAGGGCAAGTTTTGGCAAAGCGCCTGAATTATCGCTTTTACGATATGGATGTGCTGATTGAACGAGTCATGCAACAGCCCATCCGGCAAATTTTTAATGACTACGGGGAAGTTGCCTTTCGGCAGATTGAAAGCCAGGTAATGGCGGAGCTTTCCGCCTATACGAATGCGATCGTCGCGACCGGGGGCGGCATTGTCCTCAAACGCCAAAATTGGAGCTATTTGCATTACGGTATTGTAGTTTGGCTTGATGTACCGATCGAAGAACTGCAACGTCGCTTACACAAGGACACCACTCGTCCCCTCTTACAGGACACCGATCCAGCCGTCAAGCTTCAGCAATTGTTCACTGAGCGACACCCCCTTTACGCCCAGGCGGATCTCCATGTCCCCTTTGTGGCAGGAGAATCCCCTGAACACATTGCCGATCGCCTGCTGGCAGAATTGCCGAAAATTTTGAAACCCGTTGCCCCTGAACCTAAGCCAAACCCGTGATCCGCTAATGTCATCTTGCTACTGAGAAGGTTTGTATTTTTATGGAAAACAACGATCGGGAATACATCCAGAAGGCCGAAGCAACCCGTGTGAAGGTACTCAGCGAGGCGCTTCCCTACATCCAACAGTTTGCGGGCCGCACCATTGTCGTGAAGTATGGGGGGGCGGCGATGAAAGACAGTTCCCTGAAGGAAAAGGTCATTCGGGATGTAGTGTTCCTGGCCTGTGTTGGGTTACGCCCCGTCGTCGTGCATGGGGGAGGTCCCGAAATCAATACCTGGCTCGATAAGCTGGGTATCGAACCCCAGTTTAAAGATGGGTTGCGGGTGACGGATGCCGCCACGATGGATGTGGTGGAAATGGTGTTAGTCGGTCGTGTCAATAAAGAACTGGTCGCCCTCATTAACCAGGCGGGAGGTCGAGCCGTTGGGTTATGCGGGAAGGATGGCAACCTGATCACGGCCCGTCCAGAAGGCCGGGAAGGGATTGGGTTCGTTGGAGAAGTCAGCAGCGTCAACATCCAGTTACTCGATACCCTGGTAAAATCCGGCTACATTCCGATCGTCTCCAGCGTGGCAGCAGATGAGTCGGGCCAATCCTACAACATTAATGCGGATACCGTGGCAGGGGAACTGGCAGCGGCTCTTGGAGCCGAAAAGATGATTCTCCTAACCGACACTGCCGGAATTTTGGAAAATTACAAAGACCCCTCAACCCTGATCGCCAAGTTAGATATCCAGGATGCTCGTCGCTTAATCGAAACAGGAGTCGTCGCTGGGGGAATGATCCCCAAAGTGACCTGCTGTGTCCGATCGCTGGCTCAGGGAGTCCGCGCTGCCCATATTATCGATGGTCGCATCCCCCACGCCCTCTTGCTGGAGATCTTCACCGACGCAGGGATTGGATCGATGCTGGTAGCGTCTGAGTATATTTCTTAAGGGATGGGTCACGGGTCGGCTGTTACCCATGACCCATTCGCTAAAACAAAACCTGGGTTGCACAAGCACCGGGGGCGTAGCAGATGTATTTACCCAACGGGGTACGCTCAGAGGACTCAATCAAGACTGAGTAGCCCTGAGGAGCGTAAATCGTACCGATTCCTTGCACAAGCTGGAATTTAGCAGCACTTCCCAGGAGGGTCCAGGGTTGGCGATCGACTTGCACGTAGAAGGTATTCATCCCATTAACCGTTTCGGTGTAGGTGCGATAGCTCCGGTTTAAGTTATGAGCTTGCAAAAGGGCCACACCCTCAGACGTGAGGCCATTCGTGACCACAACCTGCGTTCCTGGATAGGCTGTGCCATAGCTGGAATTAATCACAGGAGAATTGATCACCGTCGGATTAATCAATGTTGAATTCACGACATTGGAATTAATCACGGTTGGATTCACAAGCGTTGAATTGTAAATCGTAGTGGGATAGCCTGAACCGTAGTAGTAAGGCCGGGGAACCGCAACGGGAATAAAGGGAGGTTCATTGGCCCGCAGGAGGGGGGCAACCGGAGCAACCGGGCCAACGGTTCCAGGAATATAGAGCCTTTGGGGAGTCGGGAAAGGACTCTGAATGATGATACGGACCTGAGCCTTGGCGGGTAAGGAGGTTCTTGACAATACGGCTCCCGTGACGATCGCACCCGCAACCATCCAGGTTCCTAAGCGTTTTTTCATCTCAGCCATCCTCCTCCCGAAGGTGTCTTCAGAGTTTCTACGATGTTTCTACTATACTGATAGCCATTATGCGATCGCCTCACCCAGTTAGAGGCAAATCGTCCCTGTGAATCATGGCAGTTCCCTGGTTCTACGGGAGACTGAAATCATAGGACTAAAGTTCCTAATCAGGTATGCCCTGATTTAGGGATATAGAGAGGCGTTCTGGGAATCAGTGTGGAAGCAACAACATTAGAGATCGTCAAGGCGGAATATCAAGCAGGGCGGATCACCTTTGAACGGGGCTTATACCGCGAATCCGTACAACACCTGGAGAAAGCGAGTGCCCTGGTCTCCCGTCCCACTCGATTGGGCGGCGAGGTGCAACTGTGGCTCGTGACAGCCTACGAAGCAGCGGGTCAGCGCACGGAGGCGATCGACCTGTGCAAACAACTAACTCGTCATCCAGATATGCAAAGTCGGCAACAGGCCCGTCGCGTACTCTACATTCTGGAAGCGCCCCAACTCAGCACCCGCCCGGAATGGTTGACGCAAATTCCAGACCTGACGAAATTGGAAGGAACGGAGCGCCCTGATTATACGGCTAGCGTTCCCAGAAAACCCCGCCCGCCCAAGCCGAAGCCCCAACCTGAACCAGAAGACCTGAGTAAAATCAACACCCAGGACAACCGTTTTATCTGGTTTGCCCTGGGTGCGGCGGTTTTAGTTTTAGGAGGAGTGGCCTGGTTTGGGATGTGATTTTGATTGATCCGATCGCGCTCCTCTAGGGGCGTGACATCCGCATTTCAATGGCAGAAGCCCCATACCAATTCCGGACAACTAACCACCCGACTGATAACAACCCTGCCAAACTGAGGGTCAGGCCGCTGTAGGGCACCAGCAGGCCCAGAACGGGCAGGGCAACTCCGGCGATCGTACAAATCACTGCGGATAAAGACAGGGATCGCTCTTTTCCCAAACCCGCCGACATCACCATCAGAAACAGGGAAATTCCGCCCCAGGCAAGGCGGGCATCCATCACTCGGCTCAGGTAGGTGAGCGCCAGGAGACAGGTGAAGAACAAACCCACTGCGATCGTCACATTGCGTAGGGTCAGGGGAACGGACAGGTACAGCAACAACAGCCACCCAAGACACACCAGGGGAGCCAGCAGCAGCAGACGCGGCAAGATTCCAGTATTACGAATGGGTCCAATGGAGGTAAAGACTCCAAAGGGATTCAAAACAGAGACGTTTTCATTAAATTCCCAAATAAACACAGTGCCCCGGTTTTTAGCTTGGGTGCTACTGGGTACAATGCCACTCGCGAAATCTGCTTTGGGAAAATCAGCATGAACCGAGAGACGGAAGTTATTTAGTAGTTGACCATTGGAATTGTAGACCCAGCGAGGGCCACCCTGAGCTTGATAGGTGACTCGTAAACTGGTAGCGGCTCCTGGCTCCAACTTCAAAGGAAACCCGTAATCTCCAGGATTGATGGGTTGAAGTTGCGCTCCGTCTCGCTCCACCTTAAAACTTTGAAGCAGGGAGTATCCCGCTGGAGGTTGTACCTCAAAAAAGAAAGTCTTGGCTTCCGAGAGGCGATTCACAACCGTAAAGTCGCCACTGAAATCTGATTTGTAGATTGTTCTTTCGGTCGCTGGATCGGTAGCCTGGTCTAACTTAACCTGAATCTGCGATCGGGCCAGGGTTAGGAACCGGGGCACTTTACGGGTGCGGGTCACGGGCACAATTTTGCCATCTACCTGGGTATCATAGGTGTAGGGTTCCTCAATTTCATAGCGCACTTGGGGAGCCATTTGCTCTAACCGATCGCCCGCAACGGTGGCAGTGACTTTGGCAATCCGAGCCTGTTCCCAATGGTGATACCGATTCGCCAGGGTTGAACTCACAAAGAAGCCTGCCGTCAGCAACACCAAGATCAGCAGCGCATGGAGCAATCCTCGCAGTAGTTGGGAGTAGCGCCCGACCCATTCCTGCACAAAGCTGCGATCGTCGGAGTCGCGACGCAGGGCGAAACCAAACAGGGCGATCGCCAGCCCTAATAACCCGATCGCCAGGAAGACCAGCCACAGTAGGCTGAGCATCTGGGAACCGAGTTTCATTAGTTCATCGGGATGGGTTAAATCGGGCAGATTGGGAATTCCTTGAGCCGTTTGCAACATCAGTGTCTCCTCCTCGCTGTAGGACTCTGACTACAGAAAAGTGAAAGAGAGTTCCTGGGTTTAAGGATTTACAAATCCATGAAGTAACAGTGACCGGGCTTCGACTTCGCTCAGCCCTCAACCGTTCGCGGGTTGAGCGCAATCGAAAACCCGATCCCACGTGCATCAAGTGAATCGGGTAAGAGGTAGAAGGCAGAAGGGAAAAGGGGAACAATCCAGCATTCCGTTCGGGAGTGCGATAGAACTAAAGATGCAGGCTGTATCCCCTCGCCGCTATCGCCATGAACACCCCCAAATCCGTTGCTCAGGGTTGGATGCCCCACAGTACCCATCCAGTCCTGGCTGAACAATTGCATCTGATGATTCGTGCCCGTTATCCCCTGCTCTACATTGTTTCGGTGGAGGAAGAACCTGTCGAACATCTGCTTCAGGAAGTGGCAGACAGTTTGCAACCCCAGCGAGACTTGCTGATCTGGGATATGGCGCGTGGCTGGCAGGATAACGGGAACGACAAGGGATCAATCATGGGTGCCCTCAGTCGGATTTTTCGGGCTGATCCCCAAAAAGGCGCAATCTTTGTTTTGAAAGATCTGCACCCTTACCTCCGGATGCACTACCCCCACAACGATAAACATGCGCCTGTGGTACGCGAGTTGCGGAGTTTAGCGCAAGAGTTGAAGAAAACAGCCAAAACGCTGGTGCTGACCAGCCATACCCTGGAATTGCCACCCGAATTGATGGAAGAAGTGACGGTAGTGGACTTTGAACTGCCTGTTGTCTCTGAAATTGAGCAACTAATCACCCGTCTCGTGGTGCCTGAGGAACTCAAGCTCAGCGGGATCGCCCGTGAACAGCTCGTCAAAGCCTGTCAGGGCTTGAGCCGAGCCAGAATTCAGCGGATTTTAGCAAAAGCACTGGCAGCTAAACAACAGGTCGATGAATCAGACATTGATACCGTGCTGGAGGAGAAGCGACAGGCGATTCGGCAGACGGAGATTCTCGAATTTCTGAGAGTTCAGGAATCTCTTAAACAGGTAGGGGGTCTGGAAAACCTGAAGCAATGGGTCCAGATTCGGCGGGATGCCTTTACGGAAGAAGCCCGACGCTATGGAATCCCCAATCCAAAGGGGGTGTTGCTTGTGGGAATTCAGGGAACTGGGAAATCTCTATCTGCAAAAACGATCGCCCATGAGTGGCACGTTCCCCTGCTCCGGCTAGATTCGGGTCGGCTGTTTGGGGGCATCGTGGGAGAAAGTGAAAGTCGGGTTCGCCAGATGATCAAAGTGGCGGAAGCAATGGCTCCCTGCGTCCTCTGGATCGACGAAATCGACAAAGCTTTTGGAAATCTCTCCTCTGGGGCTGACGGAGATTCCGGGACCAGTCGGCGGGTATTCGGGACGTTGATTACCTGGATGCAGGAGAAAACAAGCCCAGTCTTTATTGTTGCAACGGCAAACAATGTACAAATTCTTCCGGCGGAACTCCTGCGGAAGGGCCGCTTTGATGAAATTTTCTTTCTAAATCTCCCAACCGAACTGGAACGTCAGGATATTTTTCGCGTTCATCTCCAACGATGGCGACCGAGCCGTTTACGGGACTTCGACCTGCCCCTCCTGGCTAGCCTGACCACCAATTTCAGTGGAGCCGAAATCGAACAGGTGATCGTCGATGCCATGCACCGCGCCTTTTTTGAACGCACCCCCAGCGGTCAACGGCGAGATTTCACAACCAACGATATTCGGCAGGCGATCGAAGAAACCGTTCCCCTGGCAATGATCGCCCGCGATCAGATTGCTAGCCTCAAAAGATGGGCCGCTGAAGCAGGTGCCCGGAGTGCGTCCAGCGATGTGCAACTCATGGAAGAACTCCGTAAGTATGTGCCCTGGAGCGAGGCAGAGAATTGAGGGCGGGAGCCGAGTGCTGGTTCAGGTGGGACACGCTAGACTGAGAAAAGATTTTGACGGAGTTCAGGTTAACCATGTCTCACTTCTCAACCATCAACGTGCAGGTCAAGAACGGAGAAATTTTGCATCAGGTGTTGAAAGAACTGGGTTATCAGGTCGAGAAGAATACGGAAGTGCGGGGCTATCGGGGCGATCGAACCCGTGCAGAATACGTGATCCGGCAGCAGAATGGGTACGACCTGGGCTTCCGTCAAAGTGGCGACACCTATGATCTAGTGGCGGACTTTTGGGGCGCGAATGTGGATCAGAGGTCTTTGGTAAGTACCATTACCCAGAAGTATGCCCACAAGACTTTACTGGCAGCAGTGGCAGAGCAAGGCTTTAACGTAGAGGAAGAAGAAGTGTTGCCTGATGGGACGGTGCGGGTGGTTGTTGGAAAGTGGGTTTAGGAATTCTGACATTCTCCAAGTCGATCGCTAAAAGCCGCAACCGTTGTAATCCCAAACCCCATGTGGGGCAAGTGGCCTAAAGGAGCTTCCAGATTAAAGGTGAGTTCGTGATAGCGTTTCCAGCGGGACTCGACAACATATAGATTTTTCCGCCAACCTACGCTATTGCCAAACATCTCCCAGATTTCGCTTAAATCCCAGTAACGCTCGTAGATTTGCTGCCAGCGATTCCGTTGGATGCTGAACCCAAAGCGATTACGGCTATAGCGTCGCCAGAGACGATCGATCAGCAACAAATCCTCACAGGGAATTTGGGGAATGTGACGCGCCTGGATTTGATCCCCCTGCACTAACCCACAAGCTTCCCCCAGCGCAACCCGCGTTGCCCAATCTGCTTCGCGCCAACGCTTTGCAGCCAGCAGCCCTGCCAGGTTTTTGTAATGCGATCCCGATGGGGTATAGAGGTCCAATGCCTGTCGGACCTTGGTTTCTGTTCGATCGCGCAGGAGCAAAAATGCGGTTCGTTGCACCAGAGGCGATTCATCCTTCAAGGCACGAATCACCATATCCAGTCCCACCAGCCCATGATTCAAAGCTTCTTGGAGGGCTGCGGCTCGGTGTTCTGGGTCTCGACTCCTCAGCCGTTGCTGCACCCCCTCCAGCCCCCCCAACACCAAGCCCTGAAGTGGCATGGGAGACTGGCCTCCCAGAACCACATCGTACCGTTTAGGTTGATTCGGTGAATCAGTCATCGCAAACCTCTGCACTGGTCAACACGAGCAAATAAATCGGTCCAAAGAAACTGACGAATGGCAACCTGACTGAGGCGAGTGGCCTGGATGGTGGGCAAATGGCCTTCCGGGGCATCCAGGGAAAACTGAAATTGGTCCTGAAGTAGCCAAGTCTGGTTGACCCGCCAGCCCACCCGATCGCCAAATCGCTCCCAGGCCGTTCGCCGTGCCCGAAACCGATCGCGGTCGTTCTGGATGCGTCCAATCCGTTCCCAAACCTGCCGCCACAGACGCGCCTGGACACTGAAGCCAAAGCGCCCCTCACTGTGGCGAATCCACAGGCGATCGATCGTCTGTAAATCCTGACAGGGAAAATTTCTGAGATGCTCTAGCTGGAGCCAACTACTGGACCCATTGCTACAAATACGCTGAACCAGTCTCCAGGTTTCCTCGTTAGCCTCTCGCCATTTCCCGGCCCCCAGGTAATTTCGGAGGAGTAAGTAATCCATCCCAAAGACCGATCGCAGAGGGATGTACTCTTCTTCTAAAGCGTATCGGGCATCTAACCCTGGTTGCTGCCGCAGAATTTGGGCTGCGGCCTCTTCCACCTGTCCAAATTCGTCTCGGAGGGCCTGGATGATGAGCTTGAGTCCGGCCCGATCGTAACTGAGGGCTTCCGTCAGGGCTGCAACCCGCTGTTCGATGCTGGGACTTGCCAATCGCCAGCGCACCCCTTCCAACCCTCCCAGCACCAGCCCGTTCACTCGCGCTTGTCCTCCCAGAACCAAGTCATCTGTTCCAGGAGAATCAGAGTTGTAACTGACGGAATTGGAATTTGGCATAGTCCCAGTTTAAGGGCATCCCCACAGTTTCACGGTGGCATCCACCCCCCCACTCACCAGGGTCAGACCATCTTCGCTGAGGGTGATCGCATTTACCCCATCCTCATGCCCCACCAGACAGCGCAGCAGCGACATGGAGTTCAAGCGCCACAGTTTGATCGTGCTGCTGTAGGGACCACTACTAGCCACCACCCGACGATAAGGGCCAACCACCACCCCACTCACCCCATCCGTATGCTGCCGAAAAATCCGTAAGAGGGAGCCAGTGGGTAAGGCCCAAACCCGAACCGTCCGATCCATGCCGCCACTGACGAGGGTTTGCCCATCTGGACTCAGGGCAACACTTGTCACCGCATCTGCATTTCCTGTAAAAGTCCGCTGTAAACGCCCTGTCGGGAGATGCCAGAGTTTGACGGTGCGATCGTCACTGCCACTCACCAAAGTTTGTCCGTCCTGGCTGACGGCGATCGCATTTACCCCTGATCGGTGCCCGGTCAGGGTTTGCAGCAGGTTCCCATCCCGTACCCGCCAGACTTTGATCGTGCAATCGTGACTGCCACTGACCAACCATTCGCCATTCGCAGCAAACGTAATCCCATACACGGTATAACCATGCCCTTCGAGAACTCCCTGCAACTCCCCGGTTTCCCCGTCCCAGAGTTTGATCGTTGCGTCCTCACTGCAACTTGCCAACAAAGCCCCATCCGGGCTAAATGCCAATCCCTGAATTCGGTAGTCATGTGCTGAAGGAATGCGAGTGCAGGCGCGATCGGCAACATTCCAGAGACAAAGGGTGCGATCGGCATCCGCACTGGCAATCACACAACCATCCGCCCGTAACGCAACAGTTGTCACTGGTACTTCGTGCCCTTCAAAAGTTTGCAAACAGGTCAACAACTCAGGCGCGTGATAGGTCCGCAGAGCAATATTAACTTTGGGATTCGCACGGTGGTCCTCAAGTAGATGACTGGCAATCTCCTGAACCTGCCACGATTCATGGCACAGCCCTTCCACCACTAAATCCAGACCCGCTTCCCCATAGTGGAGGGCTTGAGTGAGGGCTGCAATTTGATGTTTTCGAATCGGACTTGCCAATTGTTGCCGGATTGCCTCCAGACCTCCCAAAACAAGAGCCGAGGACAGAGCCGATCCCTGCCCTCCCAGAACAAGATCACCTTCTTTTGGATTTTTGGGAGGGGTGGGCATGGAGGGGAAATAGATGGGAGGGGTAAAAGTTAGACAATGCAATTCAGAAATTGATTTCAGTCTATCTCATGAACTTTAGTGATAAATTTTTGACAAGTTTTTATCTATAAAAGCTCTCATTTTCTAAGGGTAATTCTTCTTAAGAAGTATCTTGAGTTTTATGTGTTTTTTATCAAATCTAATAGGAAATATAGAGAAATCATAAGCCATTCGTAAGCCCCTCATTTTCATTTTTTCAACCTTCAAAGGGGTTCAGACTGATGGTTAATTAAAATGGCCTTCCTAATGTTGCGAATTATTCTTATTAACCGTTCCAGCGTACCTGAATTGACCTGTTGATCCTAAGGGGGGACATGCTACAGTTTCCCTATTGCAACTTCTGTTGCTGAATATTTGGTTTTAGATACAGGGGTAAGGGTTATGGCTGAAACTCAAAGTTTATTGCAGTCCTACGGTCAAGTTGGCGAGAATCCGATCGCACTGGAGCAATCAGTAACCGTTCCGGTCTGTGAAGGTTTAAATATTGCACTTGCGAGTTTCCAGGCGCTTTATTTGCAGTATCAAAAGCATCATTTTGTCGTTGAAGGCTCAGAATTTTATTCCCTGCATGAGTTCTTTAATGACAGCTATGGAAAAGTGCAAGGCCATGTGCATGATTTGGGTGAACGCCTAAACGGATTGGGAGGCGTTCCGGCAGCAAGCTTTACCAAACTGGCTGAACTCTGCTGTTTCCCCCCTGAATCGGATGGGATCTACACCTCCCGTCAAATGGTGCAAAACGATTTAGTGGCAGAACAAGCCATCATCAAAGTGCTGCGCCGTCAGGCAGGACAGGCGGAAAGCCTGGGCGATCGAGCCACCCGTTACCTCTATGAAAAGATTTTGCTGGAAACCGAAGATCGGGCTTTCCATCTGGATCACTTCTTAGCTCATGACAGCTTGACCCTGGCTTTTGTGCAAGCTTCGAATAACTAGCTCCATTGGTAAAACTCGAATAGGTCCGCATTAAAGCAATGCGAAAGGGGCATGACAAAATCATGCCCCTGCTGTTTTTAAAGCAGAACCTTCTAGAATGAAACAATAAAGCATTACAAATCCTTTCATTCTCAGGACTGGCTATTGACTTCTGCCTACCTGCTTGTTGCTCATGGAAGCCGTGACCCTCGCCCCCAGGCTGCGCTAGACCGCCTTGCCGGAATTGTTCGGGAGCAATTACAGATGGCAGATGGTTTGAGGACGACAGCTCAATCCCGACATTCCCACAGCTTGTCTATGACAGGTCTTTCCCTGGCTACATCTTCTATTCGGCACACTCAACCGATTTTGCTGGAAACGGCTATTTTGGAATGCGGGCCGTTACCACTGCATGAACAGATTGCACAGTTCGCTCCCCAACTCATTTCTGCCAAAATTACTGACCTGCAAATTGTGCCCCTGTTTCTGCTTCCTGGTGTACATGTAATGGAGGATATTCCAGCGGAGGTGGAGATGGCCCAACAGAGTTTGAGTCAGATGGACCGACCCCTTAAGATTGCTATCCGTCCCCATCTGGGAACCCATCCCAGGATGGTTAACCTGTTAGAGCAACAGTCCCCCCGTCAGGCAACAGGACGAATCCTGC
>JANRKG010000345.1:0-10883 GCA_033763635.1 Leptolyngbyaceae cyanobacterium bins.59
TGCGACGATCGCCGCAACCGGGAAGAAATTCTGGAAATCCTTTGCCGTTCTCAATACATCGGCTCGGCCCCCGAATATACCCGTCCCGGATTCATCGATCCCTACAACTGGGGAACGGAAGCTTCGCCCCAAATGCTGCTCAACTACAACCAGTTTTATACCGACAAAACCAACTATCCTGATCGAGTCGATGCCCTGTGGACGATCGCGCAGATGGCCCGCTGGGGTATCGTTCCCTTCCCCAAAAATTGGGTCGAGGTGCTCGATCGAATTCAACGAATCGATGTGTTTGGGACTGCCGCCCGAGATCTCGGTTTGCTGGACATCGGGCGCGATCGGAGTGTGCTGCGCCTCCCCGATGGCACGGTCTTCAATGCGGATGATCCGATCGCTTACTTAAATCGCCTGGAAATCAAACGCGACTTTCGTATCGAGGAAGTCGTGATGGATTCCCCTGTGGTCGCTGCCGCTTAACGTCGTCCACCGCCCCTCTCTTCTGTTCTTCTCCCTATCGCCAAATTTTTTCTATGCAGACGCTCAACACCCATCATCTTCCTGAATCCCAACCCCCTGCCCTGAAGCAAGATCCGTTTCTTGTCATTGAAAATGTATGCAAGGAATATCCGACCTCCAGCGGTCCTGCGGTGGTACTGGAAAACGTCAACCTGACCGTGTACGAGGGGGAATTTATCTGCCTGATCGGTCACTCAGGTTGTGGGAAAACTACCTTATTGGATATGGTGGCGGGATTCCGGAAGCCCACCACCGGGGAAGTGCGCCTTCAGACGAAACGCATCACCCAACCCGGACCCGATCGCATGATGGTGTTCCAGGGATATGCCCTACTGCCTTGGCTGACTGCCTTCGAAAACGTCTACCTGGCGGTGGATTCCGTCTATCCCGAAAAGCCAAGGGCGGAGAAGGTAGCGATCGTCCGGGAACACCTGGCCCTGGTTGGTCTCTCGGAAGCGGCGGATAAGAAACCGAAGCAGCTATCTGGGGGGATGAAGCAACGGGTGTCGATCGCCCGCGCTCTGGCAATCCGGCCCCAGGTCTTGATTCTGGACGAACCCTTTGGCGCACTGGATGCCATTACGAAGGAAGAACTTCAAGAGGAGTTGCTTAAAATCTGGGGCGACCATCGCGTGACCGTTCTCATGATCACCCATGATATTGATGAAGCGCTGTTCCTGTCCGATCGCATCGTGATGATGACCAATGGCCCCGCTGCCCGCATCGGCGAGATCATGGAAGTCCCCTTCGAGCGTCCCCGCAATCGCACCCGCTTACAGGAAGACCCCAACTACTACGATCTGCGAAACCATGCGCTTGACTTCCTGTTCCGTCGCTACGCCCATGATGACTAACGGGGCGATGGGTCGTGGGTGATGGGTATGGGGAATGAACAAAGTGATTGACCCATGACCGACGACCGATTACCCATGACCCATCCAACACCTTTCAAGTTTCAACCATTATGACTGAGAGTATTAAAACCCTCTGCCCTTACTGCGGTGTCGGTTGTGGGCTAGAGGCGGTATCGAATGGACAGGGAAAACCCACCTGGAAAATTCGGGGCGATCGCTCCCATCCATCGAGTCAGGGGATGGTGTGCGTCAAGGGTGCAACCATTATGGAGTCGATGGATAAGGATCGGCTCCTCTATCCCCTGCTGCGGGATTCTTTGGAGGACCCCTTTCGGCGCGTCACCTGGGATGAGGCACTGGATCGCATCGTGGCACAAATTCAAGGGGTGCGATCGACTCAGGGTGCGGATGCGTTGTGTATGTATGGGTCGGGGCAGTTTGTCACGGAAGATTACTACGTCGCCCAGAAGTTGATGAAGGGATGCCTGGGGACGAATAACTTTGATGCCAACTCTCGCCTTTGTATGTCTTCAGCGGTATCTGGCTACATTCAAAGTCTGGGGTCCGATGGTCCGCCCTGTTGCTACGACGATTTAGAGCAGACCGATTGCGCGTTTTTGATTGGGACGAATGCGGCGGAATGTCACCCAATCGTTTTCAATCGGTTACGCAAACATCACAAACAACACGAGCAGGTCAAGCTCATTGTTGCCGATCCCCGTTGTACGCCAACGGCGGAAGTGGCAGACCTGCACCTCCCGATTCGTCCGGGAACGGATATTGATTTGCTCAACGGCATCGCCTATCTGTTACTGCATGATCTGGAACAGGCGATCGATCGGGAATTTATTGAGCAACACACGAATCATTTTGAAGAATTCCGGGCAGTGGTTGAGCATTACCCACCCGATATCGTGGCCGATCGCTGTGGGATTGAGATCGAGGACTTAAAAATGGCGGCTCGGCTATGGGCACAGTCCCAACGAGTGCTGTCCCTCTGGTCAATGGGGATGAATCAGTCCTCGGAGGGTACGGCAAAGGTCCGGGCGTTGATTAACCTGCACTTGTTAACGGGACACATCGGCAAACCGGGGGCAGGACCGTTTTCCCTAACAGGCCAGCCCAACGCGATGGGAGGCCGGGAAGCCGGAGGATTGTCCCACCTGCTGCCGGGATACCGATCAGTCAAAGATCCGCAGCATCGAGCGGAGGTAGAGCAGTTTTGGGAGCTTCCAGCAGGACAAATTTCTGCCACACCCGGACGCACGGTTTGGGACATGATCCTGGGGTTGGAAGCAGGGGACGTGGGATTTCTCTGGATCGCAGCCACCAATCCCGTTGTGAGTTTGCCGGATTTGGAACGGACGAAGGCAGCATTACGCCGATCGCCCTTCACGGTCTACCAGGATGCCTACTACCCAACTGAAACCGCTGAGTATGCCCATTTGTTACTTCCGGCAACCCAATGGAGTCAGAAAACAGGCACGATGACGAATTCCGAACGGCGCGTCACCCTCTGTCCGGCATTTCAAGCCGGACAGGGAGAAGCGCGGGATGATTGGGCGATCTTCGCGGAGGTCGGGCGACGGTTGGGCTTTTCCCACCAGTTTGCCTTCCAGACTTCCGCAGAGGTTCATGCTGAGTTTGTGCAACTCACCCGGGGCCGTGTCTGCGACATGACTGGCATTAGCCACGATCGCCTCCGCAAAGAAGGACCGCTCCAGTGGCCCCTTGCAGACAATCCACGATCGGAGGCAGGGGATGGTCAGGCCCAAACCTCTTCCCAGCGTCTCTACACCAATCAGCACTTCCCCACACCAGACGGTCGGGCACGATTTGCCGCCTACCACAGTCGGGGCTTGGCAGAACCGCCCGATCCCACCTATCCCTATGTGCTCACAACCGGGCGTTTGTACGGTCACTGGCACACTCAGACGCGCACCGGACGCATCGACAAAATTTGCCAGATGCACCCGGAACCCTTTTTAGAGATTCATCCCAGAGATGCAGAACGGTTGGGGATCGAGAGTCAAGATTGGGTGGAAGTCCGATCGCGCCGAGGGCTTGCCCGGTTTCCGGTGGTCGTGACACGGGCGATCGCCCCCGGTACAGTGTTTGTCCCCATGCACTGGGGCGCACTTTGGGCAGATCAGGCAGAGGCAAATGCCCTGACCCATGCCCATGCCTGTCCTGATTCTCAACAACCGGAATTAAAAGCGTGCGCGGTACAACTCGTTCCCCTCTCAGTTCAGGACCAGGAAATGCTCAAAGCTCCGGAACTCCAGGAGGTTGGTTGTTGAGAGTAGGGTGAGCCATAAACTAGGCTCAGGGAATTGAATAGAAAAGCATAGAGAGCTTGGTGGAATATCCAATAAATTTTAGGAACCAGTTTTGTTTAAGATGACGGGTGTAGCTTCCAAGGTGAACTCTGCAAATGATGCAGAAATTTGTGAAAAAAGCATCTGCTTACGTAAGTGACGAGAGTTTTCTCAAAGTACTCAGCCGCTTTGAGGGAAGTGTTGCCAAAGTGCTTTCCCTGGCAATGGTGTTGGTAATTCTTGTTGCCGTTACAGAGCTTTGTTTTTTCCTGGTTCAAGAAATTTTTTCTCAACCCCTTGGTTTTTCCACTATTACCTTAATTGAAATTTTTGGCCTATTTCTCAATATTTTGATTGCCCTAGAAATTCTAGAAAATATCACTGCTTATTTGAAAAAGCATGTGATTCAGGTCGAACTGGTCATTGTCACCTCTCTCGTCGCAGTCGCCCGAAAAATCATTATTCTAGACTTTCAAAAAACAACAGGGATAGAACTCATTGGGTTAGCGATCGCCATCTTTGCCCTCTCCGTCAGCTATTGGATTGTGCGACGAGTTTCCCCTCCAAGGCATTAGAATAGAATTGGGGTAAAAGCATGACTTTTTTTCGGTTTGAATCTGAGTTTGTAGATTCCCTGCGCTGTATTCCGATGCAGGTTCGTTTCAAGTTAGATACCTGCGGCATCAAATTAAAATTGCACCACTGGAACCAGTTCACCCAGGACGAACGGCAAACGTTGGTGGAACATCCCTGCTCAACGGCCCAGGAGGTTCAAGCCTATCGATCCCACCTCCAGCAGTTGATTGAGGTGCGATCGGGGGAACAGGCGACCGAGTTGGCGGTTGATCCCTATCCAGAATGGGAAAACACCACCGAAATTCCTGCCAGTGTACAGAGTAAAGCACAAGAAACGCATCAGGCGATTGCCCTGAACCAATGGGCCGCTCTCACCCCGCTCCAGCGGTTTGCCTTACTCAAGTTGAGTCGATCGGGCCATGAAAACCGCAATTTTTTACCTGCCCTGCAAGAATTTGATTTGACCTAAAGCAAACGAAAAAATAAACAAGGTGGATGAGACCCTTTGCTCATCCACCTTGTTTACTCGTTTTTTATTCGTTTGCGAGCGATGTTCATTCAGGCCAGGACAGTCAGCAGGTGAAAACGATCGGGTTGTGAACAGTTTCCCTCTGCCTCCTGCCTTCTGCCCTATCAACTACCAACGCCTAGTTATTGGGCCGATAGTAGTAGTGGTAGCCTGTCTTCCGACCTCGGAGTTTCTTAGGAACCTTGAATCCTTCCTGATTTTCAATACAGGTGGGTAGTTCATCCTCGTCATCATCATCCGTATCCGGCAAGAATCCTGATTGCCGACACAGCACATCGGTGACATTCAAGAGGGTGAACGGACGGAAAACAATCACACGGCCTTCAAAGTCAACCAGGAAACGATAGAGTTGCTCCTGGCTCGGACGGGCAGGTTCTTGAGGCTGTACAGGTGTCACTGCTGTTGGAGTAAACAACAACACTAAGCCCAAAGCTGGATTATCGTTCCTATCCGTAATCTTTGCCTGGATGTCTGCCAGGGTCGTTCCCCCCGCCGCCACTGCCTGGGCACCTGTCACTCCATTAAATTGGACCGTTCGAGCATCAATGTCATTCGGGTTACTGACTAGAGTGATAAAGTCTCCCGTCTGCCCACTAAAGGAAGCAGACGGTGGCCCACCAGGGAATTGCACAAAAGCTTCCGTCCCTTCTGCCCGTAACCCTGTCTGTCCGCCTGTAATCGTGCTGCCATTTCGCACAATGAGGGTGACACCATTGTTGGCGACCGGACTGTTATCCTGAACCACCAACCCAGTAGTTGTGGGATTTTGAACCGTCACCCGATCAAGGATCAAGGTGCTGGGAGCGGTCGCATTTTGGGAAGCTGCGGGAAGCGAAGGCTCCAAGTTATACAGCCGTACCCCCGTTTGACTGCCACTTAAAGTTCCTCCTGTAACCGTTACAGGAGTTGTAGCGGTATTGTTAAAGGCCAAAATCCCCGTCAGCCCACCTGTAACGTTGTTATCAGACAGACTCACAACCGCTCTATCCTGGATCGAGAGTAGCCCGATCCCAATGTTCGTTCCTGTGGCTGCGGCTCCTGTCTGTACAACATTGTTATTGATTGCGACGGCAGAGGCATCCTGGAAGAGGGAGTTCACGAGTATCCCAAAACGATTCGAAGTCACTGTGTTCCCACTAATCGTTATGGGAGTTCCTGCCACCCGGAAGCGCTCCATGCGAATGCCAATATCCGCCTGTTGCACCACGTTATTCGTGATATTGGCATAGAAATTATCCGTCACCACAATACCCCCCAGCGTTCCGGGGTTTTGAACCAGGTTCCCGGAAATGACACTTCCGGTTGAAAGCCCAGGTCCTCCAGCGGCTCCCATGCCAATACCCGCACGGGTCGTGTTCCGAATAATGTTATTTTGCAGAGTCGTATTGGTTGCAGGAGCACCATTACCAATCCCAAACTGAGCAGTATTTCCCCCATCCACTGTGAAGCCAGCGATGGTAGAACCATTCCCAGAAATCAGAATGCTAGCGGGCACAGCAGCCGTTGTCAAAATTCTGGCTTCAGCCGCCCTTGTCCCAATCCCTGCAACAGCAGCATTGGGACCGCGCAGGTTCACCACTCTCTCAATCGGAATGGTCAAGTTTGTGGTGGTCGCATTTGCGGTATAGTCCCCTGCCAGCACGTTAATGTTGGTCAAGGTAAAGGGGGTCGCCAGGTTAATGGCCCGTTGAATACAGGTCAACCCCGTGCCAAGGCAGACATTGGGGAACGTCCCCGAAGATCCTACCTGTAAATCACGCGGCTGGAAGCCTGCAACGGTAGGGGCCGCATCTGTGCCACTGAACGCATAGGGACTCGTAGCAATGTTGGTTGGCGTAGTTGGAGAATTCGGGAAATTCCCCGCAATCCCACTTGGCCCTGTCCCCAAGGTTGGTCCCGTCGGACTTCCCCACCAGTTACCCGTCAGGTCCAGAACTCCAGTTGCAGGAGGCGCATTATTACTGGTATAGACTGCGGAATTGGTGATGCCATTAAAGGCATTGGAGGTAATTCGATAGTTGTCTGGAGCGAGCGTCCCTCCCGCATCGCGAAACGCAACCCCGACCTGAGCAGTATTAATGAAGTTGTTGCTCACCACAATTTGTTGAGCGCCAGGGCCACCCATATTGTTGTTGAAGAGAACAACACCCGCCCCAACGTTATTCAGTGTATTTGCCGTCACCTGCACATTTGTGGTGGGGCCGACCACACTGGCAAGCTGAATGCCCAAGAGGGTCGCATTTGAGATGGTGTTACTGGAAACGGTCGTATTCGTAGCCCCATCCAGTTGGATACCCCGTGGATAGCCAGTAATGGTGTTGCCACTAATCGTGCTACCCGTAATGTTATCCAGGCGGATCGCTGGAGATGCCGCACCTGTGCCATTGAAGGTGTTACCTGTAATGGTTAATCCGGTTTGGGTAGGGCCAAAACTGAAAACGGGAGGGTTCGCAGCGGCAGCACTGTAGTTGGTAAAGGTGTTGTTGGCGATCGTCACATTCGTGGTAGCAGTGCCCCCAAAGATGGCAATCCCACCTGTTGTGTTGTCAAAGCCGAACCCACGAACCGTAACGTTGCTCAGGGTTGGAACCCCCGCATCCCCAATTTGAATCCCGGACGTTCGGGTGAAGGTAACTCCATTGGTTGCAATCAAGCTCAAAGGTTTGCGAATAGTCGCAACCGTATTGTCATAAATGCCACCTACTGTGACATTGACCGTTCCGCCTGATGCCACCAGGTCTACCCCACTCTGAAGGGGTGCAGTTGTTGTGTTGATGTTGACTGTCCCTGCCGTTCCCACCAGAATGCTGGATGCATTCGCCGGAAGAATCGAAGCATTCAGGTTAATGGTTGGAGCATCCAGGGTCAGGGTCCGGGCTGTGGGAACGCTAACATCCGCATTGACATTGATGCTATTGGTCGCGCCAATGCTCACGTTGGCTCCTACAAGGAGGCCATTCAAAGCCGCCGCTGTGATGAAGCTATTGGCCCCCGGAAAATCAGTGGCATTGATCGAGCCGATCACATCATCTCCCGGTGTCCCGTCCCCATTGAGGTCGGCGATCGTGCCGATCGTGATATTGGCAGGGTCGAGCAGGAGCGTACCCAAAGCGCCATTCACGGCTGAAACATCCACACCGCCCTGAAAACTTAGCCAATTCTTACCCGATACTTCAACAAACCCACCATTTCCAGAAGCTGCTCCGCCACGAGCCGTAATCGTTCCGTAGTAGCGGGTTGAGCCATCAGACCAGACAATGGCAGTTCCACCATTGCCACTAATTCCGGCATCGGCTTTGAGGGTCGTGGAGGGTCCAACAACTGTATTTTCCGCATTGGGAACCGTTCCTTTGCCTTGGAAGTCACCCCCAACCAAGACCGTCCCGCCGCCAGTAGCGCCTGATGCATCAACCGTCGCTGTACTGATCAATGCAACCTGACGACCCAAAATATGAGCTGTTCCACCGCTTCCCGATTGGGAATTGGCTACATTCACCGCACCTGCAATTGTGGTTGTACCGGGCTGGGTATTAATCCGTTCCCCAGAACTACTCAAAACCACATCACCGTTACTGGCAACCCTTAATCCAGTCACCTGCCCCGCTCCTGGGCCAGTTAATAGCGCTGGCAGGGAGAGGGCTGTGAAACCTTCTCCTGAACTGGGTTGAATCTCCAGACTGAGAAGACTTCCAGGTTGACTGAGGCGAACGAGACTTTGCCCAGGCACTGATAGGGCAGTAACAGTTCCCCCCGGTGCAGATAGGGTTCCCGTGTTCACCACCGTCCCCCCTACCAGGGCCAAACTCTCACCCGTGGGAACGGCCAGGGTGCCCGCATTGATAATGGCCCCCGGTTGAGCCGTTGGATAGCTAAAACCTGTCGGGTTGCCCCCCAGGGCAGCATAATCTGTACCTGTGGTCCCAAACCAACCCCCATTAAACCCAATACCGTTGGCTGTCGTTGCCACAAACGAGGCGGGTACATTCAAGCTGGCACTGTTGCCAAAGATTACCCCTGCGGGATTTAGCAGATAGAGGTTTGAGTTTCCACCTGTAACCTGAAGTAGGCCATTAATGATCGATGGATCTCCACCGACCACACGGGCCAAAATATTTTCGATGTTAGGCTGCGAGAGGAAGTTTGCAATCTGGCTTTGGTCCAGGCCAAATTTTGTGAAACTGTGAAACAAATTGGCTTGATCTGCCGACAGCGTTCCCCCACCGATATCAATTCGGTTGCCGTCAGGGGCAACGAGGGTGCCCGTACCATCCGCAGCGGGAACGATCTGGGCTGTTGCTGCATTGAGTCCTAGAACTTGTAGCAGATAGACCGACGCGATCAGAAATGTCAGATTTTTCAGGCGTGACTTCATACGGCACCCTCTGGGTGAGGTTGATTACGCGGACAACTACTTATTACATCAACTTTCGTGAAAACAAGAAGAATTAAGCAAAAAAATTGTTATCGATGTATTTTCTTCATGAACTATAGCTGATAGAGCGGATAGAAATGAAAAGACAAGAAAAACATTGGATTAAATGGGCGAAATCTCACGAAAAGTGAATTTTTTGCCTATATTTGATCAGAGTTTGTCCTCTATAACGGATAGTGATTACAGATCTTGGAGGGAAATGGGGAAAAGGCAACAAAAGTTTAGTCTATCGTTTATCCTACAGAAGGTTTTATAGGTTAAAGATTGATTGACAAAGATCCTCTTGCTTAAAGCGAAAACCCTGGGAGAAGTATTTTGGAAAACACTTGCATTCAATCTTTACGTCAAGTATTTGCGTTACAGAAATCTTTTGCAAGCACTATCCGTCCCGTTTCTTGAGCAAGCTTCTAATTAGGTTCATGGTATTTTGTTCCGAATAGCGTCCCTGGTCAATGTTCGGCTGTTAGGTCTGCCAGTAGTGGTGTGAGATGTTTCCCTTTACGCATTCTGAGGAGAGCCGTAGGTTTATGCGTTCAAAGTCCCCAAGATTCCTGTGTGAGTTGCTGTTGTTACCCAGTGCTGTCCTATTTGCCAGTATGGCTCCTGGTCATGCAGACACCCCCTCTACGTCAATCATTCACGAACATGTCAATGTGATGAATGTCACTGGGCAAGCAGTAGGGCGTGTTCCGGTTACCGTCCTACCCAGTGTTTCATCCCCATCGTTCAAAGAAACATTGCTGGCGATCGGCCCCCATGCTTCAGAAGCCAGGGCATTAACTTCTACTGCTACGAATTGGAGGATCTTAAACAGTAGCCAGTTTGCCCAATCAGTTCCCGTTCCTGGCAGGTCTCAGGCAAACCCCAACCAGGATCGTTTTCTACAGCAACCTGGATCGGGGCTCACACCTATTCCACCCGCAGAACTTCAATCTCCCACAGCCCCTATCGCCCAGCCGACCCAACCCGCCACACCTTCGGGTCAAACTGTCTCGGTTCAAAGAATTGAGGTTACGGGTAGCACCATTCTGAGTGCCTCTGACATCGCCCCCATTACAAAGCCATTTGAAGGGCGGTCTGCTACCCTGGAAGAACTCCGAGGGGTGGCAGATGCAATCACTCAGCTTTACCTCGATCGTGGCTTTATTACATCCCGCGCCATTTTAGTCGATCAGACCGTTGCCAATGGGGTCGTGCAAATCCGGGCCGTGGAAGGTGGTCTGGAGAGAATTGATGTAGAAGGGGTGACACGGCTCAACCCAGACTACATCCGTAGCCGGATCGAATTAGCGGGAACCCGTCCCCTCAACAAAGACCGATTAGAAGATCAACTTCGCCTCCTCCGGGCAGACCCGAACTTTGAGAATGTTGAAGCGAGTCTACGGGCCGGAAACGAATTTGGGCAAAGTGTTCTCACGGTGCGGGTCAAAGAGGCCGATCCCTTTGATGCAGTTTTTAGTGCGGATAACTTCTCTCCCCCCAGTGTGGGATCGGAACGGCTGGGCGTTGGTCTGAGTTACCGCAACCTCATTTCTGCCAACGGAGATCAACTGGCTGCTTCCTTTAGCCGATCAACTACGGGAGGATCGAGCCTGTTCGACTTCAGCTACCGAGTCGTCCTCAATCCGATGAATGGTACGGTGCAGTTGCGCTATGCTCCC
>JANRKG010000346.1:0-5681 GCA_033763635.1 Leptolyngbyaceae cyanobacterium bins.59
AACACGGGGGCGATCGACCGTTGAAGCCAGTGTAACGGTGACATTTGACCTGGAAGGGTTTCAGCCTCCCATCGACTCTGAGGAGGAAACTGGCTCGGATGAAGATCTGGAGTTGAAGACTGCCGAGAGCGGTAATGGCAATGTTTCAGAAAATGGTCGTTTAGAAAACAGTCATTTAAATGGGGATTCAAACGGGAATTCTGGAGGCGATCGGCTGGTTACCCTGAAGGAATGGACAATTACACGCAAACTGCGGGTGACTCAGCAGGGCACTTACACCTCGAACTATTACATGAACGGCAATCCCTGTACGCTGAGTGAGTTGCACGAACAACTCCATCGGCTGCGGGTCTACCCTGAAGGCTATAACGTTGTCCTTCAAGGAGACGTAACCGGGATCATTTCGATGAATCCGCGAGAACGACGGGAAATCATTGATGAACTGGCGGGGGTGGCGGCATTCGATCGCAAAATTATCCAGGCGAAGGAAAAGCTGGATGCCGTGAAGGAGCGAGAGGATCGGTTCCATATTGTCGAGAAAGAACTGATAGCCCAGCGCGATCGGCTGGCCCAGGATCGGATTAAGGCCGAGAAATATCAAAAACTCCGCAGTGAACTTCAGGCAAAATCCCAGTGGGAGGCGGTGTTGGTCTACCGGAATCATCAGCACCAGGTCGAGCAACTCCGGCATCAATTAGAACGAGACGATCGCACGGGGACCGACTTGCGGGAGCAACTGGCGACCCTGGCAACGGAAATTCAGCAGGGAACGGTGGAACTGGAGCAACTCAATGCCCAGGTGAAGGCGCTTGGTGAGGAGGAACAGTTAGCCCTGCAATCAACATTGGCTACTCGTGAGGCAGAGTTGCGCCAGTTGCAACGGCAGGAGCAGGATCTTGTTCGAGCCGGGGAAGGAGCAACAACTCAGTTGGCTCAAGCCCAACAAGCCATTGGTGAACAGATGCGTTTGTTAGAAGCCCTGAATCAGGAGCAGCATGGGCTGGAGACGCAGGATTTGACTCGGTTGCGGCAGGAACGGGACGAAGCCCAGCGATCGTTGGATGCGAATCGGGAGGCTGCTAGTGCCATTGCAGCGGCTTCGGAAGCCTGGGTGCAACAGCAAACCCACCTGCACCACCAGATCGATGAACTGCTGAAGAACCTGGAACCCCAGCGCACAGAAGAGGCCCGCTTGCGAGAACGCATTACCCAACTCGATCGCCAGGGACAGGAACAGGCGGAACGGGTGGAGTCCCTCACGCAAGAGCAACTGGCCCGACAGGCGGACTACGATCGGGCGGTGGTGGAGCGCGATCGATTGACTCAGCAGGGGCAGGAGTTGGCCCAGCGGTTTACCGGGGCGGAGGAACGCCTCCAACTGCAACAGGAGACCCAGAAACGCTTGCTTCAGGAGCAACGGGAGAAGCAACGGCGATTGGATAAGCTGGAGGCCCAGACCCAGGCTATTCAAGAATCCCAGGGAACCCAGGCGACTCGGCTTCTTCTACAATCGGGGATTCCGGGCCTTTGTGGGTTGGTGGCCCAATTAGGGCGGGTGGAACCCCGCTATCAACTGGCGTTAGAAACGGCAGCAGGAGCGCGATTGGGTCATTTGGTGGTCGAAGATGACGGGATCGCAGCAGCGGGGATTGAGTTGTTGAAACAGCGCAAGGCGGGACGGGCGACTTTTCTACCGTTGAATAAGATCCAAGCCCCTCGTCCTTTATCCATTTCAGCGGCTCAACGACGGGATGGGTTTATCGATTTGGCACTCAATTTAATTGAGTGCGACGATCGCTACTGGGATGTGTTCGCTTTTGTGTTTGGCAACACGGTTGTGTTTGAAACCCTGGAAAGTGCCCGTCGCCATCTGGGACGGTTTCGGATCGTGACACTGGATGGGGATTTGTTGGAAAGTAGTGGGGCGATGACGGGGGGAAGTGTGGATACCCGTTACACCATTCACTTTGGGACGGCAAACCCAACAGAATCGGCTGAAGTGGTTGGATTACGCGATCGGCTCCGGGAGATTGAACAGATTCTCGATCGCTGTGAGCAGGAAATTGAGCGGCTCAGTGGAGGGGTGAAACAGCATTCCCAGGCCATGATGGACCTGCGTCAGCAACATCGGGAACAGCACCTGCGGGCAGAACAATTGCAAGCAGAGATTCAACGGTTGCACACCCAGATTCAGCAAGCTCAGAAGTTGGCAAGTCAGTATGAGCAGGAACGGGTAGCCTCCCAATCCCGCTTACAGGTATTGGAGGCAGAGTTGCCCGTTCAAGAGGCACAACTCCTCCAATTGCGTCAGGCGTTGGCGGAGTTGGAACAATCCCAAACCCACAGTGAATGGCAGCAGATTCAGGCAACGATCCGGGCGGCGGAAGCACTTCTCAGGGAGCGAGATCTGGAACTGCGGACGGCTGAACAGCGGTTGCAGGATCTGAAGCTTCAGCAACACCGATCGCAGGAAAAGATTCAGCAGTTCCAGGGCCGAATTGAGGAGTGCCGCACGCAACAGACCATGCAGTTAAACCAGCGCACTGCGATTGGAACTCAGCAATCTACGGTTCAGGAGCAAATTAGTCAACTCCGGGTTGCTTTAGCTGCCTTGGAGCAGACGTTGGGATCGGCCCGTCAACAGCGCGATCGGGTGGAACGTCAGATGCGGGATCGGGTCACGACTCAGCAACAGTTGGAGTGGCAACTGCAAAAGTTACAGGAAACTCGCCAAGCTCGGTGTCAGGAGTTGGAGGGGTTACGGTCTCAATTACAGGCTCAAGAACTGGAACTCCCTGATCCCTTGCCAGAGGTGCCGGAAACGTTGGGGATGGAGCAACTGCAACAGGATTTGCGTTCCCTTCAGAAGCGACTGCAAGCGATGGAACCTGTCAATATGCTGGCTCTGGAGGAATATGAGCGGACCCAGACTCGCTTACAAGAACTGACGCACAAATTGGGGATTTTGGATGAGGAGCGAACGGAACTGTTGCTTCGCATTGAGAATTTCACGACCCTGAGGCAACGGGCTTTTAAGGAAGCTTTTGATGCGGTCAATCAAAATTTTCAAACGATCTTTGCAGAATTATCCGATGGGGATGGTTATTTGCAATTGGATGATCCCGAAGATCCCTTTAATAGTGGGTTAAATCTAGTGGCCCATCCCAAAGGTAAGCCTGTGCAACGTCTGGCTTCTATGTCCGGGGGGGAAAAATCCCTGACGGCCCTCAGCTTTATCTTTGCCTTGCAGCGCTACCGTCCCTCACCCTTCTACGCCTTTGATGAAGTTGATATGTTCCTGGATGGAGCAAATGTAGAACGATTGGCTAGAATGATTAAGAAGCAGGCCCAACAAGCTCAATTTATTGTGGTCAGTCTCCGTCGGCCCATGATTGAATCTGCTGAACGGACGATCGGAGTCACCCAGGCCAGGGGAGCCTATACTCAGGTGTTAGGAATTAAGTTGCAAACCCAAAGTGCTTCGGGCTAACTCTGAAGTGGGTTGTCTGGAAATTGGGTTCCATTAATCGTGGAGGCAGGATCGGTATTCCGATCTGCTGTCTGATCTGGACAGCGGGATACTAGCAGTTACAATTATGTTTTAATGCGTACCGCATTGGGGTAAAAGCCCGCCTCTCGCTTTCAAATTGATCGAGATCAGGACTCGGAAATGACATCAGATAAAATTTGGCAACGCTCCGATCTTCTTGGAACCCAGGTGATTACCCGTGACACGGGAAAACGGCTGGGGGTAGTGAGTCAACTCTGGGTGGATGTAGACCAGCGGGAAGTGGTCGCCCTGAGTTTGCGAGAGAATTTGCTATCCGGTTTGGTCTCTGGGGTTCCAAAATTCATGATGCTGAATAGTATTCGGCAAATTGGAGATGTCATTCTGGTTGATACGGAAGATGCGATCGAAGACATTGATGTTGGAATCTACAACAGCCTGATTAATTGTGAAGTGATTACAGAAACGGGGGAGCCTCTGGGACGGGTTCGAGGCTTCCGGTTTAATGTTGAAGATGGCAAGGTTACTTCTCTAGTGATTGCCCAACTGGGTCTCCCCCAAATTCCTGATCAAGTGATCAGTACCTATGAGTTGCCCATTGATGAGATTGTCAGCAGTGGTCCCGATCGCCTCATTGTTTTTGAAGGATCAGAAGAAAGGTTGAGTCAATTAACCGTAGGGGTTCTTGAAAGAATTGGGATTGGGAAGCCTCCCTGGGAAAAAGACGAAGACGACCTCGATTACATGCCTCCTACAATTCCCGCAACCAATCAACTCCCGGTGGGTACTCGGACGGCTCCCCAAACACCGATTCGAGTGCAAGCCCCTACGGAACAGTGGGAAGAGGAGGACTGGGGCGAACCTGCGACTCCGGCTCCCCGTCAACAACCTCAGCAGATGCGGCGACAGGTTGAACCGGAATACTACGAAGATCGGGGAACCTGGAATGCGGCGAGTGGTTCCGATCGCTATCGTCAAGCCGAAGACTACAGTGACGATACGAACTATCAGCGGGATTCTTACGATCGGGTGGCCTATGAGGAGGAGGACGAAGACCTGTGGGGCACCGATCCTGAACCTCGCCAACCCCTAAAAATTCCGGAAAAGACGAAATCCCCCGAATATGAAGAGGAAGAGTATTAGGGTATCTTTGACTGCTCCGTTAAAGTCCGAGTCTAACTGATTAATTTCAGGGGATGGTGGCACTGTCGCATCCCCTATTTTGTGGGAACATGTTTGCGTTTCATGGCGTAGGATTTAGCAGGAGAAGAACTGGAATTCCCGCAAGTAAGGATGCAATGCAGACCCAGAGAGAAAATCCTTCCAGGTCAGCTTCATCTAACGAAACACCCATCTGCACCATTGAAAAAGGAAACGCGGTTACAACTAACACGGACATCAACGCATATTCAAAGCTGACCATTAAGAAAACCCTCTCACTTTTCCTTTGAATCATGAAGAGCGTGGGGGTTTTCTAAATCTTTCTCCTGGGTGAAGGTGCCTTCCCACTTTTGACGGACTTGGCCTGTGTTGACTAACACAAGGGAACCCAGACAAATTAAGGCGTTGGCAAATCCTCGAACTCCGGATCTTCTTCGTCCTTGTCCGGGATCAACTCGCTGGCGGGTTCCCCTGCTGCTACTGCTCCGGTGCCCGTAAAGGCGATCGGTTCTACCAACTCTTCCATCACCTCCGGTGGAGGTTCGACGCTATTGTTCAGTAGATCTAGCTCATCTACCTCTCCCACAAACTCCTCGGCGACTGGAGGGGATGGCGCGGGCCGTTGAATCACGATCGTCGCCCGTTTTGGCTTCTTACCTGTCACGTTACGGAAGACTTGCTGCACGCCTGCCTGAACGCTCTGGGCCACCTCTTTCAACACGCTAGGGGAAAGATTTAACTGCGCTTTTTTGTGAGAACGAGTTGCACTGACAGTAGGGGAAACTGGAATGGCTTGGCTCAGGGATGAATTAGGAGATGGATCGGGGACAGAAATAGTTAGATCCTCTGACATGATTTCAGAGGGTTGTTCAAAAGGGGGGGATGTGGGGCGATCGGCAAGGGAAGAACCCCTGACAACTGGGGGGCTGGGAGAAATACCATCCGGGAGTTCTCCCTTAAGCGGCTTAAATGGCTCCTGTAAGATCACGGGAATTAAGGTAGGATCAGGCAT
>JANRKG010000347.1:0-28278 GCA_033763635.1 Leptolyngbyaceae cyanobacterium bins.59
CCCAGCTTTCCTTCCGTTCCCACCTCACGGGCCACCCGCGTTACTTCCGAGGCAAAGGAACTCAACTGGTCCACCATCGTATTCACAACTTTGGCGGTTTGCAGGAATTCCCCCTTCAACGGTCGCCCTTCGATCTCCGGCGCAATCCGCTGGGACAGATCCCCCGTCGCCACCGCCCGAATCACCCGCGCCGTTTCTGCCGTCGGCTGCACCAGATCGGTGATCAGGTTGTTGACTGAATCCACCGAAGCCGCCCATGACCCTCCCGCATCGCCGATCGAAGCCCGTTGGGTAATCTTCCCTTCTTTCCCCACGACTCGCCCAATGCGGCTGAGTTCGTTCGTCATCTTTTCATTGAGTTCAATGATGTCATTCAGGGCATCGCAGATCTTGCCTGAAATTCCGGTATGGTCGATGGACATGCGGGCCGAAAAATCGCCCTTCTTTACCGCATTTAAAACCTTCAGGAGTTCTCTGGGATCAATGGTATCGGTCTCACGGGTGACGGTTGCAGTCGGCATAAAACATCTCCCTCAGGATAGGCAGAAAGCATGGGTAGCGTCCAATTATCCTGCAAAGGACAGGTAAGTTCGCTCTATCGTAAGGGGGAGGGTTGAGAAGAGAAAGGACGATTTTTCTATGTATTAAGATAGAGATTTGATGAGAAAAGGCAGAAGGCAAAGGGCAGAGGGTAGAAGGGAAATGCTCATGACAGGCTTGATTTAATACTCTGACGAAGTGATATGCTTGGCTCTCTAAAGGAAAGGATTTTTAGGAAGGGATCTTGCGTCTGTGAGTTCAATTCGTTCTCTCCTGGAAGTTTTTCAGAGCCGTAAATTGGTCGCCTTGCTTCTGCTGGGCTTTTTTTCAGGGTTGCCGCTGTTTCTGACCAGCCGCACCCTGCAACTGTGGATGCAGGATGCCAAGGTAGACTTAGGGGCGATCACCCTGTTTGGGTTGGTGGGGCTGCCTTATTCCCTCAAATTTGTTTGGTCGCCTCTGCTCGATCGCTTTACCCCTCCTTTTTTGGGGCCACATCGGAGTTGGCTGGTGTTGACTCAGGCGGGTTTGGTGTTAGCGATCGGAGCGATGGCCCTGCAACAACCGAGTCAGAACTCCCAGGTGTTACAAGTTTTGGCAATTACGACCCTTGCCATTGCGTTTCTGAGCGCTACCCAAGATATCGCCGGGGATGCCTATCGAACGGATGTGCTGGCTCCCCAGGAGTTAGAGAGTGGGGCTTCCCTCTGGGTTTGGGGGTATCGAGCCGCCCTCTTTATCACCAGTTCCCTGGCGCTGGTGCTTGCTGACTATCTTCCCTGGAATCTGATTTATGGCTTAATAGCGCTGTTAATGGCGCTTGGCCTGGGTGTTACTTTCTGGGCACCGAGAACTCAGAGAACTGAATTGAGAACTGAAGTTAGTCCGGCCCCTTCTCTGAACACAGACCAAACCCCTTCCCACCGTCCATTCCTTTCAGTGAGAGATGGATTATTTCTCATCTTAATTGGCGCGATCGTGGTGGGTTTATTAGGTGGTGTGGTTGCAGGGTCAATTCCGCTTTACTGGTTCTACTGTGCCTTAACAGCACTGTTGGTGGTTTGGATTGGAGCCGCTGTGTTTGTTCCAGAACAGTGGCTCACGGCGGGGCGATCGACGGATGCATCCCCCTCCCTTCAGGATGCGGTCGTGCTGCCATTGCGGGATTTCTTTCATCGCTTTGGGCACCTTCAGGGAGGTCTCATTCTCGTTTTTATCGTGCTGTATAAATTGGGGGATTCCCTGGTTGGGATTACGGGGAATTTGTTTCTGAGGGAAATTGGGTTTACCAAGACGGAAATTGGGACGATTCAAGGGGGGATGGGGTTTCTGGCAACTACGGTAGGAGTAGTGGTGGGGGGAGTCTTAATGACTCGCTTGGGAATTAACCGATCGCTTTGGATTTTTGGAATTCTGCAACTTCTGAGTAACCTGGGATACTATGCCCTGGCAGTCACCGGAAAAGATTACTCCCTATTGGTGCTAGCAATTAATATTGAAAACTTCTCTGCGGGAATGGTCACGGTCGCAACCGTCGCGTTCCTCATGAGCCTCTGTACCCACCAATTCACAACCACCCAATTTGCGTTGTTCTCTAGCTTGATGGCGATCGGGCGCGATATTCTCTCGGCCCCTGCTGGAGGATGGGCACAGGCGACGGGGTGGCCTACTTTTTTCCTGCTGACCCTGGTGGTCGCTCTGCCCGGATTATTCCTGCTGCCCGTTGTTGCCCCCTGGAAACAAGAACGGCCTACCCCAACAGAGATTTAGAGCTGGAACACGATAGACTAAATGAGGAGGGTATTAACAATCGTGAAACCCTCTCAGAATTGTTTTTAAACGACCTGCCTCAACCCCCTGTTGCACCGTTGTTGACTCCTATGACTTTCTTTCGTCAGTATATTAGTCCCCTCTTAATTGTCCTGGTGTTTCTGGTGGCGCTCCTGGCTGTGAGTGCCCGTATTTTCCTGCCCTCTGACATGGCTGCCCCCGCTCCGGTTGAGGGGGTTGGGCAAGTTTCTCCCAGAATGGAGCAGGTGGCTCGCGAGGCATCGGGCAGTAACTTACCAACGGCTCTATCGACATTGATCAAGGGCTTGCCTGAAGATCTTTAGAATTCAATTCAGGAAGCACTCTTCGATAAAATTAAGGGATGACCTGAGGGTTTTCTAAAGCTGCGATCGTGGAGGAAGCGTTTGGGATGAGTGATACCTTCCTTCCCGGATACCAGTTGCGGTCGGGTTCCGGGTTGGATCGGGCGTTGCTGGTTAAATTCCTCCAACAAACCTATCGGGAGTTGAATCCGGACGGCAACCTGGCCCATCTCGTTCAGACCGTAGACCAGTATTTTTCGAAAGAATCGCCTCTCTGGTGGGTAGAGGGTGAACTGGGGGAAACTACGTTTCGTCCAGGTTCCGCTTCTCCTTACCGCCAACCCATTGCCTGTCTATGGCTCGGTAATGCAATTGATCAGATTTGGGGCGATCGTCATGCCCATATTTTTCTCCTGTACGTCGTTCCCGAACAACGCCGCCAGGGAATTGGCTCTGCCCTGATGCGTCACGCGGAAGCCTGGGCCAAAGCCAGGGGCGATCGGCAGATTGGGCTACAAGTCTTTCAGAATAATCTACCTGCATTGCAACTTTATACGAAACTGGGCTTTCAAACCCAATCGTTGTGGATGCTCAAACCGCTCCGGTAACATCAGGTTTGGGTAATTGTCTTGGGTAGATTTCCTGACCTTTCCCGACTTCCCAGGACAGGGGGGAGAGAGCGATTTTTGGTAAAGTGACATTATGTATGACGACGACGATTTATCAGTACTGGATCTAGAGGCTGAGCTTGAAAGCCCTCTAGACAAAATGGAGCCTGTGGATGCGGAGCACTCAACCCCTGCCCCTAATCCGGAGGTCGTGCTTGCTCTTTTAGACTCGCCCGACACGCAACAACGCATGTTAGCGGCGCGGGCTTTTTGTGACCTACAGGATGAACGGGCAATTCCCGCTCTAATTCGGCTCTTGAAAGATCCCTGCTTGCTGGTTCGAGTGAGTGCCGCCTATGGATTAGGACGCAACCCCAGGGCTGATGCCGTCGAACCTTTGATCACCCAATTGGAGCAGGACTGGAACGGGTACGTTCGGAAAGGGGTTGTTTGGGCGTTGGGCAACTGCCGAGACCCGCGTTCTTTGTTGCCCCTGATCAATGCGTTGAAAAACGATATCTCAGCAGTAAGGTTGTGGGCAGCCAGTTCGCTGGCCCAGGTGGTCAATCTTGGCTATGAGGCGATCGTGACTGCCATTCCTCCCGTGATCGAGGCGCTCCGGCGAGACCCCGTTGCTGCTGTTCGCGGTAACTGTGCCTGGGCATTGGGAGAATTGTGTCGGGAACTACCTTCTAATGTCGTGTACGCTACTGCCATTGATGCCCTCATTGAAGCCTTTGCAGAAGATCCAGAGATAGGGGTGCGGGAGGATTCAAAAACCGCCATCCTCCAACTAGGAGATCCGCGTGGACTTCAGGTGATTGAAGAGTTAGAGAAGGAAGGGTTCTTTTGATCCTTCCTGTGACATAGCGTTCCATTCTGGAATGGTCCCCAGATTGGCACCCCTGACAGAGGGAGAGAGCGTAAACAATCATTAACCTGTTAAGAAATACAGGAATGATTGTGATATATGGCGCTCAATACTCTTTTAGATCAAAATTTTAATAAGCCTGATTCGTCCCATCAATACTTAAAAATTTCTCTTTTAATTGCCCAATTTAGAAACAGTATTTGGCTGTTTGGAATTCCCTCCTGGGTCTATGGCATCAGCGATCGGGGAGTTTCTGCTTTTGTAGATGGGCATCTGTCGGCAAGTGAAGTGCTTCAGATTTTGACTGGCTTTTTCTTCTTCTTCAGCTGGATCTGCTTGAGACCGGATGATTTGTTAGAGACTGACTTGGAAGTGTCTACTGGAAAGCCAGCATCCCCGGAAGAAACCAATTACCCCTGGAATCCCTTCTATCTGGAAGTGGCGCAAAACCGGATGGAGGAACTTCAGGATCGGCATCTCATCGGTCAGGAGTACACCCTGTCGTTTCCCTATCTCTGCCAGATCTATCACCTCCTGAATCTCAAGCATTTAGAGAGTGTCCATAGTTTCAGTCTGGGCAACCTCAAAGTTTTAACGGTTAACCATACCGAAACCACTGATATCGGAGGAACTGTCCGCTTTCAAACCACTGTGGACTCGGCCCTCAATGCGCTGCGGATCTGGCGGCAACCGATCGTTGAGGCAGGACTAACGCTGCACACGCCCTATACGGTCGAGTTAACCATTCCCGCCTACGCGGGCAAAACGATTACGGTGCTGTTCACGGCCCTTCCCACCAGTGAAAACAGCCACAAATTATTTATCGATATTTACAGTGATCTGGATTGGCCCCGACCCATTTTGCAAGCCATTCTTCACTTCTCAGCCTGTCTGACCCTGTTCGAGGATCTACCTTATCTGCAAAAGCTGGCGGATCGATCGATTGAACGACTGTTTCATCCCGATCGAGTTTCCAACCATGAAACGATGTGGTTGTTCCGCCGATTTGTTGAACTGTATGGCGTAGGACAAACCTATCTCGAATCTCATCCGGTAAGGGGACGATCGATTGCTCCTTCCTTAGAAGCTGCTTAGTGCCATGCGGCAAAATAACATCCTGTGGATTGGGTTTCGACTTCGCTCAACTTACAAAAGACTGAGGGCTGAACGAAGTCGAAGCCCGGTGACTGGGATTCATTTGCAAATCCCTAACCTCTTTGCTCTGCATCTCCTATTCAAGGTAGAGGGAACGGGATCGCTCGCTCCATAAACTAAAAGAAAAGCAATTTTCAGGAGTTAAATCATGACTGAACAATCAATGATGGACGTTCCTTCTGAAGTGAATGAAATGCCCGAAGGGGTCCGGAACGTCTTTATGGCTGCTTTCAAAAGTTCTCAAGACAACGGAATGGATCGGGATGCAGCCCTGAAGGTGGCATGGAATACGGTGAACTATGACTTTGAGAAGAATGAGCAGGGGCAGTGGGTATTAGCTGGTAAGGCTCAAGATCCCGGTATTCACTACAAAGCTGTCACTTCAGGTGGAAACTAATCCAGCCATCAGTGACGATCGCGGATTAGGTCATCCATCCCCTTCTTGTAAACCGATGAACCCCGGAAGAGTTTCTCTGACGGGGTTCTTGTTTAGGATGTCCTTCTCCCCTCGCGATCATTTTTATTCGTTCGCTGACTATCAACCGTTTCGCCCTACACTGCTTGGTAGAATGGAATATCGCACCGATCATTCCATTTGAGAACACAGCATGGTTCAGCTAACCGAGCAGACAACCCCTGGTCTTGATATTGCAAATCTAGAAGCCGAGCTTTCCCGTCAGAGTCCCCAGAAAATTTTGGAACGGGCACTCAGCTTGTTTGATAACATTGCCATTTCCTTCAGTGGCGCGGAAGATGTGGTGCTGATTGATATGGCCCACCGTCTACAAAAGAATTTTCAAGTGTTTAGTCTGGATACGGGGCGGTTGCATCCTGAAACCTATCAGTTCATCGATCGCGTCCGCAAGCACTATGGAATCGCGATTGAGATTATGTACCCCGATTCAGCGCAGCTAGAAGCCCTGGTCAAGGCCAAAGGGCTGTTCAGCTTCTATGAAGATGGTCATAAGGAATGTTGCGATATTCGCAAAGTTGCCCCCCTGCGACGCAAACTCTCGACCCTGGATGCCTGGATTACGGGTCAGCGGCAGGATCAGAACCCAGCAACCCGCGCAGGGGTTCCAGTGATCCAGGTGGATCATGCTTTTTCCAGCCCAGATCGGCAATTGATTAAGTTCAATCCCCTTTCCCACTGGTCTTCTGCCGATGTTTGGATGTACATCCGCTCTTACGAAGTTCCCTACAATCCTCTCCATGAGCGTGGTTTTGTCAGCATCGGCTGCGAACCCTGCACTCGTCCCGTCCTTCCGAATCAACACGAGCGGGAAGGTCGCTGGTGGTGGGAAAACGCGGACAAGAAAGAGTGTGGATTGCACATTGGCAATCAAGAGAAGTAGGAAAGGGGGAAGGGGAAATGGGTGATCGCAAATTAGCCCTTACCAGGAAATCACCCATCCCCCTCTCTCCGGATGAAACAAAAGCTACACTTCCCCCTTGAGTCCTACTCAGGTTAGATGTTAGCTTCTTCCTCAGGGTATAGACTTTCCTAATGGGTCGGTAGGTCTCTCAGAGCGATCCATCATAATTGATATGGCAATCCGCGATCGTCTTTTCACCTCGATGGCCCGTGTCCATCCCCTGATGTTGTTCTTCGGATTGCTAGCTTTGCTTCTCGCTCACGGGATGGCACTCCTGTTCCGGGTTCAGCCTGCGGTCTCTCTCTGGTTTCCCCCATCGGGAGTGGCGATTGCTCTAAGTCTGTGGCTTGGACCGTCAGGAGCAGCTTTAACAGCCTTGGTTTCGGTGTGGATGGCTCCCCTTTGGGGCAGCGACGGCTGGTTTCAGTGGTTAGGTTTGTTGGATGCAATTGAACCCCTTGTCGCCTGGGGTCTGTATCGAGTTTGCTTTCGTGGCTCCCTCTCCTTAAAGACAGTTCGAGATGCGATTACCTTTCTCCTGAGTGCGCCCCTGGTTGCCTGTGGTGCCTCGGCAGTTATCGGAAGTTCCGTTCTGGCATTATGCGGCAAACTTTCCCTAACAAACTTGAATGAGGTCATGGCCCATTGGTGGTTAGGGAATGCGATCGGAACGGTCGCGATCGCCCCCGCATTGCTCCTGGTATTCAGCCCCTTTCTCCTCGAACAGGGGTGGGTCGTTTCCGAAGAAGATAGGGAATCACGACCAACGCTGGTCCAACTTCCAACTTCCCGAAATGCCTGGATCGAAACAGGAATTTTACTGGTCATCCTGCTAGGAACAGCCTGGGTGACGGTCCAACAAACCCAGGAACGGGTTTTTACGTTTCAGCAGTTATCGCTCCTTAGTTTTATTCCAACCGCCTGGGCTGCCACGCGCTTTGGCGTGCGGGGGGGAATTTTGACTGCCAGTTTTAGCGTATTTGTCACCCTCCTGAATTATATTTGGCTCTACCCCCATGCCTTTGAACTCGAACGGTTTCCAGTAAGTTCAGAAATCCTGCACATTCATAAGCTGAGTTTGCTGATTCAGTGTGCAGTGGGGTTGTTAGTCGGAACAGCCATGACGGAGCGATCGGCCTCTCAGGTTGCGCTGGCAGTGGAACGAACCCGATTGGTGGAATATGAGGCACGGGCACAGTTGAGCGACAAACTGTTCCGACTCAATTGCCTGTTAGCCGATTCAAACCAACAATTGGCTGAAAGCGAAAATCGTTTTCGTCGTTTGATTGAGAATTCGCCCGATGTGATCAGTCGGTTTGATCAAACCCTTCGCCATTCTTTTGTCAGCCCTCAGATTGAGTTGCTGACTGGCATTTCCCCCAATGATTTCTTAGGTAAAACCGTCTCCGAAACGGGCCTGCCAGCCGAAAACGCTGCGATCTGGGAATCTGCCTTAAAAACTGCCTTTCAAGAAGGAAAGCCCCAAATCTTTGAATTTGTGTCCAATGCTCCTAATGGGGAAACACGTTTCTACCAAACCCGATTGGCACCGGAATTATCTCCCTACAGTGGGGCCATTTGCTCTGTTTTGGCGGTCACTCGTGACATCACTGATCTAAAACAGGCGGAAGCCCAGTTACAAGAGCGACAGCGGTTCATTCAACAGATTGCCGATACGGTGCCCGAAATTCTGTATGTCTACGACTTGCTAGAGCAGCGAAATGTGTATGTGAATCACCAAATTGCGGTGAGTCTGGACTATGCCCCCGAAGAAATTCAGGCAATGGGAGAAAACTTTTTCCCTCAATTAATGCATCCGGATGACCTCAAACAAATTCCTAAACAAATGGAGAAAATCAGCCATTTGCAGGACCGGGAAATTCTTGAATTTGAGTTTCGGATGCAAAATTCACATGGAGAATGGCGCTGGTTTAGCGATCGTTCTATCGTTATGAGCCGGACTCCCGACGGCACCCCTCGTCAAATTCTGGGTTGTTCTCAAGACGTTACGGCCCGCAAGCAAGCTGAACAGAAGTTGCAACAGGCCCACGAACGCTTCCGATTGGCAGCGTCAGCCGTGAATGGCATGATTTACGATTTCGACTTGGTGCGCCAGTCCGTAGAACGCACAGAAGGACTCCTCCGAGTGGTGGGTTATACGCCTCAGGAAGTGCCCCCGACTCCCCAATGGTGGTGGGAGCAGGTTCATCCAGAGGATCAGCAACAACTTCCCAAGAGCATCCGTGAAATGTTTGTTGTTAACGATCGCGCCACCTATGAATACCGGGTACGACATCGGGATGGACACTACGTTTATGTGATGGATCAGAGTATTCTGCTCTATGACGCAGAAGGCAATCCAAATCGGATGGTGGGCAGCACGACGGACATTAGCGATCGGAAGTATGCGGAGGATGCGCTGCGCCAAAGTGAGGCCCGTTACCGCTACCTGGCAGAATCCATTCCCCAATTAGTGTGGATGAGTGATGCCCAGGGGAATAACGAATATGTCAATCAGCAACTCTGTGACTACACAGGGTTCTCTCCGGGGGAATTTAGGACTTCCGGTGGGTGGGAAACGGCCCATCCCGACGAGTTGCCACTGCTTCAGGAAAAGTGGGCCACTGCCCTACAGCAGGGTATGACTTTTGAACACGAATGTCGGCTGGAGGGCAAAGACAAACTCTACCGATGGTTCCTGGTCCGGGCCATTCCCCTTCGGGATCGGCAGGGGCAAATTGTGAAATGGTTTGGCACCAATACGGATATTCAACAACAGAAAGAATTGGAGGAAGAACGCACTTGCCTGCTGGTGCGAGAACAGGCGGCCCGTCAACAGGCAGAATTGGCCAGCCGCACGAAGGATGAGTTTTTGGCGATCGTCTCCCACGAATTACGATCGCCCCTGAATGGCATTCTGGGCTGGTCCCGGTTGCTTCGAACTCGCAAGCTTGATCCGACGACGACGGAACGGGCGCTTTCCTCCATCGAACGCAATGCCGAAGCCCAAACGCAACTGATCGAAGATTTGTTGGACATTTCCCGGATCATTCGGGGAACGGTGCGGCTCAATCTACGGCCCGTCAACTTAAACTCAGTAGTTCAGGCGGCGATCGATACCGTCCGCCCCACCGCAGAGATCAAGAGCATTCAGGTGGGATGTTGGGTAGATCCGACGCTGGGGTTGGTATCGGGGGATGCGGAGCGATTGCAACAGGTTATTTGGAACCTTTTATCCAATGCAGTCAAATTTACGCCCGAAGGGGGCCAGGTTGAGGTACGAGTTGAAAAAATCCAACGCTCAAACTCCGAAAATCTCTGCCTCCCTGCTTTTCCGGTGCCCCATCGGACTTCTCACGATGCCCGGATTCAAGTAACCGACACGGGTAAGGGGATTAGCCCAGAGTTTCTGCCCTATGTGTTCGATCGCTTCCGTCAAGCCGATTCCACAACAACCCGTGGACATGGGGGGCTGGGGTTGGGATTGGCGATCGTCCGTAGCCTGGTGGAGCTACATGGGGGCACTGTGCAGGTCGAAAGTCAAGGGGAAGGGCAGGGATCGACCTTCAGTGTGGAACTCCCCTGCATCTCCTCTGTGCATCCCTCTCCTGACCAGGGAGATCGACCCAGTTTGTCGCTCACCCATTCAGACTCTTTGACAGGCTTAAAGGTACTGGTAGTGGATGATGAGGCCGACACCAGAGACTTTCTTGTAACCGTTCTGGAACAGTTTGGGGCAACTCCGATCGCCGCCGATTCGGTTCAGGATGCATTGGCGAAGTTTCTGCACCATCGACCTGATATTTTGCTCAGTGACATTGGCATGCCAGGGGAAGATGGCTATACCCTGATTCGCCGCATTCGCTCCCTCCCCTCTGAATTGGGATGTCGCACCCCCGCCGCTGCCCTCACGGCCTATGTTCGTAGTGACGATCGCCTCCAGGCACTAGAAGCAGGGTTTCAACTGCACGTTCCTAAGCCGATCGAACCGTTGCGATTGTTGCGGGCAATTGCTCAACTAGCGGAGTTAGCAACGGATTCAAAAACGGATGAAACGGATAGAAGCACGCCTTATCGCAGTTAGCCCATCCATTAACCCATCTGTTTCATCCGTTTCCATCCGCTGCGATCACCCGTCTGCGTTAATTTGGGTTACTAACTCCTTCAGGACTTGATCGACGCGATCGTTCTCAATCTGGCATGTTCCTGCATTTGCGTGTCCGCCGCCGCCGTACTTCAGCATTAGCTCACCGATATTGGTGTTCGAAGTGCGGTTGAAAATAGATTTACCCACGGCAAAGACTGTATTTTGCTTTTGTAAGCCCCACATTTCGTGAATTGAAATATTGCAATGGGGAAACAGGGCATAGACCATGAACCGATTCCCTGCGTAAATGGTTTCCTCATTTCGCAGATCCAGTAACACCAGGTTGTTGTGAACGGTTGCACACCGCTGGATCTGGTCTTTGAATTTTCGGTCTTGATCCAAATACAGTTCTACCCGTTCCTTCACATCCGGCAGTTCTAGAATTTCAGCAATGGAATGGGCCTTGCAGTAATCAATGAGCTGCATCATCAAAGTGTAGTTAGAGATGCGAAATTCTTTGAAGCGTCCCAATCCTGTTCGGGCATCCATCAAAAAATTCAGCAGCACCCAATCCGTCGGGCACATCACTTCGTCGATCGTAAATTGGGCCGAGTCTCCTTTATCCACCGCTTCCATCATCTCGGTTGAGATATTGGGGAAGGCTTCTTTTCCACCGAAGTAGTCGTACACCACCCGTGCAGCGGAAGGGGCATCAGCGTCGATGACATGGTTCAGAAGCGCGTTTTCGTTGCGAATGGTTTCACTGAGGTGATGATCGAAGGCCAGGGCAACCCCAGGCACATAGGGGAGATTGGTGGTAATGTCTCGATCGCTCACCTCGATCTTGCCATCCTGCATATCCTTCGGATGGACAAACTTAATATCATCCAGAACATCTAATTCTTTTAATAAAATCGCGCAGACCAACCCATCAAAGTCGCTGCGGGTCACAAGACGGTATTTTTTCCCTTTTTCTAACATTTGCATCTCCCAAACCCCAATCATTACCAGATGAGTGTACCCACATTGCTCAGGTCGATGAAGACTACGACTCTAAATTAAAACTTGGGGCAGATTATTTCTCTTTTTGTTGCAACTCATACTCGTTATGAGTATGATTAAAGAGTTAGTGCATGCATGAAATGGAGTTGCGATCGATGGCCCGGATAGAAGATGTTCCGATGCACCTGATTCGCCGTCCCCTGTTTCGCCAGAACGATCAGGCCAAAGTGGCTGCCCTGATGGAGTCAATTCAGCAGGAAGGATTGCGGGAGCCGATCGATGTCTTGGAAGTGGAAGGGCAGTACTATGGTTTTTCAGGTTGCCACCGATTTGAAGCCTGTACCCGTCTGGGCCATGAAACGATTCGCTGTCGGGTCCGACGCGCTCCCAAATCGGTTTTACGAATGCATTTAGCCTAAAGTACGATTATCAAGGTTTTGCTCAATCAGGAGTAAATTATGCAAGCTCAAGTCCAAACCCCCATTGATATTGGCATTAGTGAACAAGACCGGGCCGACATCGCGGCTGGGTTGTCCCGATTGTTGGCGGATACCTACACCCTTTACCTCAAAACCCATAACTTCCATTGGAACGTTACGGGTCCGATGTTCCAAACCCTACACCTGATGTTCGAAACCCAGTACACAGAACTGGCTTTAGCAGTGGACTTGATCGCGGAACGCATTCGCTCTCTGGGCTTCCCGGCCCCTGGCACCTATGCCGAATTTACGAAACTGAGTTCGATCGCCGAGACCGAGGGAGTTCCGAATGCCCAGGACATGATTCGCTTGCTGGTGGAAGGGCAGGAAGCGGTGGCTCGCACGGCCCGATCGGTTTTCCCGATTGCCGAAAAAGCCAGCGACGAACCCACAGCGGATCTACTGACTCAGCGGTTACAGGTTCATGAAAAAACTGCCTGGATGCTGCGGAGTCTGTTGCAATAGTTGCATCCCCTCCTGGGAGGGGTAGGGGTGGGTTTCGCATTCGCAAAAGTCAGTCCTTCAAGGATCAGCTTAATGCTTGCCCCCTTGACCCAATCCCCTCCCAGGAGGGGATTGGGGTGATCTGTTTCCTGGAACTGCACTAGCTTCCCGTCAGGAGAAAATCGATCGGCGTACCCCATCCCAGGTGGTAGCGGAGGGTCAGGAGAATCGTGAGAACACCCACAAAAACCGCTGTGGTTTGCAAGTCTTGAATAATACACAACAGTTTCTCTCGCCAGAGACCGTATAGAACCACCATATAAGGAAACAGATCGCTGAAAGAAATGGCAATCACGGCCCCCAGCACTCCCCCTAAATGGAATCCCAACGGTAGGCCGATCAAAATCAGCATCAAACGGGCTAGATTGCTTTGGGCGGAATAGAGGGGCTTGCCAACTGCCAGTAGGGCTGGACTGATGGTATTGAACAGAATGGAGAACCAGATCCCCAGGCAGAGAATGGGCATCATCCAGGTTGCGGGTTCGTACCGCTCATCGTAGAGGAAGTCAATCACCTGATCCCCAATGCAGGTCAGAACGGCTAACCCGGCAGCCAGCAGCAACAACAAGCGGAGCCGTTGCCGCACGATTTTATCTCGAAGTTGCGATCGGGGGAGATCCGCCTGTTTGGAGATGGTAGTGAAAATGACCCGATACCCCAGGGTTTTAATGACTTCACGGGGCATGTTAGCGAGGGTATAGGCAATGCTGTAAATGCCCAGCATTTGGAAGGAGAACAGTTTGCCGAGAATGAGGCGATCGCTCTGATCTGCCAGAAACATCAGGGCTGTCGCGGCAAAAAGCCATTTACCAAACGCATAAATTTCTTGGAAGCAGGATTGATCCCAGGCAAAGCGATTGTTGGGACTCGGAAACAGAAGATGACCCGCCAAGAGCCGCAAGAGCGAACCCAAAACCCCTCCTATCACCAGTGCCCATAAATTAGGCCACCAGAGCGCCAGCAAAACAATACTGAGAACGCCAAGGGTCTGAGTTAACAAATCGAACAACGTGTATTTGTCCAGAGCCAGATCCCGGTGCAGAGTGTGAATTGAGACCGTTCCAAACCCGTCAATCAAGGACACCAACCCAATTACTGGCACCAACCAGAGAAATTGCTGTCCATAAACCAGGGAAGCGGGCCACGCCAGTAAGCAGCACATCAGCCATAGTCCCCCACCCCGAATCACCTGGAGCGTCCAGGCCGTTTTGAGAAACGCCGCCTCCCCTCCCCGTTTGTTCTGAATAATGCTCTGCCCAATTCCAATGTCAGAAAACAGTTCCAACCCAAGTCGAAGGGTGTTGAGAACTGCCATAATTCCGAAGTATTCGGGCACGAGCAAGCGTGTCAGAATCAAATTACTGCCGAAGCGGATAATTTGTCCGGTTCCGTAGCCCGCCAGGGTCCAGATTGCGCTATTGACTGCGAGCTTTTTGAGAGAAGTCATGGTTCCTTCCGGGTATTAGTACGGACAGCAAAGCAGTCCCAGGGAGGCTAAATCTTCCCATCGTCAGGGCGGATCGCCTCCACCGTTCCTGCCAGGGCTGAAGTCATCACCTGACAGAGCCAGCCTGCTTCGTGCTGGATGTTAAATTCCTTTTCCACCTTGAGCCGACCCGCTGTCCCAAACTTCGATCGCAACTCCCCATCCGCCAGAAGAACGGCAATGCGATCGGTCAGGCAAGTAACATCTCCAGGGGGCACCAGGTAGCCATTCACCCAGTCTTCTACCAATTCGCCCACCCCTGCAATCCGGGTCGTCACGACGGGCACCCCTGCCGCCATCGCCTCCATCAACGAAACGGGGACTCCCTCCGCAAAGCTGGGTAACACAAACACATCGGTTGTTTGGAGGTAGTCCCGCACTTCCCTCTGGGATTGATATCCCACAAACTTGACATGGTTTTGTAGCCCCAACTGCCGCACCCGATTTTCCAATGCTTCCCGATCGGCCCCATCGCCAATCACAATGAGTTCCACATTCGGAAACGCAGTCTTCAAAGCCACCAGGCTTTCCAACAAAATCCTCAACCCCTTCACAGGAGCCAGTCGCCCCGTAAATAAAAGCCGTTTTCCCGGTCCCTGATGTTTTACAGGCTCAAACAGGTGGGGATCGATCCCACAGTGAACGATGTGCAGACGGGACCAGCGATCGGGCTGGGAGAAGATCATGGCCTGACTGCGGCAGAAATGGCTGATGCAGGAGACAAAGAGCGATCGTTGTAGCTTTTCATCTAACCGCCACCGCTGGGGTTCGAAGAAAATGGTAGGACCATGCAGCGTAAAGCTGAAGGTAAAACCACCCATCACCGAAGCCAGCATGGACACACTACAACTGGAATCACCTAAATGGTTATGGAGATGCTGAACCTGTCGTTTTCGGATCTGGTGGGCGAGAATGCCCGCTTCTGCGAAGTAAAACGTCTGGTACAACCACCCCTTCAGAGTGGGTTGACGAGTGGCCCAGGCCAGCCGGAGGGCACGCAGGTAGGAAAGCGGATTGGAGAAAAGCAAGTTGAGATGGGCAACAATCAGGGCAATTGGGCTAACGGGCAGGATGTAAAAAGTGTTGTCTCGCTCTGCCTTTTGCTCAGGTCCGACAATTTGTTCATCTCCGGGGCGACGCACGGAAAAGGTATGCACCTCGACCCCCCGATCGCGTAGAGCAGCCACTTCCCGTTGAATAAAGGTATCCGTAGCGCGAGGGTACTGCCCCGTCATATAGGCAACACGCATAGTTAGAGTCCTGAATGGGTGTTAACAGCGACGCGATGCACCGCATCTCTGTCAGCGTATCATCGCTGCGAAAGGGACAGGACTGGATTCATGGGTTGAGCAACTGTTAATAAATCATCATCACTGCAACTGCGATCGAACGCCTCACCCAGAGAATATTTGGGGGTCCATTTTAGGATGCGTTGGGCTTTCTCACCGTTGTAGCGCAAGGGCTTAAAACGAGCCTGTAATTTCGCAGGAACAAGAATTCCTGGTAGTTTTGCCCTGGTTTCTAAAAACTGAGTATTGATCCACCAGGCCAGCCCAGCCAGTAAGCTCATTAGAGGCCAGAGGATCGGGGTCATGCGGGGGGGATTGGGGGTGCGCTGGCTCAATTCCCGAATGTAGGTACTCCGGGTTGGGACTGGCTCATCCACGATATTCAGGGTTTGACCGATCGCCTCCTCCCGTTCCGCTGCCAGGACGATCGCCTCGGCACAGTTCTCAACGTAGGTCATGGGCATGAAGGCATTCGGGCCGACACAGAGCCAGCGGCTCTGACTCAGTTCCATCCCCAGGAGTGCATGCCACAGTTCCCCACGACCGTAGACCATGCCGGGACGCACGATCGTTACCTGTCCACTTTGCTCCTGCTCAAATTTTCGATACAGTTCTTCCTGAATCAGCTTGGTCTGGGCGTACTCGTCCCGGTATTGGGGATGGCGATCGAGCGGAGCCGTTTCGTCCAGCAATTTCCCAGTTCCTAACGCCTGATAGTCGTACACCGAAAAGGTGCTGATGGCAATCAAACGATCAATAGAACTAGCAATCATGGCATCCAGCAAATTCTCAGTTGCGATCACCGTTCCTGCAAATTGCGTGTAGAAATCCCCTGACTTCACAGCAATTAAATGGATCACTGCATCGACCCCTTTCAGAGCGTCTGCAATTCCCTGACGCTGGCGTAAATCCAGGCGGACTTGTTCGAGATTCGGGTGGTCATGCCAGGAAAATTTTGTCGGGTCACTGGCAGGCCGAATCACCGCTTTCACCTGATGCCCCCGACGTAACGCCTCTGCAACGACATATTGACCGAGAAAACCGGATGCGCCTGTGATCAGTAATTTCATTAGAACCTCACCTAAAAATGTCAAACTTGCCCTGATGCACCCCTGTCAGAACCGATCGCCCTCTGCCAACAACCGTTCCACCAGGCGATTCGTGCGCTCCATGTCCTTAAATTGGATGGGTAGCGGTTGATTGCTAATCAGTGCTTCATAAGTTTGAGCCAGAAGCGAATGTAATCCTTCGTAAGGACTCCGCTGCATAATCTTGTTCCGGAAGTTCCGTACACTGGATTGCATCAATTCATAGCCATTCACAAAATGGTTCACCAGCGGAGACAGTTGCTTGCCACCGGGTCGAGGAATGACACAACGGAGATAGGGTTGGAACAAATCTGTTTCGGCATAGCCTCGCGAGCCACGCACAAACAACGTGAAGCATTCGGGGCGAGTGTAAGCACTGAACCGAAGGCGAGCGTGAACCTGCCCTGCCAGAACGATCGCATCCAGGTCATCGTATTTGAAGAGGCTATCCCCTGCATGGTTGCTCCAGGCGGCGGCTACCCGATCGATCTCTCCCGGCATGAACTGGAGGGCCAGGTAGGTAAGATGGGTAATGAAGTCGTGGATCACGCCCGCTGGCAGTTTGTGCATCGGGTTCGGCAGGTTTTCATCGGCGTAGCGGCTCCCCTTCTCTCGCAAGTTCAGGGCCATCCGCACCTCTATGTCCTGCACCTCCCCCAGGGTGCCGTCTTCTACCATGCGGGCGATCGTTTGAATTAACTCGTTGAACCGATAGTTGTGGTTTTCCATTAAGCGCCGATCGCACCGCTCCGCTGTCGCCCACAACTCCTGAAAGTCCTGATAACTCGTCGTGATTGGCTTTTCACAGATGACATGCGCTCCTGCCTCCAGACAATCGGTGGCAATTCTCTTATGGGTTTGGGGTGGAGTCAGGATGTGAACCACATCAGGTTGGGTCGATTCCAGCAGATGCCGATAATCGGTGAAAGCGGCCTCTGCCTGAAACTTCTGGGCAGCGTACTGGGCCGCCGCAGGGGACAGGTCACACACGCCCACAATCCGTGCCCGATCGCAAGTATTCAGAAAACTCAGGTGTTCTTTAGAAATGACTCCAGAGCCAATCACAGCGGACTTGAGAATCGTGGGCATTAACACTCTGCTCCTTCGATAATGGGAACTTTGTACTCAATTAACTGAGCGGGTCGGCCCCGCCAGCGATTCAGCCAGTAACGCAATTGCCCGATCGCCTGGGGCAGTTTCGATAAGACGCAGAAAAAAGCGTAAAGACTGGCATGGCTGAACTGATCCCCGCGACTGTGACGATATTGGTACACGCGCAACATCAATACGGGGTAGGCCAGAAAAAGCAGTAAACTCCCACCAGCGGTGGGCCAAGCCAACAGTAAAGCTGTACTGGGAACGATCAAACCCCAGAGCCAGCCGCTCTTGTTCTCGCGCACCATATACCCTTCCGGTGGATGACCATACATCGCTTTCCCCTCGGCGACAGCCCATCCGCCCCGGATCGATCGCTTCCACCACTGGCTAAAATGCATCATGGCAGCGTCGTGCAGGGTCATGGGTGCATCAATGCGGTGAATCTTCCAGCCCCGTTCCCGCAGCCGAATACACATCTCCGGCTCTTCCCCACAGATGAGGGTTGGGTTGTAGCCATTCACCTCCCGAATTGCAGCAACCCGAACCAGGGCATCTCCTCCACAGGCCAGAGCTTCCCCGATCGGGGTGTTCCATTCCATGTCCGCCAGCCGATTATAAAAAGAAGCATTGGGAAAGCGCTCCTGCCGCCGACCGCAGACGATCGCCAGCCGATTATCATGCTCTGCAAATTCCTGAAGGGCGCGATCGATCCACTCCGGTTGCAGTTCACAGTCGCCATCTACAAACTGCACATAGTTCAGATCAGGATAGTGCTCGATCAGGTATTGAAATCCGGCATTCCGACCCCGTGCCATCGTGAAGGGAATGGAAAGGTCCAGTTCCACCACCTGCACCCCCAAAAGGCGGGCAACCTCAATACTGCCATCGGTTGAACCGGAGTCTACATACACGATCGGCCACTTTGGCGGAATCTGGGCAATGATGGACTTCAGACAACGGACTAATCGATCGCCTTCATTTCTACCAATCGTGACAACCCCAATCTGATTCATGGCTTTATCTCAAATTGAATATTCCAAAGGGTCAGATTTGACTCATATGAGGGAATTTAACTTCTGAAATTTTAAGCATTGTTAACGAGGGACCCATACGCCCCAAGATAGAGGTTGAAAGGTTCTTAAGAAGACATTAAAAACAGGGGGGTATCGGTGAAGATTCGACATGGAAGTTCAGTTTTCTATCTTTTGGTAGAAGCTTTGCCAGTGTTTACCTGAATTGGTAAATTTTCTGAGAAAGCCAAAATTGAGAATAGGAAATTACTCATGAAAGGGCTGCAATTGCTGCGGGACACTCGATTTTGGCGCGTCTTTATTCAGGCAGGAGCCGTTCTCCTGATTCTGGCGATCGTCCTGGCTCTCTGGAACAATGTCAGTCAAAATCTCCTGCGGCTAGGAATCACCCTGGGCTTTGATTTTCTCAATTCCCAGGCATCCTTCCCGGTGGGTGAGACAGTGATTCCCTACCAGGCATCTGATCCCTATGTTCGGGCGTTTTTTGTGGGGTTGCTCAACACGCTGCGCGTCTCCCTGGCGGGAATTGTGCTGGCAACGATCGCCGGGGTATCCATTGGGATCGCTCGTCTATCGGATAATTGGTTGCTTCGCCAGTTAGCACGAGTCTACGTAGAACTGCTGCGAAATATGCCCCTGTTGCTGCAACTGTTCTTCTGGTACTTTGCCGTTTTCCTCGGTTTGCCCCCGGTGGAGACTCCGATTCAGTTTATGTGGTTAAGTTTCAGTAAAGCGGGCATCTTGCTTCCCGGAGGGATGCTCCTATCCCCAGAATTTTCGACGCTGCTGCTCGGTCTGAGCTTTTATACAGCGACTTTTATTGCGGAAATCGTTCGGGGTGGCATTCAATCGGTCCCCAAGGGTCAATGGGAAGCAGCCAGAGCTTTGGGTTTGAACTCATTGTTAATGATGCGGCTGGTCATTTTTCCCCAGGCGTTGCGGGTGATCATTCCTCCAATCACCAGTCAGTATCTCAATCTCACAAAAAATTCGACGCTGGCAGTGGCGATCGGCTATCCCGATCTCTATGCGGTGGCCTCGACGACCTTTAATCAGACGGGGCGATCGATCGAGGTGATGCTGATTCTGATGGGGGTTTACCTGACAATCAGTTTGGGAGTGTCCCTGTTGACGAATTGGTACAATCGATCGGTTCAAATTGTGGAACGGTAGATGGAAATGGATTGCCCACAGATCTTCTTAAATCCCCTCCAGGGAGGGGGAGGGGTGGGTTTAGCGTTCGCAAAAGCCTCCTCTCACAGGTAAGGGACATGCAGCAAAATAACCTACCTGTAGGTTGGGTTTCAACTACGCTCAACCCGCGCAAGATCGAGGGCTGAGCGAAGCCGAAGCCCGGTGACGGGTACTTTATCAATTTGTAAATCCCTAAGCTGAATGCCCGCTCCTCTGACCCACCCTGCCCTTCGGGCACCCCTCCCAGGAGGGGATTGGAGGCGAGGTGAGTGATGTATACACGTTAACCAGATTTTCTAATTCCCATGATGCCGAACCGAGCTACCCCTGATCCCCTGCAATGGGTCCGCCAAAATTTGTTCAACACCTGGTGGAACGGACTGTTGACGATCGCCTGTTTCGGAATTCTGCTCCAGGGAATTCTATGGGCTGGACGTTGGCTGGGACAAGCCCAATGGTCGGTGATTCAGGCGAATTGGCGGTTGTTATTCATTGGGCGCTATCCGGCAGACCAGGCGTGGCGGGTTGGAGTGGGAGTGGGGATTCTAGGTGCAGCGTTACTCCTATCGTGGGGATTGCCCCGTTGGGTCGGGCCAGTTAAAGCGCCGTTGCTGGCTTTACTGCTCTGGCTTCCGGTAGCTCCGGTGATGCTGTGGCTGATTGCAGGAGGAGCGGGCTTGCCGGGGGTGTCCAGTACCCTTTGGGGAGGACTGTTATTAACACTGCTGATGGCGGTGGTCAGTATTGTACTGGCGTTTCCACTAGGCATATTGCTGGCTCTGGGCCGTCAGGGTTCCCTCCCCATCATTCGCTGGCTCAGCACTCTGTATATTGAGATCGTTCGGGGGTTGCCTCTGATTGGCATTCTCTTCATTGCTCAGGTGATGTTGCCCCTGTTTTTTCCGGCAACCGTGACCCTCGATCGCATCACCCCCGCCATTGCGGGCTTAGTCCTTTTCAACGCGGCCTATCTCGCGGAAAACGTGCGCGGTGGCTTGCAATCCGTCCCACGGGGGCAGGTGGAAGCGGCTCGTGCGCTAGGGCTGAATTCTTTTCTGGTGGTACTGTTGATTGTCCTACCCCAAGCACTCCGGGCCGTCATTCCGGCGATCGTGGGCCAATTTATTTCCCTGTTCAAAGATACATCCCTCCTCTCGATCTTTGCCCTCCTGGAACTGACGGGCATGGCACGATCGATCCTGTCCCAACCGGATTTTTTAGGGCGTTACGCGGAAGTGTATCTGTTTGTTGGTTTGATATATTGGATCTTCTGTTACTCAATGTCCCTTGCGAGCCAACGATTAGAGCAGGAATTAGGCGTGGGACAGCGTTAAATCAATTTGTGCAGATCTTTAAAAAAGACTTAAGCAAACAGTAACGTTCGTCACAATCCTTTACCTTCATAAAAGAGGAGTGAGTATATATACGCAATCTCCCTTGGATTTCTATCGAAAGCAGGGGGAACTTGTCTTGCGATTAAGAAGATTATGCAATCAATGAGCGCTAAAGAATTGCTATCTAGATACGCCAAGGGCGAACGGGACTTCCGAGAAATGGACCTGACCGGGATTGACCTCTTTGAAGCCGATCTACGGGATGCGGACTTCAGGGCCAGCAATCTAGAATCTGCCTATTTACCTTACGCCAATCTGGCCCAGGTCCAATTAGAAGGAGCGAACCTCCGATTATCTGAACTGAGTGATGCCCGGTTGTACCAGGCCAACCTTGTGGGTGTACAGGCCCAGGAAATTCGTTTATGCAGAGCGAATCTCCGTCAAGCAAATCTTAAGGGCATCGATTTGACGGGGGCGAATCTCCAGGGAGCAGACCTGGCGGGGGCAGATTTAACAAACGCGAATTTGAAGGAGGCGGATCTAAGCCGCGCCAATCTGGAGGGGGCCAAGTTAACCGCCGCCTGTCTGGCAGGATCTAACTTGTATCGAGTTAAGCAAGCGAATCTTGCGGAGGCTTTGACGGACAGCCTGACCATTTTTCCGGACGGATACCGAGAAAGTTAAGTATGGACATGCCCCCTCCCCGCCATCCCTGGCCCTTAACGGCTGAAGAGGCGACTCGAATTCAACAAGACCTGCGTGGAGAGGTGATCACGGAGGACCAGTTTGGGGAAGTTCGGTTTGTGGCAGGGGTGGATGTGGGGTTTGAGGAGAATAATACGATCGTTCGGGCAGCCGTTGCAGTATTGCGTTTTCCAGAGCTACAACTTCACGAACACGCGATTGCCCGCTCTCCCACTACCTTTCCCTACATTCCGGGATTCCTGTCCTTTCGCGAGATTCCGGGGGTGCTGGCGGCTTTGGCCCAGATCCGCCAGGTGCCCGATCTCTTGTTGTGTGATGGTCAGGGAATCGCCCATCCCCGTCGCTTTGGGATTGCTTGCCATCTGGGCGTTCTCACAAACCTTCCTGCGATCGGAGTCGGAAAATCTCGGTTGGTGGGCACCTTCTCCGAGGTGCCGGATGAGCGAGGGGCATGGCAACCCTTAATGCATCGTCGGGAGACGATCGGAGCCGTTCTACGCACTCGACCGGGAACGAAGCCCCTCTTCATCTCACCAGGACATCGCATTAGCCTGGAACGGGCGATCGAGTACGTGATGCGCTGTACTCCAAAATACCGCTTGCCAGAGACAACTCGCATGGCCCATAAACTCGCCTCTGGTTAAAAAACTCTAAACCCCTTTCCTATCAATCGGCTGATCTAATTTTTCCGATCACCTTTCCAATTTCTATGAATGAGGTGTAGCATTGGTACAGGAATACTAATTAACCGTGTACGATTCGTATCCCTTCCTGTACTCATTTCTATACCAGTTCCATAGTTCTATGCCAGTTCTATAGTGTTCTGTACCAGTCATGTTCTGTACCAGTCAGGGAGGGTGTGGCCCAAGATGTAACCCGGTTATATCTTAAGGAGGATAGGATGGGGGATTCCAGACATCAGCAAATTCGACACCCACAAAAAAAATCACAAAAAACCTCACGAAACAGTTCCCAGAATTATTCTCAAAGCAGTTCCCAGAGTAATTCTGAGACCAGATCTTCAAAATCAATGAAACAGGCGCGACCCATCCAGGAACCTCAGACCTTTTACGCTTCTCCAAATATTCAGTTGCCTGATTTTTCACCCCAGCGTCCCCCCTATTCCAGGCACCCGATTCATGAAAAAGACGCGGGTTTTCCCTCAAACTATGTAGATTACGATCAGGATGAACGGGAAGACGCACGGGAAGAGGAATGGGACGCATGGGAAGAGCAATCAGAAGACGAGGAACCAGAACACCCTAAAACCTCTCATCCCCCTGCGGGTTATTTACTCATGGGTGGAACAATGTTGGCGGCAGTTGGATTGTTGTTTTCTCCTGGTATTGAATTTAATGCCAAAACAACCCGTGATCTTTGTCAGGAAATTGTGCAACCTGAAGCAGCCCTCACCAGACAACAATTATCAAAACTGTTGACTGTTCCCGAACGTACACCCAAAAATCAGGTCAAGGCGATTATTAAAGACCCCTACTGCAAGCTACCCAGTTTGGAAGTGCGCAAAGGGGCAATGGCCGAGCGGGTCGCTTACCCCTTGGCATTTGACTCCCAGGCGTGGTTTGTGGTTCTTTATGAGGGCGACGAATATGCCGGATATTCCTTCAGTATCCGTCGCTAATTCGGTGAATACTGTCATCCATATCAGCACTCATACCGCTGCTCATACCATTGCTCATACCATTGCTCATACCGTCGCTTATAAAATGGGTGTGCGATCGTCCCCTTCTATTGATTCGATGGGTACACAATCCTCCCGTTCTGCTCTCAGTCTGTGTCTGCTTGGGATAGCTCTCCTATTAGGAGGTTGTCTAAATCAGCAAGTGGACATTCCTCCCCGTGCGATCAAGTTCTATCAGAACTGGCAACTCCAGCCAGGAAATGTGGTGGCGGGTTATCCAGTCGTAAGTGGATTAGGGGATATTTCGATTCAATTGAAGGGGAAGCCTGTCTATGCGCCCTTTCGGGGACGAGTGGAACCGCATACGTCCGCCTGTGTGGTGTTCTCCAGTCCGGAGGTTCCGGCTTACTTGTTTCGGCTCTGTGGATTGAACCGTCCTCACCTTGGAGACTTGGAAGCGGGAGACAAGATCGGCAGTGGGGAGATGCTACAATTTGCAGCCCTTCGGAAGCAACCAAATGGCACCTGGGCTTTTGTAGAACCGTCCCAAAGTATTTTGGAACAATTGCTCCGTCAGCCAGAGTGATTGGCAGCGGTGGCAGCGGATTAAAAAACGGATGAAACGGATAAAATCACCTTCTCCAAAGGGTTTTCATCCCATCGTTCTCCGCTAGTCAATTCTATTGGTACGTGAGTTGAGCGAAGCCGAAACTCACGGGCTATTACCCCACAAAGGATTGCACTTCCATCCGTTTCATCCGTTCCTATCTGTTGCCAGAGCTTTCACTCTCGCCCGGAATAGTAACCGATCGCCCTGCCGATATCCCAACTGACTCACCCGCACGCGATCCCCTGATTGGGCGGTTCCTTGATCCAGTTGATGAATTTGAGGATCGTAAGGAACTTCTGCCCCGATCGCCTCAATCGGTCCAATGCCCCACTGGTTCAACAAGTTCTCGATCGGGCGTACTAAGGGAAGCAATTTTGCAGCTTCGAATTGGGGATTTTGCCGGACGGCATTCGCAGCCGTAGGCCAATTGAGCATCCAGGATTCTAAGGTATTGAGAGCGGTTTGCTGAAATTCCTGTTGCAGCGTTTCCCGTTGTTGGGCCATCTGAACTTGCAAAAATTGGTACTCCTGCTGGAGTTGGGCCAGATCTGGTTGAGGGGGGGAAACTGACTGGGGTGGAGCGGATTGGCCCAGGGGGACATTGGGAATTAGGGTTAATAACTCAGTCAGGGAAATCTGAAGCGCTTGGCTGATGCGAATCAAGATTTCTAGCCTCATCTGTAACCCTTTCCCGCTCCGAAATTGGGTGATCTGCCATTCGGAGACTCCCGCTTGTTTTGCCAATGCCTTAAAGCTGGCAATTCCTGTCTGTTGCATCCGTTGGCGCAGTGGAGCGGAAGGATCGGGGGAAGTCGGAGGACGATCGGGCATGGGAGAGTCGGAGACTACAGGGCGTGATTGCAATTCCTATCATGCACCGAAGGATTGCATCAGCCAACGGTTAATCGTTCCATCGTCCTCAGTCTGGCTTCGTTGCATCGCTTCCTCGATCCTAGCAATCGGGAGTTCTGATAAATTACCAATGTATCTCCCCTCGGTCTGAGGATCATAGCTAATCCATTGCTGACTCCCAATTTCATAAGTTAAAGTGGTATTGACTATGAATTAGCTTGGACTGTAGAACTGCCCTAGATTACAGAACAGGCAGCCCATAATCATGGGGAAACTCGCCCAAATGGGCAACCAGTGGCCGACTGTGCCAGGTATCCAGCGATATGCAAGTGAACATCTCGATCGATTCTTCTATCAATTCTTCTTCTATCAATTCCCTGACGAAAAGCACCACTGAGATGGCAGTCCGGAAGCCCATTCGATCGCTAGAGGATGCGCTGGATCATTGCCAAACCCTGGGCATGCGTCTCAGTCGTCAGCGTCGCTTCATTCTGGAACTCCTCTGGCAAGCTAATGAACACCTCTCGGCACGGGAGATTTACGATCGCCTCAACCGTCAGGGGAAGGAGATCGGGCACACGTCTGTTTATCAAAATCTAGAGGCGCTTTCGGCTCAGGGTATTATTGAGTGTATTGAGCGATCGGATGGTCGTCTGTACGGTAACATCAGCGATTCCCACAGCCATATTAATTGTGTAGATACGAACCAGATTCTTGATATCCATGTGGAGTTGCCTGAGGATCTGCTTCGCCAGATTGAGGCTCAGACTGGTGTGCGGATCACGGACTACCGGATTGATTTCTATGGCTATCGCCCGGCGGCATCCCCTGAAATGAGTGAGCAAGCGTAACCATGTTGGGAAAAGGCGAACTCCTGGAGATGATCGCAGGGAAAAACCGGGGCGTATTGGCTTCGGAAACGGATAACCTGGCGATCCTGGCGGCAGTGGCTCGTCTGGAGGACCGGAACCCAACCCCCCGACCTCTGGAGTCGCCGGACCTGGATGGGGATTGGCGGTTACTTTATACTACGAGCGAGGAATTGTTAGGGATCGATCGCGTTCCCCTCTTAAAGCTAGGCCAGATCTACCAATGCATTCGGGTGGCGGATCGGCGAGTATTTAACATTGCTGAAGTGACAGGTCTACCTTTTCTGGAAGGATTGGTAAGTGTCGCCGCCCGATTTGAAGCCGTTTCCGATCGCCGTGTGAATGTTCGGTTTGAACGGGCCGTGTTTGGCTTACAGCGATTGGTGGACTATCAATCGGCTTCCCAATTCGTCGAGAAGCTGGCGCTGGATCGTCGCCTCCTCGCGATCGACTTCTCGATTCAAAATCGGGATCAGCGGGGCTGGTTAGAAGTAACCTACCTGGATGCAGACCTGCGGATTGGGCGTGGCAATCAGGGGAGTGTGTTTGTGTTGACGAAGGCCCGCTGATGGATCAGGTTGAGAATCCGGGGGCTGGAGCAAGCAATCCCTGGTTGATGCGGTTGTCTCAGGGGCAGTTGAATTTGCTGGAAGCCTGTCCCCGTCGCTTTCAACAGGTTTATCTGGATCAGCTTGCCTCACCAAGTCCGCCAGAGCAACAGGCACGAATGGCCTGGGGCAGTCGGTTTCACCTGCTGATGCAACAACGGGAATTGGGTCTGCCCATCGATCGCCTCTTGGCAGAAGATCCTCCCCTGCAAGACTGCTTCACGGCCCTCTTTAAAACGGCCCCTGACCTGCTGACCAGTTCAACCGATCCCCAAGTCTTTCGTCAGAGTGAACATCCCCGCACTCTGGAGTTTCAGGGCTATTCCCTAACGGCTGTCTATGATCTGGTGATGCTCGGTCCCGAAATGGGGCAGATTGTGGACTGGAAAACCTACGATCGTCCTCCGAAACAGAAATGGTTGGCCCGCAACTGGCAAACTCGTCTGTATCTGTTCCTGCTGACAGAGACAACAGATTACGCCCCGGAACAACTCTCGATGACCTACTGGTTTGTCCAAACCCACGATCCACAAACGGGGTCGATCGTTCCACAAAGTTTTACTTTTGCCTACACAACTGCCCTACACCAGCAAACCCAAGGGGATCTATCGGCTCTGCTGAACCAATTAACCCAATGGCTCGATCGCTACCGTCAGGGAGAACCCTTTCCCCAGGTTTTGGCACCTTCTAATCTGTGTGCGACCTGTAGTTTCGTAACTCGGTGTGAGCGCGAACAGCCTTCCTCTGCTTCCTTTGCTCCCATGACTTTTAACCTGGCTGAGATTGAGGAAGTGCCTCTTTGATCTTTGCCCACTGAGATGTGTGAAATACCCAACATTATTGATTCGGTTGACATCGAACTACTTTAATCATCTTGAGGGTTCCACCTATCCCGACGCTGACCTGCGGGTACAGCGTGGAACCTATAGCCCCTCACACTCCTCATTCGTTAAGCTAATTAGACCAAACGTTTTAACCTATTCACTTGGCAATTAAAAAGAAGACCTTTTAGAATCCGGATTTCGACTTCGCTCAACCCACGCACAAGGAGGGCTGAACGAAGCCGAAACCCACCTTCCCAAGCAAGTTTTTAATTGCTGGGTTGATAAATTGGCTCCAACTTGACAAATTTTCTATAAGGCCGATCCGTACCCCCGCCACACCCCCACAAGAATTCCTTGAACTTGAACGTTTTCGGCTTCGGCTTCAATGGGAGGATAATTCTTGTTAGCTGCGACCAGTTTGATTTGCTCACCCTCGCGGTAGAAATACTTTAGAGTATTGCCAGACCCCTCCACACGGGCAGCAACGATCGTCCCATTCTTAACAGTTTTGGGATCTTTGACAGGTTTCATGATCACCACATCATTGTTAGTGATATGCTCATCAATCATGCTGTCACCCGTAACTCGCAGAGCGAAGTATTGAGGCTGGAGTAAGAGAGAAGACAGATCCAATTGTTCAACCTCATCGGTAAAGGGTTCAATTAATCCACCTGCCGCGATCGCTCCTTTAATCGGAACGCCGCGATTGGCTCCTCGCAAAATCCGAATCGTGCGGGCTTTTCCCTCATCCCAGGCAATATACCCTTTGGTTCGTAAATGCTCCAACCGACTCTGAACGGGAGCCGGGGATTTAAGCTTCATCGCTTGCATCATTTGGCGAATCGAAGGGGAATGTTGATGCTGAGCAATATAGTCAGCCAACCAGTCAAATAGCTCTTGTTGAGCAGAAGTCAGAGGTGCTTCCATAAAGCAAAC
>JANRKG010000348.1:0-25948 GCA_033763635.1 Leptolyngbyaceae cyanobacterium bins.59
GATTCCACCTCAAATGGTTTTCCCAACTCATGCCCTCTGCCTCCGCCACCCTCAAAGAGTTCTGGTTTTGGGTTTCCAATCCTTTCTTTGACTATGGTCCGAACGATAAGGGAATTGGTTGGCATTTGCTGACCAGTCTCCGGCGGGTGCTGACTGGATTTTTGATTGGATCGCTGATTGCCATTCCCCTGGGAATTGTGATTGGTCTCTCGGATGTGTTGTCGCGAGGGGTCGATCCGTTCATTCAAATTCTCCGGCCTGTTTCCCCACTGGCCTGGTTGCCTTTAGGGTTAGGGTTGCTCAAAAATTCAGAAGCCACTGCAATCTTTGTCATTGCCATCACGAGCATCTGGCCGACGTTGATCAATACCAAGTTTGGTGTGAGCAATGTAGACCCTGCTTACCTGGATGTCTCCCGCACGTTGGGCGCGTCTCGCTGGCGCACGATCGTCAAGGTGATTCTTCCGGCAGCGGCCCCCAGCATTGTCTCTGGTCTGCGGATCAGTATTGGCATTGCCTGGTTGGTGATTGTGGCCGCCGAAATTCTGGTGGGTGGCACGGGGGTCGGCTACTTTATCTGGAATGAATGGAATAACCTGAAAATCACCAGCATCATCACCGCGATCATTGTGATCGGCTGTGTGGGCCTCGTTCTCGATCGCCTGTTTGCGTTGCTTCAACAATGGGTTGCGTTTGGTAAGCAGTCATGACCCTCTCCCATTCCAGTTCTTTGCGGGTTGGCCCTATGTCTTCACCCATTCAACTCTGTCTGCGGAATGTGTCCAAGGTTTACCGGGGCCGCCAGGGGTGGGCCGATCGGTTACTGCGAAAAACTTCCGCCGACTATGTAGCCCTGGAAAATATTGACCTCGATATCGCTGAAAATACGTTTGTTTCGATCATCGGGCCGTCTGGTTGTGGAAAATCCACGTTGTTGAATATCATCGCCGGACTGTCTAAACCCAGTAGTGGCACGATTTATCTGAACGGACAACCCATCTTCAAACCCGGCCCCGATCGCGGTGTGGTTTTCCAAAACTATGCCCTGATGCCCTGGATGACGGTGTTAGAGAACATCCGATTTGCGATTGAAACCGTGAATCCGAAATTGCCCGTGTCTCGCCAGCGCACGATCGCCCAGGAGTACATCGATCTGGTGGGGTTGCGGGGGGCGGAACACAAACATCCCCACGAACTATCAGGGGGAATGAAGCAGCGGGTAGGCATTGCGCGGGCACTGGCGATCAATCCCGAAATGCTGCTGATGGATGAACCCTTTGGGGCACTGGATGCCCTCACGAGGGGATTTCTTCAGGATGAAGTCGAGCGCATCTGGGAACAGCAACGCAAGACGGTGGTTCTGATTACCCACAGCATCGAAGAAGCCCTTCTGCTCTCCGATCAGATTGTGATGATGACCCGTGGCCCCCACGCCCAGATCGCCAAAATTCTCGACGTTCCCTTCCCCCGGCCCCGCCATCGGGAAACCCTGGACGAGCACCCCGCTTACCATGCCCTCAAGGCCGAAATGGAACTACACCTGTCCCGTGAAACGCGGGCAGTGGAAGAAGCGAGAATTCACAAGCCGATCGTAGCTTAGTGCGAATGGGAATGACGAATAGACAATAGATCCTTCTGACCCATTACCCATTACCCATCCCCCATTACTCAAAAGGAGTTCATTCCATGTCCCTTCCCGAAATTCCTGAAATTACGCAAAAACTGTTAGCTGCAAAAGCAGCCGCAGGTTTGACTTTTACCGATCTGGAACAAAAAATGGGTCGAGATGAAGTGTGGATCGCCGCAGTCTTCTATCGTCAGGCCAGTGCCTCGGCAGAAGAGGCGGCGGCGATCACCAGTGCCCTGGGCTTAGGTCCGGAGGTGGCGGCAGAACTATCTTCCTTTCCCTCTAAGGGATTGGGGCCGATTGTACCAACAGATCCTCTGATCTACCGTTTCTATGAAATCATGCAGGTTTATGGCATGCCCATGAAAGAAATCATTCATGAGAAGTTTGGAGACGGTATCATGAGTGCGATCGATTTCACGTTGGATATCGAGAAAGTGGAAGATCCCAAGGGCGATCGGGTGAAGGTGACGATGAACGGGAAGTTCCTGCCCTACAAAAAATGGTAGGGTGGGAAATCCATGAAGCGTCCGTTTCAACCCCTAAAACCTGAAACCGCCACCCGCTGGATTCCTTTTATCACCAAGGTTCTAGCCTTTATTGGGTTGTGGCAGGTGTTATCGAATAGTATGGCATTACTCGATCGCTGGTTCTAATCGCTTCCCTTTTGGAATCTGTTGTGCCCATAAATCCCCTCCTGGGAGGGGTGGCCGTAGGCCGGGGTGGGTTCGGGGATTCAGCAGTAGATTACAGGCTGAATCAGCTTTCTCTAGCGATCACCCAACCCACTCCTGCCCCTCCTGGGAGGGGATTTTTGAAGGGTAGGTGGTGATGGCGCTTAACCCGAACTGACGTTGCTTACAACGGGTCGAGTTCTCCGACGAGTTGCACCTGGTTGGGGGTTGATGCCCGCATCACAACGGCTGCACCTGATGGGGGAACGATGTTACTGATTGCAGTGATATTTACCTGATGGGTGACGAGAATAATTACACCCTTTGTGTCATGATTTTTTAGGATGAATTGACGGAGTTGCTCAGTTTGGGAACGCTCGGTCGATCGATTTTGAAAGAAGGAATTCAACACCGGAAACGACTCCACTCGCCCTACATTCATCAGTCGGGCCGTTTCTAAACACCGACACCACTGGCTAGAAAGCACTCTGGCAACCGGAATGTTGCGTTGTCGGAAAGCTTCACCGATGCGAATGGCTTGTTGCCGACCTTCTGCCGACAGGTTGCGTTGCGTAGAACAATCATTCAAGCGAAACTCTGGCGGATCGCCCGTTCCTGGAGCCAGGGCATGGCGGAAGAGAACCACAAACCCTTTTCCCTGCTGGAGTTGTAACCAGAGATCCGAGGTGGCAACTTGGGTGGGAGAGGGTTCTGCTTTGGCAGGAGGGGGAGAACTGGACGATCGCACCGCAGGGGAAGACACCACCGGAGAGGAGGACTGGGAGACTGCTAAAGGTAGCGTTCCACAGCCACCGATCGCCAGGGAAACGATCGCCAGCCCTCCGACCGCACCGAGCGATCGAAGGCATCGGGGTATTCGAATGAGCCGCCTTTTGTTCGTAGTAGCTGGCAATATGGTCATACCCATGCTCTGGAAACGGTAAGTCTTGGTAGCTATTGCAAGCATCCGGATCATCCGGATTGGGACAAATGGGAAAATCCTGCTGTTACTCCCATTCTAAAATCCGATCGCGTTTGGGAGGATTGTAATCTGGTACTCCTTTTTTATAAAGGGTAGAGAAAATTAGGGATAGCTATCATAGTACAAGCATCAGTTATGTCTATTTCCATAGGATACCCAGCAGCCCGATCCAGGGACGGGGAAGTAGCAGACTGCCAATCAATAGAAAACCACAAAGGTACCAAGCGATCTCTTAGGAGATTTCCAGAAAACAATTTCCCCTCTGGTTTCGGCTTCGCTCAACTAGCTTTTATGCCCTGAGCAGAGTCGAAGGGCGACCCATCGGTAAATTCTTTTCAAGAAATTGCCTTAGAATGCGTCGTATCTTTGTGGTGAATGCTACGAGCCAACGGCAATCATGAAATATGAACGGCGAGAACATTAACGACGACGGCTTTGGATTTGATCAAAGATCGCGCCATCTGCAAAAAACTTGCTCTGAATGTTATCCCATCCCCCCAGTTGCTTTGCCGTCACAAGCTTACTAACTTTAGAAAAATTCTTGCTAAATTCCTTGTTGATGGCAGAATTAACGGGACGGAAACCCACTCTGGCAAATTCTCTTTGGGATTCAGGCGTGTATAGGAATTGGACAAATGCCTCCGCTGCCTGACGAGTTCCCCGTTTGTCTACCACCCGATCCACGACAGCCACTGGGTTATCGATCGAAATGTTCGTGGGAGGAATAACTTTGCTAAAGCCCGTTTCTCCCTTCTGTGCTGCCAAAATCACTTCGTTTTCGTAGTTCAGGAGGACATCTCCCTGATCTTTCTTGAAGAAAATATCCGTTGCTTCCCGTGCATCCCTGGGAAGGATAGGAACATTGCGAAATACCTGGGTGACAAATCCCCGAGCTTTGGCTTCTGTGCCACCCGTCTGACTGACCGACCCCCAGAGCGCGAGGAAATTCCAACGGGCAACCCCAGAGGTTTTGGGATTTGCCGTAATGACGCTCACTCCTGGCTTTGCCAAATCGGTCCAGGTGCGAATTCCTTTAGGATTACCTGGACGGGTGACAATAGCCACCACCGATCGCGTCACGATTGCTTCGTTGGGGGCTTCCCGTTCCCAACCGGACCGAATCAAGCCCGCTTTCTCAATTCTTTCCACATCCAGCCCGATCGCCAGGGCAACCACATCTGCTTCTAATCCGTCAATCACTGCCCGTGCCTGAGAACCGGACCCACCATAGCTCTCGCGGAATATCACATCCTGCCCTTTCTCCCGTTTCCACTTTGCCTGGAACTTAGGAATGATTTTGGAGTATGCCTCTTTGGTCACTGCATAGGATACCAGCGTTAATTCAACTCTTTTGGGACGCTGGGCCAGGAGTTCAGATTGAGAGAGCAATGGAGAGAGGTTGGCGTTTACTTTGACATCCAGGTTAGCGGCCTGGGTAGGCAGTGCAACACTGAGACTCATCCCTGCAACAGCCAGCAAAGAGCAGGTTTGAGTTTTTGCCTGACTGACAGGTTGAAAAAGAGTCTGGAATACAGCCGAAACTCCCTGAGCAAGTTGGGAAGGGAGCCAATCCGTTGCAAGGCCGTTCATAGTCAAAGATCCTCGTAAAAATCTACAGTAAATACGTAGAGATAATGTATTTGCAGTCTCAGAATCACATAATTTCTCTTTGAATGCAAGGTCTGAACAGAAATTCTTTGGAGAGATTTTATCGGGTTTTGCTCAGGCAATCTCAAGCTGAGCAAAGCTTTTACAACTCGATCAACCCTTTTTGATTAAAATACAGCGGTTTGTTGATAAATTAACTGTACTTTTATGTTGACATTCTCCAATACTTTTTCATCTAATAAGGTCTGAAGCCTTACTCACGTATCTCTACCGATTTAACGTATTTTAGTGGCTTTCTCTGTCTAGTCCTCAGGTTGGCTGCTTCGATGACTTCACCCACTACTCAGGAGATTTGTTATGAAATCAAGACGGTTGCGATCGTGGCTCAAACTGCCAACGGTTTTGGCCTTTGTTGCTGCTCTGGTCTTCAGTGTGTTGACGGTTCCTTTAACCTCGATCGCATCTCAGGGGAATTCCCGTGCTTCCATTCAGTTTGTGTCGCCCAATTGGGTTGCCACCAATGCAAAGAACCCTAACTTGCGAATTTTAGATCTCCGTAGTGTTCCGCTGGATTACATTGCTGGACACGTTCCCGGTGCTATAAATATCGCTGAATCTAATTTTCGAGGTCCCGATGGGTTCTTGCCCGTCCAGTATTGGGACACCCAAAAGTTAGGCAGTCTCTTCTCCAAAGCAGGGGTTTCCAACAATAGCAAAGTGCTGGTGTATTCAGATGGAAGGGATGTGCTTGGTGCAACGATGGTGGCTTACTTGTTGGAACGCTCTGGAGTTCGGGATATTTCTGTGTTAGACGGAGGGTATGCGGGATATAAAGCCGCAGGACAACCGATTACCAAAGAATTCCCTCGCTTTTCTCCCGGTCGCTTCAACCTGCAAGACAACTCATCCATTCGAGTCTCTCTGGATCAGGTGAGAACGTTGATCCAAAAGCCAGGAATTGTGTTTATTGATCCCAGACCCGGTGACTTGTTCCGGGGTGAGAAAGATATCTGGGTGCGAAATGGGCATATTCCAGGAGCACGAAATCTTCCCTGGCCTACCTTTACAGAGGCCGATAATGCTCAGGAATCCCTCAAAAATCCCCACAGGTTAAAGTCCCTGGATGAGATTCGTAAGTTACTGGCGGACAAGGGCATCAAGCCTTCCGACGACATTATCATGACGTGCAGCACCGGGCGGGAAGCAACCCTGCAATATGTTGTGCTAAAACACCTGCTGAAATATCCAAAGGTTCGAATTTACGAAGGCTCCTGGACTGAGTACAGCACAACAGACCTCCCTGTTGAAACGGGACCAGAAAGATCTGTGTAGGTTATTTTTTGACCAAAACAGGCTCAAAAAATAATTTTCCAAATCAAGTCGAGAAGAATTTTTAAATATGTTCTTCTCGACTTCACTCACCAATCAATTGAAAGCAATTTTTCGACAGGTCATGTAATTGCTTTTGAATGATTCTCTCACTAAACATTACTTCTTATTGTGGAGGTTCGAATCATGGTTTTTACCTGGACAAAACTGCTTCGAGAACACTTTCAAGGTGAAAAAATCGTAGTTGGGATGATGGTGATGACAACGATCATCCTACCCAACCCTTTCCAACTTTTTTCCCACAGTTCCTCTTCTCATTACGCTTCCCCCTCGATTGCCAGTTGCCTTCCAACTGATCCTTCACCCACTCCCGCCCCTTCCCCAGAACCCTCGCCTAAACTGAAAAATCCCGCTTTTATGTAATTGTTTTCATGAGCTAATCTTGATATTTCTAGTCCATAGGAGAACTAGCCAAAACTATCACTGGCGTATACTCCTGAATCCCCAATCAAAATCAAGTCCCCCCCTTCTGTTGTTCCAATGTCCCGACTTCCGGCAATACCTCGATTAAGTACCTGAATCAACCGTTGGGGGGTAAAGGATTCCAACTCCACATAACAACCTGCATCCAGCCATTTGAGTTCTTCAGACGAAAGGCTTTGGCGAATTTCGGCGGGCAGTTGTTGCGCTGCTTTAGCAAACGAAGCAGATTGGAGAATCACGGCATCCCGGAGCTTGAAAATTTGGCGGGGCAACAATCCAATATCCACGATCGCCACTGCTTGATTCCGAAACCAATTCTCACTGTTTTTCAATTGGTGCATGACTTGTAATCCTGAAGGACTGCAATCATGCAACACATAAACCCGCAGGTCAGGGTTCTGGCGGAGCATCGCCATGACGGTATCAAACAGATTTTGGGGATAGCCATTGATGCTAAGAACGGCACAGTTATTTTCAAAATGGAAATTGTTAGCAATGAGTAACTGGGCGATCACACTGCGATCGCAAACCACTAAGCGATCAAAACTATAGTTTGTGATCTCCGAGTTGACGGTGCCATTGGGTTGCGGCAGGGCAGGGGGAAGGCGCTTCACAGCACCATTCACCTGTTGCCACTGAGTCAACCACCCTTCAATCGTCTGCACGGGAAACAACAGATCTTGTGGAAGGCGGGATTGCCGACGGATTTGCCAGGTTCCTAAGCCGATCGCCGCAATGCCTAAGGCAATTAAAGGTAAAGCACTGGGCCGGGAGAAAGGAATTGCCTCACGGAAGAAGATTAACACACCTGCCAGAATGATTTGCAACCCACCAATCATTTGCAACGATCGGGTTGTGGTACGTCGCTCCAAGCGACTCAACTCTTTAGACTGGCTTTTCCACAATACAAACAAGATAAAAAAACAATTCCAAATCCAGAAGAGAGGCGGGAATGAAAGATGGATCGAATTCTCTGAACCGATTCCCCCAATGACCAGGAAGATGAAATTAGAAAGAACGTAGACAGCTATCATCCCCGAAACGCTAACTGTTTTGGAACGTTTACCGACAAAGTAAGCCAACTGCTTAGAGGTGAAAAAGAGTGTGTTTTGGGCCGAGAGAGTTTCCAGAGCCTTTGCGAACAGGCGATCGGTCATCTTCTGCGACTGCGACATTGTAGTCGGTTCAAAAACAAAGGGATGTTGGCAATTCTTACAACGCCCCAAATTAGATGTTCGATCTTTGAGCGTATTATCCGCCTCGCATTGAATACACCTCATACAGTTTCCTCTCCCCTACTCAAAGACTTGATAGCTTAATAACACACTGTAATCCTCCCGTTTGCGAATTAAACGGTGCTGCTGCTGTTCAATTAATACTTCTGCCGGACGGGGGCGATGCAAAAAGTGGGATGACATGGCATAACCATACGCCCCCACATCCAGAATCGCCAGAATATCGCCACTTTTCAAAGCCGGAAGTTGGCAATTCCGCCCCAGATAATCGCGGGAATAGGTGGTATTGCCGCACACGTCCGTTTTGTACAATGTGTCCCCCTGCGTTAAGCTGACGATTTCCCGATAGCCCCCATGCACGGAAGGAACCGAGAGATTGCCAACGGTCGTATCCACCCCAACAATTTGCCTGTCCTCCTGCCACTTCACGGAAACAACCTGGGCCAGCAACATCCCACATCCTGCGATCGCCGCCCGTCCCGGTTCAATGATCAAGTCGATCGATCGCTGTAACGGGTGTAAATGACGGGATAACTCGGTTCCAAACCATTCCCAATCAAAAGCCGCTCCTCCGTGCTGGTAGGGATAGCCAAACCCTCCCCCAAAATCCAGATAGTGCCAATCTGGGAGGTGTTGCGCGGTTTTCAGCACCGTTACGATCGCCTGATTAAAGGCAGGGGTTGCGTTCGTACCTGTTCCGCGATAGAAATGCAGTCCCGTTAGTTGCAAACCAACTGCGTGAACAGTTTGCAGGGCGATCGGAAATTCATCAGGACGTACCCCAATCCGGCTGTCTCCGGTTAGTTCGGGCAAGTTCAGGCGCAATCCCAACCGCAGGGGAGGAAGCTTTGTGTGTTGCCAGACTTCGCAACAAAGTTGCAGTTGAGCAATACTGTCTAAATTGAGGGTACGGACTCCCCAAGACAAGACTTGTTGCATCTCCTCCCGATTCAGGTTACTGCCGCTGTAAACAATTTGTTCTGGATGAAAACCTGCCTGTAAGCCCAAGTAGATATCCCCAGGCGTGTTGGCATGTAAACCCCATCCCTGGGATTGAAAGATGCGGAGTAGGGAAACATTTCCATTGGTTACACTTGCGAAGCAAAATTGGGTTTTTGGATAGGGAATGGCCTGGGTAATATGTTGAATCGTCTGGCGCAGCAGGTCAGCGTGATACACATAGAGCGGTGAACCATAAATCTTTAGTAATTCCTGGGCGAAATCTAGGGGAATGGGAAAATAGGTTATTGGGGTCTGGGATAGCAGCATTCGGGTTGAACCTTTTTGGATCGCAGGAGAAGGCAGAGGGCAGAAGGAAGGCAGAAGGGAAATGGTTGTGGGGTGGCTGTTTTAACTTGCGAACCTGTTCTACCCTGAGCGGGTACGCTGATACCAGCGCAAGGAAGGAACGGCGATCGATCGGGGGCACCAGAAGGGATGATCCCAGGTATCGGCGGAAGTTTTTTGACCTGCGATCGTTTCCCGCCACACTTGCCAGATCAGTAATAACCAGAGGATCTCACCGATGCGTCGTCCCTGAATCATCCCCAATTGGCCCATCACAATTCGAGTTGCTAAATTCGGTTGCCAGATCCCTTCCTGCCGTAAGCGACCCGGATTGAGCCAATGGCCCAGATCCGACCACAGACCCTTCTGGCACCAGTTAGTGAGGGGAACTCCCATGCCTCGCTTCGATCGCCACACCACTTCCGCCGGAAGCCAGTTCTCGACTGCTCGTTTCAGAATATATTTCTCGCAAGAACCTTGTAAAAAAAGTGATCCGGCAATCTGAAAGGTCCACTGGGCCAGGGTCGGATCGCAGAAGGGCGATCGGAGTTGTAGGCCGTGGGCAGCAGCCAGATAGGTTGCACGGGGCTGAATGTTTTGTGCGCCTTTCAGAATTAAGTTGGCCCGTCGGAGACGATCGAGAAATGGATGATCTTCGCAACCATCCAAAGCACTGGTCAGCCAGCTTTGAACTGGCACCGTCATCAGTTGCTCCCGAAAGGCTGACTGGAACACCTGGGACTCATATCCATAGAGGCGATGAAAGGTCTGAAGATATTGCTGCATCAACAAATCCGCTTCAGGAATTGAAGTTAATCCCTTGTAAAGACTGGCGGCGATCATCGGTTTATTTGTCCATCCGGCAAATAGTTGATCGCCTCCTTCCCCATTAAACACCACCCGGACTTCCTGACTGGCGGCTTCTGCCAGCAGAAACAGGGGCACCGTGACCCCATCCCCAAAAGGAAGATCCAGCGCTCGTACAGTGGGAATCAGAGCTTTACGAACCTGCTGGGGCGTAACCTTAACCCGGATGAGGGGAATTTGCAAAAACTGGGCAACCTGGGCAGCGTAGGGTACTTCTGAGATTCCCGCCGACCCAAACTCTAGAGTGTAGGCTCGCACGGATACCCCCGCTTGCACCAGCAACGCAGCCACGATCGCCGAATCCAACCCACCGGACAAGAAAACCCCAACTGGGTCACGACCCAAATCTCCAATCTGACGGGTAATCGCCTGTTTCAGCAGTCGTTGCAGAGAATCGATCGCTTCCTGTTCCTGATCGATCTGCTCTAAAGCGTAGGTCCAGGAGGGTAGGGAGCGCGTCGCCGATCGCCTGATCTGGCCTGTTTCCCGATCCAGTTCCCAGGTTTGTTCTGTTCCGGCGGGAAGGGCTGCAATGGCGGCGATCGGAGTCAGGGGCGTAGGCACATAGGAAAAGCAACTGTACCCATACAGGGCAGCAACCTGTATCGAGGGTTCGGGACAAAGGGGCACTAATAACTGTAAATGGGACGCAAACCACAGAACAGTCCCCGATTGGAGCCAATACAGGGGAAAACGCCCAAAGGAATTGCGTCCGAGGGTTAATTGATGGTTGGGATGATTGGACTGTAAACAAACCCAGGCATCCAGTAGCTCATCCCCTTGCCCATTCGACAGTAGCCCCGCCACTGATCCGGCTGCGATCATCTCCCTCTCTTCAGTTTTGGGGAGGGGGGGCACCTGCTCTAATTCCAGGTAAGCAACTTCCCAACCAAGCGTAAAAGAGGTTTTCTGTCCCAAATTGATTGCATCACCCGATCGGACACAGAACGGTGCGACCTGAACCTGTTCCAACAGGCGATTGAACCGCTGGGTCAATTCTGACGGCAAGCCACTCCCCCAATACCCTACAAATCGATGTGGTCGTAGGGAGATCGTAGCGGGAAGCATACCCTTCATCACTGGGAAACCTGCTACTTCACATCAAAGGAGTTTTCACTGATAACCCGATCGCCGACTCGCATCTGCACTCGCCAGGTTCCGGGAGGGGCGGAGGGTCCAACCCTATAGCGGCAATAGGTCGTCCAGACGGAAGTTGTAATTTCTTTGGTTTGATATCGATTCTGATGCATCAATTGATCATTGAGAGCAATCCAGTTACAACTGAGCGATAACTGTTTACCCACGGGCGCATCTTGCAACGTTACCCGATAGAATAATTCTGCATTTTTTTGGCGATCGATCGTTTTGAGCATCCCCCCATCATCTTGCACCAGCGTGATTCGATTTTGTTGGGCTGAGATGCGATTAAGCTGTTGCTGATTGGACTGGAATAAGAATACTCCTCCACTTCCAATCAAGAGTAGAGCCAGAACAATCCCTACGATCATCCGACGTTGGCGGCGTTGTTGAATTTCCAGGGCATCCCGCCGCTTGAGTTGAATCATGGCCTCTTCCAGCAGAGCGGGGGAGAGATTCAATTCTTGTAAAATTTCTCGCACCTGTTCTTGATCGAGTTCCTGCTGACGACGATTGGAAAGTTGCTCGACTTCTGAAACGATGCGCTGTAACTGGACTTCACTGAGTCGATCGTCCACAACTTTCCCCCATCCAAACTTTTTTAAGCAATTCGTAAAATCTATCAAAAATTTTTGTCAGGGGAAAGGACAGAATCTTGAACTTACGTAGAAATTTTTCTAACCCTTTTTTGCCTAAAAAAGGTTTTGTTGCACGTCCCTCAGTTGACTCCGCAAATATAAAAAAACACCCCGACTAGCGATCAGGGTGTGTCATTAGAGAGAAATTTTAGTCAAGATGAGTCGTCAATCAGAAACTTTAATTAGCTGACTGCTAGAGCCGTCAGAAATGCCACGCTGACTAGCAATGTGGCGATCGCAGCCTGGAGTGCATAACGGCGTTGCTGGTTGGCAGAGGGATACTCTGCATAGTAAACAGTGGGTTCATTCGCGTAGATGTTCAGCAAGCCTTCGTTGTTAGTGGTATACATAAGCGTTCTTGTTAGTGGTTTAGGTTTAGTTTGTGTCTCTATGTAAACTAATGTAACAGATTGTAAAAATATTGCAACACTTTTAGGGATTTATGCTATTCGTTGTTTCTCTCTTGCCGATAAGCTAAACTTAACTCTCCAAACCAGCCGAGGGACAGATTGCCGATAACGGCTCTGCCATGTGGTTCAGCCCTGTTGCCTATGCTTTTCCTTACGGGATGCGGAAGCTTTAGAGATGGATGCCTTAACGTTGATACACAACTCCTACGACCTGAACAGAGGGATGACGGGAGGCCAGAATTTGGCGATCGATCTCCTGTAATCCAAGTTGCGTGAATTGGGCTAATTCCAGATTCGACAAAGGCCAGGGCGGGCCATCGGGTTCTGCTTCGTCTGTTCTGAAATGAGTCACCACTAACAAATAACCTTCTGGAGCAACCAAATTGGCAACAGCGGCAATTGCCTCGCTGCGAAGGCTGAGGGGCAACGCCTGAATATTGCGGCACTCAAACACCAGATCAAAATCCTGGTGCCAGGATTCATCGAGATGGAAGAGGTCAGCAACGTGGTAGTCAACCTGGGACTGAGGAAACCGCTGGCGACACCAGGCGATCGCAGTGGGGGAAATGTCAAACGCTGTCACCTGAAACCCTGAATCCGCCAGGGCTTCTGCATCGTCGCCTAATCCACAACCAATCACGATCGCAGACTTGGAATGCTCCAGGGGAAGGTAATCGCTTAACCAGTCCTGAAGATAGGGATAGGGCGCTAACTTGGCCCAGGGAATTTGAGTAGTATCTCCCTGCGCTTCTGCATAAAGGGATTCAAACCAGCCCGTTGGGTTTGATTGTTGCAGGGCTTGAGTCACCAGTTGCCGGACTCGTTGTTCAAGGGGAGTGAGAGATGGGTCTGACATCGAAACTCAGGGAAGAATTACTCTTCAATTCTGCCTGAGAACGGATATCGTTGAATAACAATGTACCAAAGTTACTTCTTAGGAAAGTATGGCAAGCGATTTGTGCAGGCATCAGCGGGATTCCCGGCATGCCTCATCCAGGAAGAAGTTGACGTAGATCGCTAAATTTCGTTCACTTGCGTACTCGTAGGCCATCGCAATTCCATCACTCATACAATAAGCATTCACATGCAGGGTTCCCCCTGGATCTTGAGAACCATCAGCAATGATTTTCCGATATACGGACGATTGGGCAGACGGGCGGTATCCAAAGAAATGGACAAACAGGGGTTCTAATTCGGCCGGATATCCATTTTCTTCAAACTTTTCCAAAATGAGCGTCATCCACACACTGATGGAAGTAACCCGACTATTTTTAAAGTTCACTTCTAACTTACTGACCTGAGCTTTGGGAAATAAGCGGCGGATTTGCCTGGGATTGTAGGTGTAAGTAACAAGCTGTTCTGTCGGACTCAGGGTACGGGTTAAGCGGGTCCAGTAGGAGCCTAAATATCGACTGATCGTGGTTGGATTTTGATCGAATAAATTGCGCTGACCTGCATCAACGGATTGTTGTGTTCCCAGGCTAATGAACCCACTGAAGCTGCACAAAATGAGAACTCGACAAAGTTGTTTTCTGAGCATTTTCTTAAAATCCTTTCAGAGAATAACGGCTTCGCTCAACTTACAGGAACAGAAATAAACAGGGATGGTTAGCGGGCGATCGTAATCTCCTGAGTTGCAGCCCACTGACGCAAGTCCTGGCGGTTGATCGCCGCAGCCATCAGGTCAGGGAAACGATCGGGGGAACAGGCAAAGGCCGGAACCCCAAGGGAAGCCATGAAATGGGTATTGTCATGGTCGTAACAGGGGGAACCTTCATCATTGAGGGCTAGGAGTGTAATCAGTTGCACCCCTGATGCAACAATGGACTTGATTCGCTTTCGCATCTCGCTTTGATTTCCCCCTTCATACAAATCACTGATTAGCACCAGAATGGTTTCTTGAGGCTGCTGAATCAAACCCTGACAGTAGGCCAGTGCCTGGTTAATATCCGTTCCCCCTCCTAACTGTGTCCCGAATAGCACCTCCACCGGATCTTGCAGCATTTCTGTTAGATCCACCACTGCCGTATCAAACACCACCATGCGCGTTTGAACTGCGGGAAGGGATGCCAGCACAGCACTAAAAATTCCGGCGTAGACAACAGAGGTAGCCATTGAACCGCTCTGATCCACACATAAAATAATGTCCCGCAGGGAAGACCGTTTTCGTCCGTACCCAATGCGAAGTTCTGGAATAATGGTTTGGTATTCGGGTTGATAATGCTTCAAATTTGCCCGGATGGTGCGGTTCCAGTCAATCTCTTGATGGCGGGGGCGACGGTTTCGGGTCGCCCGATTCAGGCTACCGAGAACAGCCTGTCGAGTGGGGTTTTCTAACTTACGAAGCAGTTCATCCACGACCCGCCGCACCACAATTCGGGCCGTTTCCTTTGTCTTACTGGGCATAACATTGCTCAGGGAGAGCAAGTTTGATACCAGATGCACATCCGGTTCCACCGCTTCTAACATTTCCGGTTCCAATAACAGTTGATGCAGATGCAGCCGCTCCATTGCGTCCTGTTGCATCACCTTTACAACCGAGGTCGGAAAGTAGGTGCGAATATCCCCTAACCAACGGGCCACTTTGGGAGAAGACCCTCCCAACCCACCGGAGCGTTCGCCCCCGTACAGCGCTTCTAACACCTGATCGATCGCCTGGTCTTGAGGGTTGAGCTTGAACGGTTCCCCGTCTCCGTCTCCAGGTTGCGTGCCATTTCCCGATTGACAAATGCCATCGGCAGCACCCCCTCCGAGAATCAGTCTCCAGCGACGGAGACGTTCGGTGAGGAGTGGGGATTGAGTGGGAGGGGTTGGGGAAGTCATAGAGGTAAAAAGGCAGAGGGCAGAAGGGGATAGGGTTGGGGGGAAGTTGTAGGTGAAAGGCAGAGGGCATGATGCATGTCAGGAAATACTGATTCCTAAGAGTTGGGTGATGAGTGGGAGAATCGCATCAGCCCGATCGCGGTCAAATTCACTGTCTGCCTGGGAAGTCCCCATCCGCAACTCCTGCCCTCCAGCTTGGCGAACTTGCTCTCCCATTTGGCGACGTTCTGCGGCGGAAAAGGTGGAAAAGGTTCGTCGCACCAGCGGGAGGACAGTGGTAAAGGTATCGGGGGGCAGTTGCATCACCCAACTATCTAACACCTGCCAGAGATCGGGGTTGTGCAACAGCAACAGGCCACTGCCCGACAGAAACCCCTCAACCCAGGCGGCGCATCGGGCGGGATCGTTCGCTGTAGAGAGGGCTAACCCTAACTGACGCGCAGTATCCTCTACCTGAAAGATTCCCGCTTCAAAGAGCAAGCGACAGCAACGCCCCGCAATCAAGCCATGTAACCCCTGCTGGTCTGCCAACTTGACCAGCACTTGATGCCACATCTCCAGGGATGCCGATTGCTGGAGAAGGCCAATCGCCCCGTGCACGGAAATGAGTAAGGGATACAGATTGGCGGCGGCATCATCATCCAGGGAAGCAACTGCCACAGGCAACCCGACACAAATTCGAGTCACCAGACCCTCAACGACCTGTCCGACGACTTCCGTTTCAAACTGGCGGACGGTGCCATAGCGTAATACATTGACCAGAGGAGGCAGGGCTGCGAGTAAGTGGTTCATATCACTGGAGATCGCTGCCTCTGCTTGCAAGCGCGTCAGCAGGTGAGCAGTGGCCTGGGGCAGATTTGCCAGGAGGGAGTGATCAATCAGGGTGGTTAAGCTGGGCAGATTCGCTGTATTGGACTCATTGCACATCCAGGCCGTCGCAGCCGTCTCCAGGGTATTACCCCAGATGCCCACCTCGATTAACCGAATGGCAATTTCTGGTCGCCATTTCAACCGCCAGGATTCGCGGAAGGTGCCTTTGCCGCTATTGCCAAAGGTTTGCAGCTTGCCCCAGGGCAGATCGAGGGCCACGAGGCGATGGAGCAGGTGCGATCGTTCCAAATCAAAGGGCTTACGCAAATCCAGATCCAGGGTGGTTTCGGTCGCATCCGGTTTCAGGCGTAATCGCTTTTGCTGGCGCTGGAGGTCTTGCTGGAGCGGCACCATCGGGGTTTCGTCGGGCACTTTGCCGAGCCGTTCCCCTACAATCAGGCGATCGTGGATGAGTTGCATGGGCAGGGGGTCGCCAAAACAGAGAACCGTCTGGGTGGCTTCGTTCAGGTCGGCTAAGTCGGGACGGGGACGATCGCGCAAGGCTGCCAGGGTTTCGGCGAGTCGCACCGCTTCAATCACACTGGCAGAAGAGGCATCCAGGTCTTGTTTCCGCAGGAGTTGCGCCACCTGAGTCAGCCAGCGAATGGAACTGTCCATTGAATTGGCAACTGAATGGGCGATCGTTCCTTCGTTTCCTTGCTTCTGGCTGCGCTCTCCCTGCTTCCAGAGATGCTGATACCAGCCCGGAGATTCAATGCCAGCCCCATAACCACTACTGATGGATAAGCGCCCATAGGTCCAGGGAACCCAGGTAGCATCCACTTTGCATTTGGGTAATCCCTTAAGAAGGGCCGTATCCTCCTTTACAGGAGCGGGATTGACCAGAGCGGGAGCATGCCAAGCACCACACACGACCGCAATTTTCTGAAACCCTTCCTTCTCCGCTTCCCGGATGGTTTTCCGCATGTAGGCTTCCCGGTAAGGCTCGATTGGATCTTCCCAGGTTTTCTCAGTCTTCACTTCGGAACGTAGAACAGACATAGCTTCTAGAATGGCAGCAAACAGTTCTGTGCTATCCTGCCGCTGTTCCACGAGATGTTCCCACCAGCGTTCCCCATCCCTGTATCCGGTAGCTTGCGCCAGGAGGCTTAACGGATCAACCCGATATAGGGGCGGGAGATTCGCTTCCTCCTTGGGTTCCTCTAGACGATCGGCTATTGCACTATCAGGTGATTGGGAGGACTCCGGGGGAGCGGTGACTTCGGCTTCTGAAGGCGGGGATGGTTCCGGGCGATCGGCCTCTGGGGAGCATTCCCCCTGGTTCATGGCAAACCGATGGGCCTGGGGCAAGTCCATAAACCGGACGGGAATTTGCTGTTGCAGTCCATACCGAATGGCTTGCCATTCTGGAGAAAAAACAGCAAAGGGATAGTAAACTGCCTGGTGGGGATTGTCTGAAGCATAGACCAGAAGCGCCACCGGGGGCCGCATCTGGGCATGGATCAGGAAAGGCAATACCGCTTCACCATCGGGCGGACCCTCCACCAGGATGATATCGGGTTGCAGGGCTTCCAACGCTCGACCCAGACTCCGAGCCGAACCCGGCCCATGATGACGAATCCCAAAAACATGAGTTTTCATGGCGCTACATCATTTCTCGGCTAGCGCGGTACAGGTCTTTCCAACCATCCCGTTCTTTCACAACCGTTTCCAGATATTCTTTCCAAACGACCTGATCTTGTATTGGGTCTTTTACCACTGCCCCCACTAACCCAGACATCAGATCACTGGCTTTCAACACTCCATCACCAAAATGGGCGGAGAGGGCCATCCCACTGTTTACAACCGAAATCGCTTCTGCGGGGCTGAGGGTGCCTGTGGGAGATTTCAGTTTCGTTTTGCCGTCGAACGTCACCCCATCCCGCAATTCTCGAAAGATCGTGACAACCCGCTGAATTTCCTCCAGAGCTGGAACTTCCGCAGGGAGTTCCAGTGCCCGACCCAGACTTTCCACCCGTCGATGGACGATCTTCACTTCCTCCTCGATCGTATCGGGAACGGGCAAGATCACGGTATTGAAGCGGCGTTTCAGCGCACTGGACAGTTCATTCACCCCTCGATCGCGATTATTCGCTGTGGCAATCACATTGAATCCCTTAGTGGCTTGTACTTCAGTATTCAGTTCGGGAATCGGCAGAATTTTTTCAGACAGGATAGTAATCAGCGTGTCCTGCACATCCGACGGAATGCGCGTCAATTCTTCCACACGGGCAATCTTGCCATCGGTCATCGCCCGCATCATCGGACTCGCGACCAGGGCATCCATCGACGGTCCCTTGGCTAGCAACTGGGCATAGTTCCAACCATAGCGAATCGCTTCTTCACTGGTGCCAGCGGTGCCCTGGATCAGCAGCGTAGATTCACCCGAAATCGCCGCTGTCAGGTGCTCTGAAACCCAGGACTTCGCAGTGCCCGGAACACCATACAACAACAGGGCGCGATCGGTTGCTAGCGTAGCGATCGCCACTTCCATCAGGCGGCGATTGCCAATGTACTTGGGGGAAATCTCACAGCCATTCTCCAGCGTTCCACCCATGAGATAAATCGACACGGCCCAGGGAGAGAGTTTCCAATTGGGGGGCCGTTGGCGAGTGTCAGCCTTGACTAACTCTTCTAATTCGTGGGCAAACTGTTGTTCGGCATGCTCTCGCAGCAGGACGGTTGGCGATTGAGAATTGGGAGTTGAATGGGAAGATTGAGACTTCGATTTCATGGTTGCCATTGTGATAACTTCCAGTGATACTTCTGACAAATTCTTGAACGGGGATGGAGATTCAGTAGTGGCTTCTATCCTCCATCTCCGGCAAACGCCTCAGCCATCTCTTTTCGGAATAACAGGATGGCTACAAATTCCTCAATGCTGGGTGCCCAGGGAGAATCACGGGTAATGCATGATTGTAATTTCAGAACTTCTGGAACGAGGGAAACAGGTAGACAGCGGGCGAATTCTTGAAGAACTGCTTTCAAGTCCCAAACGAGGTTGGAAAAAGTTGTGTGTTGGGTCATATAAGTTCCCAGGCGATCGAGGACAAGCTGGGCTAGTTCAACACTCCATTGCGGATAGCTATCCCGGAAAGACCAGAGGGTTAATAAATCATCCAGATTTTCCTGATTGGGTCTTAAAAGGCTAATTAGAAAAGCATTTTGGCGATCGGGTGGCATTTCCTCTAACAGGACCATTGGGTTTATATCGAGTAATGCCACATTTCTCTCAAACCGCTTCCCAATCATCCATTCCTGTAGAAGGGCTTCACTCCACTCAGCATCCTGCTGGCGTTTTGTTGCCCGTGCCCATCCATCTAACAAAACCGCTTCCCATTGATGATATTTAGCAGCATTCACCAGTTCTGCAACCGGAATCCCCCCATTTGTCCAGACACTTAAGGGAGTCGCTGCGATCAATTGCAAGAGCCACCAGGCTTTTTCCCCCAAGATAGAAGCGAACTGCTGGGTTGGCTTTGACTCAATGCCATATTGCAGCAGGGACGGATCAAACTCAGTGGGTAAGTTGACCGTAATGCTCAAGGTCGGCTCACGGTTGAGGATGACATAGGATGTGGTGTGGGAAGTAATGAACTGGCAAAACTGAGAGGTCGGCAAACTGGCTAACAAATCCGCTGCAACCCGGCGCACCTCCTTACTCCGATCGCCCAATGCCGCTGCTAAAAGCGGCTCGTCTGCGGAACTGAGTCCCGTTCGGAAGGTTGCCAAAAATTTTGACCGATCGCCCGCTGCTTCCTGCTTCCAGGTGGCCTGTAGCAGTTCCCTGGCCTTCTCAGGGTGAGTGGATCGTAAGGTTTGCAGATACAACAAACGGGCGGCTTGATTTCCTGTTTCCCAATCTTCTGCTGTTGCCACTTCGATCGCATACTTCCAATCGGAGTTTTGGGTGGCAAGCCACCGTCCCCGCTGCCCTAAGACAGGTAACAGGATGGCCCGTAACCCTCCCTGCTGTCTCGCCAGATCCAGCAATTCCGGTAACTGAAGTTCTGGCACCCGTTGTCCGGCCTCTGCTGCTAGAGTGAACCACTCTGGTAGCAGAGCAGTGAACTGTCCTTGCAACATTTGCTGTAATAAACGGGCAGCACGTAGGCTACAGCGGGGCAGATCGGTTCGATCGCAAGTTTCCTGCCTGGGAACCGAGTAAGGCGCTGGCAATCCCCCGGCTCGTTTATAGAGGGACAGGGTAGCTGCCGTCGTTAACAGAACGGCTTCGGGAGATGGGGAATTGAGTTGGGAGAGTAATTTCCCCAACAGACCCGTTGCTGTAGGAACTGTAAACGGTTGCCGCTCCGTCCCCACCAGCGCGGTGGCCGCGACCTTTTGCCAAAGGGATTCATCCCAACCCATAACACTCCTCCTCGACCCACACCTGCAACGGAACCAGGGAACTTCCATTCCATTCCCCAAAAAGGGTGAGGGGATACCCCCCACTCAAGGCCAGCAGTTGCCAAACCTGTTTAGCATCCAGATGGGGAGAAAGGGGAATGAGCATTCCCTGCTCATCCCGAATAAACCCAATCCCCTGCTCCTGAAAGGGAACAACTGCTTGCAGCAACATGGGAAACTGCTCTAACCAGGGACACTGGGCAAACCCCTGATGATAGGTCCCGATCGCTTGATGAATGTTCATCCCTGGTGGATTTTGTTTCAGTAACACTGCTTCCTGACGGTTTTTAATCAGAGCACGTAAGGGGTAAGCACTGGGGTAAAACACCAGTTCAGCTTCCAGGCAGGTTCCTGGAAACAGACTGTACTCAAAGGGCTGCTTACCATGAGCAAACTCCAGGAGGAGGGCAAAGTTAGCTTTCCCTAAGCCATATAGCCAGGTACGGCGCACCTTGAGTCGTTCTTCCACTTCCGTCTGCTGCCCAACGACCAACCAGAGGTCTGCCTGGGCAGGTTCCTTTAAAACCTCATCCTGGTTCATTGTCCAGCCAATTTGGGTCCGCACATCGGCCTGGACACTTGGAGGTAAGCTTTCAAGATGGTGAAACCCTTCAGTCAGGAGATAGATTCCTCCCATCCGAGCCAAAAGCCGATCACTCCAACCCGTTCCAGAGTGAATGATCCCGGCACAATCACGGAGATGACGGGCCAATCCGGGAGCCTGAGCATCCACCATCCGGGCTGCGACGTTATCCCAGAACTGGTAGGATTCCTGGGGCACCGTCGCCAACCCCTGCCGGATGCGGTCCTCCAACCAGCGGCGCAATTCCTGCACCCCCGCACTCACCTTCTGCTGACGAGCCAGCGATCGTTTGGCCTGAGCCTCCGGGTCAGCGGCTTGCTGCTGTTGCTTTGCCTGTTTTTCCGCCTGCTTTTCAACCTTTTGCGATCGAGTTGCCAACCAGTCCGTGACCCAGGTAGGCGGATCTGTTTCCACAAATTCGGTCGGACTTTCTACCAATATCAGAAACAGCCCTAAACCGTGCTTACAGGGAAACTTACGGCTGGGGCAACTACAGCGGAAGGCAGGTTCTCTTAAGTCAATCTGAGTACGGTAAGGATCTTTGCCGCTGCCCTGACACTCTCCCCAAACAATCGAGGGACCACTCCCTAACGAAACCCACTTTCTCCGACTGGCGAGACCCCGCCCATTCTTTGCCGAAGCCGCATCGGGTGCCAGAGCCAATACTTGTTCTGCGGTCCATTGGACAGACATCATCCCTCCAGGAATGATCTGAAAACAAATTTCCAAGAAATTTTCTTAGAAAAAACTTGAATGACTAAGAGGATTTCCCCTCATCCCGACAGGGACGGGCTGGTACAATTGTACCCAATCGGCGGTATTCTGCCAAATATTGTTCTAACACTACAAACTGGGCAAGATTCAGACTGTAATAAATCCATCGTCCTTCCTGGCGCGTCCGCACTAATCCAGCTTCCTTCAAAGCCTTCAGATGAAAGGACAGCTTGGATTGGGTGACTTCCAGAGCTTCACACAAATCACAAACACAGAGTTCCTGATCTCGTAATAATTCTATGGTTTTGAGGCGCAGGGGGTCCGAAAGAGCATGGAACCCCGCCACGATCGTCGCCAAATCAGGGTTTAGGGCAGCAACCATCAATTTTATTTGAAACAGATACTCCTATTATTATCTGCTCCTCAATCACTAGGTCAGGGATTCACAGAATAGATTAATTTTTGTTGAAGTATTTACCTAAAATATTAAAAATCTAAAAGAACAGAAATTCTATAGAAAGTCTTTCTCTTAAACTTCTCATTACCAGATAAACGACTACCCTTAATTTGACAAAACAACTTTATTTGAAATGATGAAGATATCTATTTTTTCATTTATTAGGATAGGTCGGGTATGAATCTCCCTTATCAAGGCGCGATCGGTCCACTAAAAATGACAGTCCTCGTTACACTGATGGGCATTGTGTTGCAAGCCTGCAATCCAGCAGAGCAACCTCCCCAGGCAACGAACGAATCAACCCTGGTCAGCCAACCTGCGAATCCGGGGGTGAATCCGGAAACGAAAGGCATCACCATTGACGGCTCCAGTACGGTCTTTCCCATTACGGAGGCGATTGTCGGAGACTACCAGCGCATGGAGCGCAAGGCCGCGAAGGTTGATGTTGCTTTCTCTGGAACTGGCGGAGGATTCAAAAAGTTTTGTGCTGGAGAAACGGACATTAACAACGCTTCCCGTCCCATTTCAGAGCAGGAAATGGCAGCTTGTAAGCAAGCAGGAGTTACCTATATCGAATTGCCAATTGCCTTTGATGCCCTGACCCTGGTGATTCATCCCAAGAACACCTGGGCGAAGGATATTACCGTGGAAGAACTGAAGAAGATCTGGGAACCAGCCGCAGAGGGTAAAATCACAACCTGGCAACAGGTGCGGGCAGAGTGGCCCGATCGCCCCTTGAAACTCTTTGGCCCTGGCAAAGAATCAGGAACTTTTGACTACTTTACAGAAGCGATCGTTGGGAAAGCCAAGGCCAGCCGGAGCGACTACACGGCGAGTGAAGATGATACGACCCTCGTGAAAGGTGTTGCCAGTGATGAAAATGCCCTGGGTTATTTTGGCTTCGCCTATTATGAAGCGAGTCTCAATCGGCTGAAGCCTTTATCCCTGGACAGCGGTAAGGGTCCGGTGCTCCCTGCCAGGGAAACAGTAAGGGATGGAAGCTACCAGCCCCTTTCTCGCCCCCTCTTCATCTACGTCAATGCGAAAGCGGTTGTAGGAAGGCCGGAGCTAAAAGCATTTGTAGAATACTACCTGCAAAATGCAGAACGTTATGTGAAACAGGTAGGCTATATTCCTTTGGATGATGAAGTGTATCGGATTGGACTGGCCCATCTGCAAGAAAACCGGACTGGGACTGCTTTTGGCGGACGCGCTCAGATTAGCCTCAAGTTAGAGGAACTACTGCAAAAGGAAAAGCAGTTTTAGGGGAAAGCAGAAGAATAAGGCAGAAGGCAGAGGGAAACGAAAAGAGGTGAAGTTAGATTACCGTCTAATCTCCTCCTGAGAGGGGTGCCCGAAGGGCGGGGTGGGTTAGGGGGCAAGCGATCCAGTGGCTTTTTGCGAACACGCAACCCACCCCTCCCCCTCCCAGGAGGGGATTAAGCAGGAATCTGGATGGGACTATAAAGGTGGGATGATCTTCCCTTCTGACCTCTGCCTGATTCCCTCAATTGCCTACAACCCTGGCATCCCTGGCATCCCGGATGGAGCCGAACGATCGAGAATATTCTCGAACATGGGAAGGTCCTATTTGCAACAATCGATTGATTTGCTGCACTAATTCCTGCGGCGGTGTCCCTTTACAGAAACAGGCATCGGCTTGGGGGCAGATCAGGGGAATATCCTGTAGGACATCCGGGGTGAAGTAGGAAGAGATCAAAACCAGGATTGGGGAACGGGGGAATTGTTCTTTCACTTTGCGGATGATATCGGGACCGTCAGTTTCTTTTTGATAGCGTCGAGGGGGCATCGAAAAGTCAATAAGGGCTAAATCGAAGCGATCGGCCTCTCGAAGAAATCGATCCGTATCCGTAAAGCTGGTGGCAGTATGACCGTACTGTTGCAGAAAATGGGTCATTGAAAAGCACCAGGCATCATTATCATCCACAATTGCAAGATAAGCCATGAATCCAAGAACAAACGCTGTTGTTCAAACAGAGAACGAGTTAGTGACTGTTGTAATTCACTTTTTAGCAATAAGGAACCGTCTTAAGAAGGAGTTCGGAATTCTGATGACTCAAATGTACTATTGACCCTAACAGGTGAACAAATCTAAAGCTCACCATTAGGTGCTTAAAATTTTCAAAAATCTTTAAGAATTACGGGCAACAATTTCTTAAATCCGGTTCTGTATGAACCGAACGAAGGTTCTTTTTTTACATAAACACCCTGAGTAATTACTCAATCTACATAAAAATTCGACTGGAAAACCCTTATCCTAATTTTTAGGATTCAGTAGAAAATCAGCATGCATCGTAATGAGTCCCATGAAACAACTTTCAGTGTTAATGTCCTGGTCTTGAAGCGGTACAAGAATATTCCTGAGATGATTCAGCAGGAATAGAAGACTTTCTTGGGCCAATGCGAGCCACTGTGTAAATAGCGTTTCCTATGGATGACTTCGGCCAGCAATCCAGTAGCAACTCCTTGATGCGGCGTTTCTTACGAGGCGTTAAATTTACAAAAGCGAATCGCCCCCCTCATTCCCAACCTGGCATCCTGACCCCAAAATTTCATCTCCATACCACCCTGGTCGTTCCGTTCGTTTTACAAATCATGTTGGCGGTCGGATTGGTTGGCTACCTCTCCTTTAGAAATGGACAGAAAGCAGTTCGTGACCTGGCAAATCAGTTGCAACTGGAATTGAGTGAACGGGTGAGCCAGCATCTCAATCAATACCTGGAAACTCCACGTCAGGTGAATGAGATAAATTTGGGAGCCGCTCAATTCGGCATTTTGAATCTCAAAAACCTGGATGAAACAGGTCGCTACTTCTGGAAGCAAATGACTGTTTTTAGACACCTGAGTTATATCAACTTTGGCAGTAAAACAGGGGAATTTGTCGGGGTTGGGCGAGAAAATGATGGTAGCCTCTATCTGGAAATCATGCCCAGGAAAAGCGTGGGGCAGTACAGACGATATGCCCTGGATTCTCAGGGAAAACGGACCCGGTTGTTGAATCTCCAGGACTTTTCATTTCAACAAGATGCCTGGTATGCCAATGCAGTGACAGCGAGAAAACCTGTCTGGAGTTCGATTTACCCGTGGAGCGATCGTCCCGAAATTCTGTCAATCTCCTCCAGCTACCCTGTCTATACCGCAGACAATCAATTGGTCGGGGTACTGGGAATTGATTTCATCCTGGCTCAAATTAGTGAGTTTTTAAAACACTTAAACATTAATCCCAGTAACAAAGTTTTTATTATTGAACGAAATGGATTGTTGGTTGCCAGTTCTAGCCAGGAACGTCCCTACAGTTTGGTCAATGGTAAAACTGAGCGGTTGAATGTTTTACAGAGTCAGGATGAATTAATTCGCAGCACTTCCGAATATGTGACCGAGCAATTAGGAGCTTTCGATCAAATTCAGTCACCCCAAATTTTAGACTTCACCCGGCAAGGGGAGCGGAAACTGGTTCGAGTCACTCCCTGGCAAGATGCAATGGGGTTGGACTGGCTCATCGTGATTGTGGTGCCTGAATCCAGCTTTATGGCCCAAATTCACATCAATAATCAGCGGACTGTTTTCCTGTGTGTTGTCGCTTTGATCGTGGCGATCGTCGTTGGCATCTTCACCACTCGCCTAATTACCCAACCCATTTTACGCCTGACCCAGGCAGCACAAGCCCTGACGACAGGGAACTTACAGTACTTGTTTAAGCAGTCTTCTTTAATTAAGATTGATGAAATTGAAACTTTAGAACACTCGTTCGATCAGATGGCGGAACAGGTACAGCAATCCCTGGCGGATCTGA
>JANRKG010000349.1:0-4538 GCA_033763635.1 Leptolyngbyaceae cyanobacterium bins.59
ATCCCCACATCCCGCTGTTCAGGAGGCACCCAGGAACCGGACCCTGCCACCAACTGATTCCCCAGGTAGATTACCCCTCCCTGGGGGCGTTCAAAGCCAGCGATCAAACGCAGAAGGGTTGTTTTGCCGCATCCAGAGGGGCCAAGAAACCCTAACAAATCTCCCTGTTGCAACTCCAGAGATACCCGATCGACGGCGGGAGCGCGATGGGCAGTAAATTGTTTCGTCACCTCTTCTAGTCGCAAGATCACGGGCTGACCCATTGGACTGCAAGCCTCACCATGATTTCTATTTCTTTCTTTAGACAAGCTTATTGAGATTTATATTCAACAATACCAGCTTTATAGTAGAGTAGTTCTTGCGAATTCATACTCATGGAACTGAAAAGGCTGAACCCGTTACAGTTCTCTCGTTGCATGGGTTGTTTTGTCCTGGGTAGTGTCTTATCACCTGCCTGCTATCTTCTCGAAGCATGGATCACCCTGTAAAATATCCGTCGATCGTTCGTCCTCTCGCCTTCCTGAAGTTTCGGCTTCCTCACCTCTTGCCAGATTTCTGGACGATCGCTATCCTAACCATTGCCCTGCTGATTGCAACCCCCCTGTTCTTTATCCTTTCAAGTTTGTTCGCGGATTCAAGGGAGGTGTGGCATCACTTAGCAACGACTGTTCTTCCTGGCTACATCCTGAATTCCATCTGGTTAATGGTGGGGGTTGGCGTAGGGACGCTGGTACTGGGAACCGGAACCGCTTGGTTCGTGACCATGACCCGATTTCCCGGAAGGTGGCTATTTGAGTGGGCGTTACTTTTACCCCTGGCGGCTCCTGCTTATCTCCTGGCTTATACCTACACGGAGTTGTTGGAGTTTTATGGCCCTGTCCAAACCTCTTTACGCGAGGTGTTTGGGTGGACGAGTGTGCAAGACTACTGGTTTCCAAACATTCGATCGGTGGGTGGGGCGATCGTCATGTTAACCCTGGTGCTCTATCCCTATGTGTATCTGCTAGCCCGGAGTGCATTTCTCTCCCAATCCGCCTGTACATTGGAGGCTTGTCGAAATTTGGGTTGTACACCCTGGCGTAGCTTTTGGACCGTTGCTCTGCCCTTAGCTCGTCCTGCCATGATGGCAGGGTTGGCTCTGGTTTTGATGGAAACCCTCAATGACTATGGGACCGTCCAACATTTTGCAGTGGATACCTTCACAACCGGAATCTATCGTACCTGGTTTGGGATGGGAGAACGGGCCGCAGCAGAACAATTGGCTGCGCTGCTCATGCTGTTTGTACTGAGCCTGATTCTCGTTGAGCGTTGGTCACGTCATCAGGCTCAGTACTACCAGACGAACAATCGCTTCCAGCGTCCTGCTGGGTATCACTTGGGTGGTTTCGCCTCGCTGGGGGCGATCGTTGCTTGCACCCTTCCCGTTGCCTTCGGATTCCTGATTCCGGGAGGGGCATTGTTGCAAATGGCGTTGGGCGATATGCAGCAAACTCTGGCAAGCCGCTTTTGGGGATTTGCAACCAATAGCCTCATTCTATCGGGGATCACAGCATTGCTAGCAGTGGTGATTGCCCTGCTGATGGCCTATGGGCTACGGTTGCGGCCCCATTTCTGGATGCGCTTCTCCAGTCAGGTAGCTGCGATGGGTTATGCCATCCCCGGTTCTGTGATTGCTGTGAGTATCTTGATCCCGGTAGGAAAGTTAGATAATGGACTCGATCGCTGGATGCAGGACCACTTCAATGTGTCAACAGGTCTATTGTTGAGTGGTACGATCGTTGCTCTCATCCTGGCCTATCTCATCCGATTTCTGGCGGTTTCCTTCAGTACCGTAGATGCTAGCCTGACTAAAATTCGGCCTAATTTAGATGATGCAGCTCGTAGTTTAGGCCATAGTCCTATGAGTACCCTGTTTCGAGTCCATGCACCGATGATGGGCGGGGGATTGCTGACCGCTGTTTTGCTGGTGTTTGTGGATGTGATGAAGGAATTGCCAGCAACCCTGATTATTCGACCTTTCAACTTTGAAACCCTTGCCGTGCGAGTCTACCAGCTAGCATCGGATGAACGCCTGGTAGAGGCGGCGGCCCCGGCTCTGGCGATCGTCGTGGTCGGGTTAATTCCTGTTCTCCTGTTAAGCTGGCAAATTAGCCAGACCAGTGTTCAGGAAAAAGGCTCTTGATGGAGCCGATTGCTCACGTTCCCTTCGTACTTTGGTTTTCTGATGCGACGTATTTCAATTCTCCTTTCCCTCCTGCTCCTCCTAATTACAGTCGGGGGATGTCGTAAACCTGCTCCCACTGAAAAACTTTTGACTCAGAAGGACTGTAACAAGTGCAATTTACAGGGATCTGACTTACAGGGAAAGGATTTGAGGCAGGCAGTATTGAATGAAGCAAATCTGCAATCTGCAAATTTGAGTGGTGCAAACTTGAGTGCAGCACTCCTTGACAGTGCCAATTTGAGTAACGCAAAACTCGATCGTGCGAATCTAAGTGGGGCTGCTTTGTCTTTTGCGAACTTTCAGGGAGCAGATTTGCAAGGGGCGAATCTAAGTCAGGCATTTCTCAGAAGCGCCAATCTAAGCAATGCGAATCTCAGGAATGCGAATCTAACGGATGCTGACTTGAGCAATGCCAATTTAGAGGGGGCGAACTTGAAAGGGGCCAATCTGCAAGGAACCATCATGCCGGATGGCAACCCAAAATAAAACGAGAGGAGATTGATGGCTAGTTCTCCTCTCGAACTGATCCTGTCAGCTTGCTGAGAAAATTATTTCCAACCCCCTCGATCCATAATTCTCAGAGCCTCTGCATTGTTGCGCCCAAAGACAGCAGCGTTCATTACGTCAGCTTTGAATCTGCCGTAACCTGCCAACACGGGATCGATCGCAACTCCAGAAACAACAGGATACTCACTATTGCTCCGAGCAAAGATATCCTGAGATTCTCGACTGACAAGATGTTCTAAAAACTTAACAGCCGCTTCCGGGTTTTTGGAGGTTCTGACGACCCCACCGCCACTAATATTGACGTGAGTACCCCGATCGCGCTGGTTGGGGAAGAAAATACGCATCTTCGCTGCCACCGCTCGATCCTCTGCTTTGTTGGACTTCGCCAATCTTGCCAGGTAATAGGTGTTGGAGATCGCAATATCTCCAACACCTGCCGCTGCGGCTCGAATCTGAGCAGTGTCATTACCTTCGGGTGGACGAGCAAAATTCGCGACTAACCCCCGTACCCAATCCTCTGTTCTTTTTGCACCATGTACTTGCAAGATGGAACCTGTCATCGACAGGTTATAGATGTTGCTGGAGGACCGGACGAGAATTTTTCCTCGCCAACGGGAATCCGTCAACGCTTCGTAAGTAGAAAGTTGGGAAGGGTTCACCTTATCTCTGTTATACATAATGACCCGTGCCCGTCGAGACAACCCAAACCAATGCCCATCGGGATCTCGCAGATTAGAGGGGACTGCCTTCTGTAGAATCTGGGAGCGAATCGGACGCAGAATTCCGGCTTCTCTTGCTCGCCACAATCGACCTGCATCCACCGTAATGAGGACATCAGCAGGGCTATTGGCTCCCTCACTTCGAATGCGCTCAATCAGCTTATCGGCATCGGCTTCAATGAGATTGACCCGAATCCCTGTTTTGCGCGTAAAACTCTCATAGAGGGCCGTATCGGTATCGTAGTGGCGCGCAGAGTAGAGATTCAGGACTTGTCCGCTAACGGCTTCACCGGAACCGATCGTTCCTAGTTGACTGAGGGCAACGGTTGCAGCAGCAGTTCCGGTTCCCAAAAAAACACGTCTCGTAATGGTCATGGGTAATGAATGACTCCTAATTAACCAAGAAAAATTCTCAATTTCTTGCGATTGCTGTGGATAGAAGTTGCTTCCAAATTAATGGGCTATTTCAGTGAAAAAGTGCCCATCTTGCCTCTGCAATTGGCCTCTGCAATTGGGTCAAAATACTGAAAAGACATCAAAAGCCTTTGCCAGAAGAGTTATCTGCTCTGGCAGTGCCATGTCTTCCTAAAAGCTGGGCGGCATCTTTCTAACCTAGAAAGTAAATTAAAATGATTTGCAACTAACGTCAAGCTTATTGAGAGTAATTTTCAATATAGTGGAAGAAATTCTTGAGGGAACCGTCATCAAATCCTGGAAAATAACCAAAGCCCTGATGACTCCCAGTAAAAAGCTTCTAGAATGGTTTGGATTTCTGAATAACACGCTTCTACGAAACTATGCCCCGCCGCAACGACCTCCGCAAAATTCTCCTGCTTGGTTCCGGGCCGATCGTGATTGGTCAGGCTTCTGAGTTTGATTACTCTGGTACTCAGGCTTGTAAAGCGCTCAGGGATGAAGGGTATGAGGTGGTTCTCATTAACTCTAACCCAGCGACCATCATGACCGATCCGGAAACTGCCGATCGCACCTACATCGAACCCCTGACTCCAGAAATCGTGGAAAAGGTGATCGCAAGGGAGCGACCGGATGCTCTGCTGCCCACAATGGGAGGGCAGACTGCTCTGAAC
>JANRKG010000350.1:0-5659 GCA_033763635.1 Leptolyngbyaceae cyanobacterium bins.59
GACTTTCCATATCGTTTCTGCCATCCTTTGACGGACACTTGTTCCGTTTTGATTTGGTTACCATGCCGTAGAATCTCATTCACCAGTTTACGGTTTTGAGATTTGGCATAGGCAGCTTTACGTCGCTCTAGTTCCCGTTTCTTCTGGGCCGCTTTCAGGTAGGTTTTAGACTTATTCCACTTACGGGCACCCTTCTTAACCTTGCCCTTTTTCTTGACCGTTTTACGGCCTCTCCGTGCTTCAAAATCAGGCTCATAATTGTCAGGATTGGCAACCCGTTGAGACCTCTGCATCTGACGTTGTAATGTCTTGATTTCTCGTTCAAAGGTTGGGACATTTTCTGCAAAGGGCAGTAACCCTGCTTGGTTGTCCCCGACAAATGCCACATTACTAACGTTTAGATCTAGCCCAATTAGCCCCTTTGCAACTATGTTCTTATCTTTTTGAAACGGTTGTCCTTCTAAAACGAGTTGGACAAACCAACGGCGCTTACCATTAAGTTCTCGTTTTAGGATGCGACAATATTTAACCTTGCTGGATAACCCATGCTTATGCACCGGATTTTCCCAGTCGATGATTGGTTCTAATGCAAATCCTTTCCCCCACAGCAATTGATTGTTAACCCATCTGAGAGGATGGGTGTTTCCTTTCCCTTCAATTGAATTGAAGCGGTTCGGGACTTTGAATCGCACCCGTCTTGCTTTGCCAAACAATACACGTTCAGCCGCTTTGAAGGCACGAGTTGCTAACGTTTGCACCGAATTGCTATCAAGCTTTTGGGCAATCCAAACAGAACGATTTGCGGTTAACGTTGCGAATGCCTGTAATTCATAATCGCTAAACCGATAAATCTTGCGGGCATCCGTAAACGCTTCTGAACGTTGTTTTGATTTGAGTGGAAGCTGTTTTGCTGCTTTGTATTCCGCAGAACTGCGAAGCTGGTTCATTCGTTTGACTGCTTCATCCAAACAGGCATTGTAAAGTTGCCGTCCTGATTGAAAGCGGCTACCAAGTTCAGAATCTACCTGAGAGTCTACAACTAACGCCAATTCCAAAATGAACGATGGAGTTTTGCTTCGGGGCACTGCGATATCACCTCCTCAGTTGAGGGTTACTTGAATAGCTACATTTACAATGTTAGGGTTTTGGTTGATGGAAATCAATCTATCAACCATAAAACAATGAGAAAAGATTCATTTGGTTACAGGCACAATAACCACTCTGTTGGGCTTGTTACCGTTCATTTGGTATGGATTCCCAAGCGTCGAAAACCTGTTCTTGTCGGTGATATTAGGCAACGGTTGGCAGAGATTCTAGAATCAGTTGCAGCTGATAGAGACTGGATTATCAAGGCTAAAGAGATAGCACCGGACCATGTTCATATTCTGGTGGAGTATGACGAACAAACGCCTGTTTGTGAAGTTGTTAGAGCCTTTAAGGGACGTAGTTCTAAGTTACTGCGTGATGAGTTCCCAGTCCTTAAGAAACTACCTTCGCTCTGGACTCGTAGCTACTTTTACGATTCATCAGGTAGGGTGACAACGGCTAAAGTTATGTCATATATCAATGACCCTCATCACATACGACATTAAGGAATCACGGCGGCTAAAGCCGCTTGTTGGGTTTTCCACCCTGGTCTAAAGACGCAGGGCTGCCAACCCTATCCCTTATTCCTCGTGCTCGTTAGGCAGACAATAATCGAACGGCTGGAAGAACCCTAACTACAGCATTCATAGACAGAAATTAAAGACAATGCACCTTGTATAAAATCGGGCCGACAACTACCTATTTGAATCCATGAGCACTCTGGAATAATTTATCCAAAAACTCTTCAGCCAATTAGCCAAACTGCTTCTGGGCATGAAACCTGATGCACCATGGGTAAACTCCGTCTGAATCCTTAGCCGATCGAACTGAAACCTGTGATTGAAAACGCGATCGCCACCGTAGGGTAAGTACTTTAAATTTTTTACGTAAATTCCTCATGCCAAGGGTGATTTTTATCATGCCTGGGGCATACTAATGTCTGTCTCACCTCAACTTGCTGAGTTAGCCATGAAATTCCCCAACAGTGTGCTTTTTGTTGATGCTAATGTCCCTAATTATGAGGATTTAATTCAGAATATTGACTCTGAGACACAAGTTGTAATTTTGGATGCCAATCGGGATGGAATTGAGCAGATTACAGAAGCGTTAAGGGAATTGCAAGAGGTTAAAAGCCTACAAATTCTCTCCCATGGTAATGAGGGACAACTATCGCTGGGAAACACTCTCCTGAATACGGAAACCCTGCCCCTGTACCAGACTCAGTTGAAATCATGGCGGGATGCATTAGCCGAGCATGCAGATATTTTGTTGTTTGGTTGTAATGTTGCGGCAGGGTCGGGGCAGGCTTTTGTGCAACAGCTTAGCGAAATGATAGGGGTAGATGTTGCGGCCTCAGATGATTTAACAGGCAGTGCGGCAGCCGGGGGAGATTGGGATCTGGAAGTCACAACTGGGGAAATTGACACTGCCAGTGTCCTGAATTCACAGCAAACTCAACTCTATGATTCCGTTTTGGCAACCTATCGGGTGACAACCACCAGTCCAACGGGCAGTGGTTCGATCAGTGAAGCCATCAATAACGCTGCCAATCAATTTGGGATGGATGTCATTGATCTGCGAGGTATCTCAGGCAGAATTCTCCTTGAATCTCCTTTACCGACGCTAGGAAGTGGGAATGACCTGATCTTTATTGGGAATAACGATACCATCATTGATGGACAATTTAGCAGCCAAATCCTATCAATTAATAATGCGACTGCTCTGTTTGAAGGAATTACCTTTGCCAATGGGCTTGCCAGAGGTGGAGATGGCAGAAGCGGTGCTGGGGGCGGATTAGGGGCCGGAGGGGCGCTTTTTATCAATAATGGACAGGTGATGGTTCAGAATGTCACCTTTAGCAATAATCAGGCAGTTGGAGGTAACTCTTTTCAGAGAGATGCCCAGGGGCGTGAAGTCAGAGGGGGACAGACTCGTATTGGCTCGCTCAATGGTCAAAGTGGAGGGGTCGGAGGCAGGTTCAATACAACGGGGAGCTTTCAATTCAGTGGCGGCACGGCTGGCACTGGCGGCATTGGTGCGGGCAGCAAAGGGGGATCGGGGGGGGACGGTGACTTTGGTGGGGGCGGCGGCAGCGGCGGTGGCGGTGGGGGGGACGATGACTACGGCAATGGTGGTAACGGCGGACGTGGCGGATTTGGTGCAGGCGGCGGCGGCGGCGGCGGCGGCGGTCAAGATTTTGATCGTCCCAGCATACGGGGTAACGATCTCCCGGAGCATGGGGCAGGGGGCAGTGGTGGCAGTGGTGGCACCTACGGTGGGGCAGGCCAAGGAGGAGGAGATGGCTTCTTATCTGATATTACCTTTGGCACCGGAGGTAACGGAGGGCAAGTCGGTCGGGGTGGGGGTGGGGCCGGATTAGGGGGCGCTATCTTTGCCCGACTGGGATCTGGCCTGACTATCTTAAACAGTAACTTCACTGGAAATAGCGTACAAGGCGGAGTTGGATTTCAACCAGGTTTAGCATACGGCTTTGGCGTGGCAGTTCAAACGGATAGCGGAACGATCGACCTGGGTAATGGAAACGCGAATACGGAAATCTACCGTAACGGCACCCGTCTTTCCATGACGTTACCCATTATTAGCATCGAAGCGGTTGAAGCATCGGAAACCAAGAAGAGTGCCAGATTCAAATTTAATGTAAATGGCAGCTTACCCGCGTCCGGGATTGATGTTTACTACTTCGTCAGTAGAACCAGTGGCGCAGTAGAGGGCAGGGATTTTTCCCGTAGTTCCGGGAAAGTGCCTTTAACGGCTTCAGGGCAGGTAATTGACCTGGTTAATATTGCTGATGACCTGGATATTGACCCGGGTGAAACCCTGACAGTCCGCTTAATGTCTGGACCAGAGTATCGGAGGGATGAGTCCCAGAGTGAGGCGACCGTTACGATCGAGGACAATGAACCGCAGATCAGTATTCGAAATGCAAAAACAGGGGCTGAAGGTGGGGCCGCAGGTGGATTTGAACTTGTCTTAGATCGTCCGGTTTCTCAGAAAGTCACGGTGCAATTTAACGTGACCTCTATTTCAGGAGATGCCCAGCCTAATGACTACACTTTCTCCGGTACTTTTGATGTGGAGCCAGGGCAATCGGAGATTATTCAAGTTCCCTTCCCTGTTGTGGATGACGATCGCTATGAGGGGGATGAAAAGGTCAGAATCTCCCTGGCTGGAGGGATCGGTTATACGATCAATCCCAGCCAGCGAGATGTTGAAATTCTGCTGCAAGATGATGAGCCTCGCATTAGCCTGGAAAAACTGACAGATGGATCGGAGGATAAGGGCAAGAATGCGGAATTTAAGTTAGTGTTCGATCGTGTCAAAAACGCAAAAGAATTTACGCTCAGATTCAATTTACCGGATGCCATCACAAAACCCAGGAGCGACCTGAACGAATATCTCAAACGAACGGGTTCTGAAACCTTCAGAGGAGATTACCCGGATACGCCCAAAGGGAGCGATTATCTGATCTACTGGCGGTATGTAGATCACAGTAATAATAAGCAATATCTCACAGGCAATACACTGGTTGTCAAATCTAAAGATGGGCAGGGCGATAAAGCGATTGTGATTGGGGTTGAACCCATTGATGATGATGTTGCAGAGAACAATGAAACAGTCACGATTGAGCTAGCAGTAACGGGCAACAATGATCAGGGTTATCAGGTGAATCTCGATCGGAAGTCTGCGGTTGCGACGATCGTAGACAACGAACCTACCCTGGAACTGGTTGCAGTTAGAGAGGCTCAGGAATACGGAAAATTACTGCCTGGTGATGACTCTGACCTGATCGGCTATGTTGAATTAAAGTTAGATCGACCGATTTTTTCACCCTTAGGCTTGTGGGTAAAATACACCATCACGGCTGGATCAAACGTCATCCAGGGGGTTGATTATCTAAACTCCCAATATCGCAAGGTTTCTTTGCAGGCAGATAGCCAGCAGCCAGGTATCATCATTCCACAAATTGAAGCCCTCAGTACCGTTGCAGGTTCTCAAGTTGATCCGTCTAAGATTCGCATTTATTTCACAGCTTTGCCAGATGCAATCAAAGAGGATGCTGAAAATATTCAAATTGACATCCAACCCTATCACTTTGATTTGGATTTGACAGGGGCCAGAGTTTCTAATTACCGCCTGAAGCAAAACGGTCAGATTGTTGACAAAATTAGTACCCAGGTCGCTATCAAAGACAGTGGTCTTTATCAACCGGAAGTTTTGATTTTAGATGAGAATGGCCAGTTAGTCACCCCTGGTAATCCTCTCAATCCGTTGGTGGCTCGTAATGGCAAAGCAACGTTCAAAGTAAAGCTAAGGAGCCAGCCCACCGAGGATGTGAGCATCCAATTTAATCCATCGGGTTCTGTCACCCTGGATCGCACCGTCATTACCTTTAAAGGCAATCAGTTAGGAACTCAGGCTGTTCAAATTGCCGAATCTAGCGGTGAAATTAATTCCAATAACCAGGCTGCTCAGGCGATCGCTATTACCAGCACGAACTTCACCTTTGATGGAGCCATTAACAGTAGTCCTTCTGCTACAGATGTGGATCTGT
>JANRKG010000351.1:0-8520 GCA_033763635.1 Leptolyngbyaceae cyanobacterium bins.59
CGACTACGACGACGAAGACACCCTCACCCCCGGCCCCTCTCCCATCAAGGGAGAGGGGAGAAGGGAACGCAAGAAACCCTGGCGCTATCGCTGGCCCGAAGAAGTCCATGATGAAGTGCTGGCCCGATTGCTGAAACTCAACCAGGAACGGGCAGAAGAAGAGAAGTTAGGAGGTAAACCCAAACGCCGCAAAGAACCTGCCAAGCCTGTTTCCACTGACTCCAAACTTCCCTCTACCCAAAAACAACTCGATCTGATTTCCCCCGACAAAGAACAGCTTGGCCTGTTCTAATTGAAGTTATGCCAGCGAAAGACCTCTATCACGACACTGTAAAAACCGCCCTGATTAAAGACGGATGGACGATTACGAAAGATCCATTAACGTTGACGATCGGAACCCGCCCTGCATTAGTTGACCTGGGTGCCAACAAGTTATTTGCCGCAGAGAAAGATGCGCGAAAAATTGCGGTTGAAATTAAGAGCTTTCTCAGTCCTTCACCCATGAATGATTTGGAAAAGGCGATCGGGCAAGTCTTGCTCTACTCAGATATCCTCTTAGAACAGGAACCCGATCGAATCCTTTATTTAGCAATTCCCATTGCTGCCTATCGAGGAATTTTTTCCGAAGAAGTGGGTCAACTCATTTTGAAACGAAGACCCGAATTCAAGCTGCTCGTTTTCAACCCAACCCTTCAGGAGATCTCACAATGGATACCTTTAATCACTGGCGTAGCATCCTAGAAAGGATTCTTTTAGAATATGTTGCCATTCTCAAACCCTATGGAGATGTCAAAACCTATCTCATTACGAGTCAAGATCATAATCATTTCCTATTGATGCACGAAGGATGGAATGACCAAAAACGAGTGCATGGCCTGATTGTCCATGCCGAAATTCAGGATGGCAAAATCTGGATTCACTACGATGGCACTGAAGACGGCATTACGGATGAACTGGTTGCAGCAGGTGTTCCCAAAGATCACATCGTCCTTGCCTTTCATCCGCCCCATATTCGTCCCCATACGGGGTATGCGATCGCTTAGTCCCTAAATCTCTTCACCAGCTAAATACTACATACCAAAGGAGATTGATAATGAGCGAACAGACCCAACCGAGCCTGAGCGAACTAATTCAAACTCAGCGATCGCAAATCCTGGCGATCGCTGCCAAACATGGGGCTTACAATGTTCGCGTCTTTGGTTCAGTTGCCCGTGGCACAGCCAATGCAGAAAGTGACATTGATTTTTTAGTAGATTATGATCCGGCGAAGCGAAGTCCCTGGTTTCCAATGGGACTTCTGCAAGATCTGGAAACCTTATTGCAGCGAAAGGTTGATGTTGCAACCCCAGCGATGCTCAAACCCCATATTCGAGATCAGGTGTTACGTGAGGCAGTCATTTTGTGAGACGAGACAACGAACGATTAGAAGATATTTTGACTGCGATCGCGGCCATTGAACGCTATATCCAACAAGGGCGATCAGCCTTCGATGAACAAGAGTTGATTCAGGTGTGGGTCGCCTATCACTTACAAATGATTGGAGAAGCCGCAAATAGCCTGTCGGCGGACCTCAAGACCCAACACCCAGAGATTCCTTGGGTACAAATCATTGGATTAAGAAATCTGCTCGTCCATGAATACTTTCGCGTTGATCCTCAAATTCTTTGGGATATTACTCAAACTGATTTACAGCCTCTCAAAATGGCAATTCAGACGATTCAGAAGGAGCTAGAAAGCCCGTGAACCATTGGAGCGAAGACACCCAAAACTTGCTCAATCAACATCGTCCTTGCCTTTCATCCGCCCCATATTCGTCCCCATACGGGGTATGCGATCGCCTAACTGATTCCCTTATTCCCTCTCAAGCGCTTTTGTATGCCTCAACTCACCTCCGCTGAAATTCGCTCCACCCTCGTCGATGCCCTGCAACTGGATCTGGTTGGCCCTATCCCAACCGATACAGAACATGCGGAGGAAGTGCTGATCCAGGCTCCCTCCAAGTGGTATCTCACAGGCTTCCTGGCTCCCTTCGGCGCGAAACCCGAAGAGCGATCGGATGATGAAGGCAATGTGGAAACTGAGGAATTGGGGAACAGTGAAGCCAGCGAAGATAGTGGTGCCCCAGAAAGGGGAGCAGCCCGAAAAGCCCCTTTCCCCTCCTCAATGGGTCTGAGCTTCCTCGCCTCCCAACAAACCAGGGAACTCAATGTTACGGTGCATTGGGGCGATTATCTGCCAACTCCTCTTGCTTCCCCCAGTGCTCTGACCTCACCCCCTAACCCCCTCTCCATGAATGGAGAGGGGGGACCGGAACCCATTTCATCCCCCTCTTCCTCCCCCTCTCCACATGTGGAGAGGGGGCCGGGGGGTGAGGTTAAAAGTCTATGCATAGAGAGAGGGTCGGAGGGCGAGGCCAAATCTCGCGGATGGCGACGCATTCCCCAAACAGTGACGCTGATAGTTCCCCTCGCCAAAGCGGAAGATTCCTTTGAGATCGAGATTCCGGGAGGGAGTGGGTTAACGCTGGTGGTGAATTGCCGTCCGGTGCGATCGGATCGCTTTACCGCAGGCACCCGCTCCGTTTCCACGTTTCTGGTGAATTACCGAAAACCCCAACAGACCGAGAAAGATACGACCTTTGCCTTTCAAACCTGCCTGACGGTGCAATGTGAGGAAGGCTTTGTGCCTCGTTCAGATTTGCGGGGCATGGATAGTGATGATTGGGATGAAGCGGTTGCCAGTTTGCAGTATCGCCACGATTACGAATTTGCAGTCGGTCATAACGTGTCTGCCATTGCAAAATCCGTGAACCAGGCCCACTGTTCCGAGATCTGCACCACCTGGATTCCCACTGCCAATGTCCCCAGAGTCGCCCCCGCTGCCATTGATGGTGTACAGCTTGGCATGGAAGCCCTGGCAACCGCGGACAGTGCAACTACCGTTCAGCAGATGCTCATCCCAATGGTGGCCGAGTACCGCACCTGGATCGCAGCCCAACGCCAGATTCCCATCGACCCACCCCAGGCCCAGGTTGCTGCCCAGGATTTACTCAACCGCGCCCATCACGCCTGCGATCGCATTGAAGCAGGGATTCAAGCCCTGTCCCATCCCCCGGTTTTCCAGGCGTTTCAGATGGCCAATCGCGTGATTGCGATCGCCCGTCGTCGGCAATTGAGTCAGGAATTGGGGCAGTCCCCCGAATCCTTTGCACCTCCCGGATGGAGACCCTTCCAGCTTGCCTTTATTCTGCTCAATCTGGTTGGGTTGGCTCAGCCACAACACACCGATCGCCAGATTGTAGATTTGCTCTTCTTTCCGACCGGGGGTGGAAAAACGGAAGCCTATCTGGGATTGGCTGCATTTACCCTGGTGTTACGACGGTTGCAGCATCCGGGGATTGAGGCAGCGGGAATGAGCGTGTTGATGCGCTACACCCTGCGATTGCTGACCCTGGATCAGTTAGAACGGGCCGCCCGTCTGATCTGCGCCCTGGAACTGGAACGGCAGAAAGCGCCGAAGTTGTTGGGAACCTGGCCCTTTGAGATTGGCCTGTGGGTAGGGCAGGGCGCAACCCCTAATAAGATGGGGAAACGGGGCGACAAGGATGAGTATTGTGCCCGTGAACGCACCCTGGCCTTTAAGCGAGACAGTAAAAGCCAACCGTCTCCGATTCCCCTGGAACGTTGTCCTTGGTGTGGAGAGAAGTTCTCTGCGAATTCCTTCCAACTCACCCCCAACGAGGATACTCCTAAAAACCTGGTGGTGGTGTGCGTCAATCGAGACTGTGACTTCCGGAATCGTAATCCCCTGCCCATTCTGGCGGTGGATGAACCCATTTACCGGAGGTTGCCCTGCTTCTTGATCGCCACCGTCGATAAGTTTGCTGCCCTGCCCTGGATTGGACAAACTGCGGCCCTTTTTGGTCGCGTCACCCATTACAACGAAGGGGAGGGGTTCTACAGTCATGGCGATCCCACCGTTGCCGGAAAGCGACTGGAAAAATCCCTGCCCCCACCCGACCTGATTATTCAAGACGAATTGCACCTGATTTCGGGTCCGTTGGGAACGATGGTGGGGCTGTATGAAACGGCGATCGATGCCCTCTGCTCCGATCCCCAGCAGGATCACCCCATTCGACCAAAAATCATTGCCTCCACTGCAACGGTGCGTCGGGCCAATCGCCAAATTCAAGCCCTTTTTGGTCGCTGCAAGGTCGATATCTTCCCACCCCCCAGTCCCGATCGCCACGATTCCTTCTTCGCCAAAACCGACTTTGATTCCCCCGGACGGCTCTATTTGGGAGTTGCAGCCCAGGGGCGTAGCTTGAAGGTGGTGTTGCTCAGAACTTACCTGGCTCTGCTGGCAGCGGCTTATAAGCAATATGAGGATCAAGGAGGGCATCGCAACAAGACGAATCCTGCTGATCCCTACATGACCCTTCTGGGTTACTTCAACTCCCTGCGGGAATTGGGCGGCAGTCGTCGCATTGTGGAGGATGAAGTCAGTTCCCGGCTCACCAAGTATAGTGAACGCCTCCGTTATGGGGAATTGGTAGGACCGTTCCTCGATCGCAAAATTGATGACGAACCGGAAGAACTCACCTCACGGGTCAGCACGAATCAAGTGGCGAACACCAAGCGGCGATTGTCCCTGCCCTTCTTTGAAAAAGAGCGGGTGGATGTAGCCCTCGCTACCAACATGATTTCCGTGGGGCTGGATATTGTCCGCCTGGGACTGATGGTGGTGCTGGGGCAACCCAAGACAGCAGCAGAGTACATCCAGGCCACCAGTCGCGTCGGGCGCGATCCCAGTCGTCCGGGTCTGGTCGTCACCCTGCTCAATGTCCACCGACCCCGCGATCGGTCCCACTACGAACGCTTCCAGAGTTGGCATGCCAGTTTCTACCGGGCGGTGGAAGCCACCAGCGTCACGCCCTTTTCCCCACGGGCACTTGATCGCGGGTTAGCAGGGGTTGCCGTCGCCCTGACCCGCCTCAGCATTCCCGACATGACCCCGCCCCTGGGAGCTTCCCAGGTCGGCATGCAACGGGAGGCGATCGATGGGGTGATTGATGCGATCGCCGATCGGGCAGCAGCCCATAGCCCAGATCTGGATGCAACGGCCTCTGCCAATCAGCGGCAACAAGTGAGGGCGCAACTGCTGGATTTGATTGACACCTGGCAGCGGATTGCAGAACGAGAAAAGCGGTTGGAATATCAGAAAGAAGTGGGATCAGCGGCTCCACTGCTACTTGATGCCCTCAGTCCAGACGTGGACAAACAACCTCTGGAGCGGCAAAAGTTCAAAGCGTACCGAAGTTTGCGCGATGTGGAAGCAACCGTGAATCTCTGGATTCAAGATCCCTATGGCATTCGTGTGGAGGAAGACAAATGAGCGGTAAACGCGCAGCAAAACCCAATGGTGAACTCCGTCAGAGCCAGATGCTCACCACCTTTGGTCCGGGTTCAATGGTCGATCTTCCCACCCGTTCTGTTGTCATTTCTGGGTTAACGTTCTGGAAAGGGGAGCGCAAACTGATTCGGGAATCTCGGCTCCGCTACAAAGTCGCCAAGAGTTTGGAACTGCTGGACAAGGGGGTGGATATCCAACTCTATGCGCCGCCTCAGCAGTCCAGTGACCCCCAGGCTGCGATCAGTGGAGTGGATGCCTTTGTCTTTCCCACCTGGTTTCTCGCCCAAATCGACAGAACCCTGGAACTCAATGGCAAAACCTATCGTACCCGTCCCCTGGTTTCCTGGGGAGCGGTCAAAGACGGCTTGAAATTTGAAGGACAGCGAGTTCAAGCCGTCCCCGTTCGCTTTGTCCAGGCTTGTACCAATGGGCATCTCAGTGACATTGATTGGTATGGCTTTGCTCATCAGGATTTCAAGACCCCCTGCCGTAAACAACTCTGGCTCGATGAAGCAGGGTCCGGCAATGATTTTGAAGAAATCTTTGTACGCTGTGATTGTGAAGCACGGCGGCCCCTCTCAGAAGCCAAATTGAAGGAGTCCAAGGTTCTCGGAGAATGCATGGGCCATCGCCCCTGGCTCGGTCCTAAAGGGAGAACTGTGTGTGAGAGCTACAAGTTAGACAAGACTGGAAACCCGGTGCCCAGTGGCAGACCAGAGAACAATCGCTTACTGGTGCGTTCCGCCAGCAATGCCTACTTCACCCAAATCCTCAGCGTCATCTCCATGCCCGACCAGGATGCGGAACTCCGAAAGGCGGTCGATCGCTTCTACGAAGACGATTTGCAGTATGCAGAAGACCTGGCAGATATCCAGAAGGAACTGAAAAAAGCCAAGTTTGCTGATTTAGCAGCCTTTGGAGCAGATGTCGTCTGGGCAGAGATTCAACGTCGCAAAAGTGGATTTACACCTACAGATAAAAGCATTAAGCAGGTAGAACTGGAAGCCTTGTTAACCTGCCCGGAAGAGATGGGGAAAGAAACCGTCCTCAACGACACCGTATTTCAGGGGTACACCCGCAGACCCGACACCCTCGCTCCCCAATGGCGATCGTTAATCGATCGGATTGTGCTGGTACATCGCTTGCGGGAAGTATCAGCCCTGATTGGCTTTACCCGTTTTGAAGCCGCCATGCCCAACATTGACGGAGAAATCGATGACCTGGCCATCAATGTTCGCAGAGCCGAGTTGGATTTCGAGCCAAACTGGGTGCCTGCGATCGAAAACCTGGGGGAAGGGGTTTTCCTGAGCATTCGCAAAGACGCAATTCACGAATGGCTCGAACGTCCAGCCGTCAAAAAGCGGGCTGAGAAGTTGGAGAAGGGATATCTGAAGTGGTTGGATGCAAGAGGCATTAGCCGCGAAAAAGCGAAATTTCCCGGTGCCGCTTACATCATGCTCCATTCCCTGTCCCTCCTCCTGATCACTGCCGTATCCCTGGATTGTGGTTACGCTTCCAGTGCCATTCGAGAGCGCATCTATGCCTTTAACGAGATTGGCTACGGCATCCTACTTCATACGGGAACATCCGGGTCGGAAGGAACCCTGGGCGGATTGGTGGAAGTCGGTCGGCGCATTGAACATCATTTAGCCAGAGCATTGGAGTACGGGCGGCTGTGTTCCAATGACCCCGTTTGCGCCCAACACAGTCCTGACGACGAACAGGAAGATCGGCTTCTGCATGGTGCTGCCTGTCATGGATGCCTGCTGATCGCAGAAACCTCCTGCGAACGCCGCAATGAGATGCTCGATCGTGGATTGGTCGTGAATACAGTGGAGGGTCTGGGGTCTGAATTTTTCCCAGATACACTCTACTGATGTCCCCGTTCCTGAGTTTGAGCCATTCCGCTCTGCATGAACTGGCGATCGCCATGGAAACAGGTCGCTTGAGCTTTCCCGTCTCTGCCCTGGCCCTGTGTAGCTACGTCCCCGAAACTCTGCAACAGGTTGTTGCAGTAGAACTCAACCACTTGCGTCAGCAGGGTATGAGTGTTGCCCATTTAGCTTACCTGCTGAAACTGCTGGCCCAAGAGAGGAGAGTGACCCAGGCCAAACAGGATCAAACTGCATTGGTGTGGACGGGGCCTGAAGTTCCGGGAACGGAAAGCCGAGACACGCGAATTGTGGTGCAGGAGTTGTTTAAGAGCGCTCGGCACAATGTCCTCATCTCCAGCTTTGCCATTGATCAAGGTGAGAAGGGATATGAGTTGTTTCGTCCCCTGGCAGAGCGAATGGATGCCAATCCAGGATTGAATGTGAGAATGTTCCTGAACGTCAAGCGCAAGTTCAAAGACCCAACCCCCGCCCCTGTTCTCCTGCGGCAATTTGCAGAGGATTTTCGCAACAAAGTCTGGCCAGGGAAACGACTCCCAGAAGTTTTCCACGACCCACGCGCCTTGTATTTGACAGCCGATAGCAATGCCTGTCTCCATGCAAAGTGCGTGGTCGTCGATGAAGCGCGAGTCTTCATTACCTCCGCCAACTTCACAGAAGCCGCTCACGAACGCAACATTGAAGCAGGGGTTCTGCTCCAAGATGCGGTACTCGCCAGGGGAATGCGATCGCAGTTTGAAATGTTAGTCGCCCAAAATATCCTGCATCGAGTCCCAGGGATTTGATATGTATTGTAAACACCATCCCTCAAGTCAGGAAAACATTAAATTAGCTATTTTAGGATATGGTCATAGATTAGCCCTCTTCCATCCTTTAAGCAGAGTTAAATAAGATGCGACGCAGGAGCAGAGTGTGAATTACAGGGCAGTAAAACTGCTGCATTCGCTCAATCAATTGTGCAAATCCTTGCTCCAAAGTGGGAATGAAAAACACAGTTAACCACTGTTTGAGGTGGTTAAAGGTAATCCACGGTTCAATCACCAAACGCAAATTATTAAGCAGATGTTTCCAGCCCCGTTGCTTGTCCCACCAGGGATGCTGCGTGAAGACCTTCTGCGATAAAGGACACTCAGAGTTGAACGCATCGGCAAATAAACTGACCATTGTGAACGCACTCATGACGATTTCCCACCAGCGTTCAATCTGCTTGTAGTTC
>JANRKG010000352.1:0-3962 GCA_033763635.1 Leptolyngbyaceae cyanobacterium bins.59
CGGCGTTTTTATGAAGCCTGTGACGGTGTTACCCAGTCCTTGCTGACTCGCTGCGAGTGGCACATGACGACCCAGAGCCGTGCATTAACCCTGATCATTCATTGCCCAGATGCAGGGTTTGTTTGGCGCGTCCTCAACAATCTCATCCCGCTAGGAACCCAACTAGAACGCTTTTCGGAACGGGCACGAATTCGCATTACTCCCCCGATCGGGACAGGAAGCCCTTTCGAAATGCGGGTCGATGAATTATCGATCTATCACGAGTCAGACGGCTAATTTCCGATCCCAAAGAAATGATAAAAGAACAATCCCCAGCTTCATCAAGAAACTGGGGACTTGTTTTGTGAAAAGTGAATCGGGAATGGGTTCTAGAGAGAAAGTACGTAATCGCCGATTCCCATTAGCTATTAACAAGCTCAATTAAGCCAGTGCCAGTGGAGCGTGGGTATGACAATTCTTGGGGCAAACCCGTGAACAAGCTTCGCAACCAATACAATTCTCTTGATTGAGAATGGTCATCACTTTACGCTCAATTTCATCGTCATCTTCTGCATCAACAAATTCTCCGTCTTCATTGAGCGCTCTGAGGCTCAATACATCTCGGCCACAAGCTTTGAAGCATCTACCACAACCCAAACAGGTCTTGAGATTAATTGAAGTGACAAACTTGGGGGTCCAGGTTGTTTGCCCATAGGTGAGTCCAGTGACAGTTGCCATAGTATTCTTCTCCAAGAAAATGCGAATGAATGAGGAATCGGACTTGAGTGTTCACGTCATCAGGAAAGGGAGAGAAAGCGATTGAGGGCAGAACCCTACACTCAACCGCTGTAGACAGAATCATCTGTCAGGAAGTGAGAGTAAGCTTCCTGGACATGAATGGGACGGCCTCAGTAACCGTGACAGAACCGCGCACCGTTGCGACATCTTCTGTCAGGATTTCTTTGGCTTTCGTCATGATGTCCTCCAATCTGTAGTAAGATTTCAATCAATCAATTGGAGGCGAATCAGGGATTACCACTTTCCACGAGTGGAAAGAAACCTATCTCTGGAAGCATTGCTGTTAGTGCCTTAGCAGCTAATTGATTTGCCTTCAGGACTGTTCTTTAAAGACTGTTCTTTCGAGACTGTCTAACAGGTAACAATGCCTTGGTTCAACTTTGCTACAAGTAATATAGGAAAAGCAATCTTATGAAGGTCAGTGCGAGAAATGCTCTCAAAGGTAAGGTTACATCTGTGACGGAAGGCTCTGTAAACACGGAAGTTACCGTGGAAGTTGCTCCTGGAGTAGAGGTTGTAGCGATTATTACCAAAGCTTCAGCGACTACTTTAGGAATTGGAACTGGAAGCGAAGTCTATGCAGTGATTAAGTCTTCCGATGTCATGATTGCAGTTGACTAATGCGCTTGATCCCTTGAGCCGTGATCACTCACCGATAGTGAGTGATGCAGTTGATCGTGATCTATCCATAAACTAGCCAGCCGCTCGGCTGTTTTTTGTTGGTTGCTCACCCATACCTCTTTTGATGCTGGGGCTGCACTAACCAGGGTTATCAAGGGTTATCAAAGGAAGACGGGATAACCCCGGAAACACGATCGGCAGCCCCTTTTCACGATCGCCCAGCTTGCGATCTGCGAAACCTTTAAACCAGATAGGCTTCCTGGTGGGTGCGAATCTTGCAATCCGAGCGGGGATAGGTGACACAGAGCAGGATAAATCCTTTCGCCACCTGTTCATCATCTAAAAAGACTTGCTCAGACTGATCGATTTCGCCGGAATCTAATTTGCCAACGCAGCTAGAACAGGAACCGGAATGGCAAGAGAAGGGAAGTTCCAATCCTGCTTCCTCTGCTGCGTCTAAGATGGTCTGGGTTTCATCGACGGTCAGGGTGGTGTCAATGTTACGCTTTTTATTCCACAGTTGTACTTGATAAGTTGCCATAGGTCTTCTCCTGGGTTAACAGGAACAGAAAATAATGAATCTTTGCCAATCTTCTGTTCCCAATGGGGTGAATGAATCTGTCAAGATGCGAGAGGTTGCGTCTGACCGGGAAATATTACTAGGTGCAGGGTTGGGCAGCGGGGGTGCAATCGCCAGCACTGAAGGATTGCCCACAACCACAGCTTGACGATGCATTGGGATTACTGAACTTAAACCCACTTTCAATCAGGCTATCCACATAATCAATGACCACCCCTTCCAGCAAGGAAGCGCTACTGGAATCGATATAGACTCGCAGTTTCCCTTGCTGTTGTAAGATATCGCCTTCCTTGGGTTCAGTGGCAATATCAAGGCCATAGGAATAACCACTGCATCCTCCATCATTCACGGAGATGCGGATTCCGCGATCGTCAGAAGGGCCATTCTCTTTATTGGAAGCTTGAATAAAGGTACGGAGTTTCAGTTCTGCGACTTCAGTTAAAACGACGGGCATGGAGTCTCCTTATGGGATAGGGGGTGATGGGTGATGGGTAATGGATTAGGGATAGCAGGAACATAGGCATTCCTTCCTTTTTGCCCGCAGACAGGGCAGTTGGGATCGTGGTAAGGACGGCGTTTTACAAATTCCATCCGTCCCAGATCCATCGTTAGCAATTCCGAGGTAAGCAGTTGTCCGGCTCCCGTCAGCAGTTTGATGGTTTCCAGAGCGGTCAGACAGGCGAGGGTGCCAGAAACGGCCCCCAACACTCCGAAGCCGCGCCGATCCCAATCGGGTTTTTCAGGAAATAGACAGGTCAGGCAGGGGGTTTCTCCGGGAATGATGGTTGTGAGGTAAGCTTCCATGTCGTTCATGGCAGCCTCCACCATCGGAACGCCCCACTTCACACAGGCGGTATTGAGCAAATCCCGCTCTGTGAAGTTATGGGCACAGTCCAGGGCGACATCGGCCTGTTGCACCAGAGCGTCCACATTCTCTGGTGTGACATATTCACAGACCGCCTCAATCTGCACATCTGGATTGATGGACTCCAGGGTTTCCTTTGCTTTGAAAACTCTGGGTTTGCCCACCCAATCATCGCTCATGAGAATTTGGCGATTCATGTCGTCCAGTCGCAGTTCTCCTCCCCGAACCAGGATCAGCCGTCCAACCCCAGCCACCGCCAGGTAGAGGGCTGCGGTGCCCCCCAGACCTCCCACCCCTGTCACCAGGACAGTGGAGGCTTTTAATCGGCGTTGGCCTTCTTCCCCAAAACCAGGGAGCATCATTTGTCGTTGATAGCGCTCAAGTTCTTTGGGTGTGAGATGGAACACAAGAGTCTCCTTGGGAAATTGAGGATGGGTGATGGGAAGAGCGTTTCGGCTGCGCTCAACTCACGATCGTTCTAAGCAGACAAACCTTGCCAGGTGAGCGAAGCCGAAACCTGCCTTACCCATTCCCAATATCAGACAACATCACTAAACCTTGAGGCTTCTTCTTAAACACCTTGAACAGCTTTTGCTCTACGCCTGTGGAAGAAAGGAACACCTCGTAAGCGTTCTGGAGCGCCCTTTCGTATCGCGCCAGTTTTTCTTCATCTTCCACCCCTGCAAATTCTGCATCGATCTCTTTGACCGCGTTGGAAAACTTTTTAAGAATGTGCAGCCGATTCACATTGACGATTTGGGGATCGTAGGGAAGGTTGAAGAAGATGAAGTAATCTTCTGCATTCACCAGTTGCTTGAACTCAGTTACAGTTCCGCTCATGTTCCTTTCTCCACTTTTGCGAGTTGTTTTCTCAAGGCATCTAACTTTTGGTAAACCTCGTAAGTCTCGGTCGCGGCTTGCACCAGGCGATCGTAGTCCGTCGGTAATCCTTCGGCGAGATCGTGCAGGTCCATTTTCATCTGACCTGCTTTGCTGTTCAGGCGCTTAATTTGCACCTTCAACTCTTCCGCGTCCTGACTCAGGGGTGTTTCTGTTGACTGAACCATAAGACTCTTCCAAAACGACACACTTTTACGCCTGTCCCACCTCTGGATACTT
>JANRKG010000353.1:0-13935 GCA_033763635.1 Leptolyngbyaceae cyanobacterium bins.59
CTGGGCGATCTTCTGGGCCATTTCTTCTGAGTTCAGGGGATCAACCAGCAGAGCAGCATCCCCAACCACTTCTGGAATGGAGGTAGTATTGGCAGCAATGACTGGAACACCACATTGCATCGCTTCTAAGGGAGGTAGCCCAAACCCCTCGTAGAGGGACGGAAACACGAACAGGGATGCAGCCGAGTAGATGGCACTGAGGTCGGTTTCAGCCACATGCCCCGTAAAGACAATGCGATTGCTGAGATGGGCAGATGCTCTGGCAGCAGCAAAGATGTCATCATACATCCACCCCTTTGCCCCGACCAAAACGAGGGGGCAGTCGAGGGAGGGGGCGAGGGTTTGGAGGCGATCGAATGCCCGGATCAGCGTCACTAGATTCTTACGAGGCTGGAAGGTTCCCAAACTCAGGATGTAATCTCCATCAGGAATCCCGTATCGCTGCCGGACCTCAGACAAAACCTGTGCATCGGTGACAGGCTGAAATTGGGAACTGACGGCTAACGGACTCACGGAAACTCGATCGGATGTCATCCCGGTATACTGGCAGAACTGCTGACGGGTAAACTCAGAGATGCAAATGACCCAGTCCCGTTCAAGATGAATGCTCTCTAAAATTGTCTGAAAAAATACCTTCATGGCATCCCCAACAAACTCCGATGCCAGCACGGGAATCATGTCATAGATGGTTATCACCCTTTGCACTGGCCCTGTCAGGGAGATAGGCGGCAGTTTCGCAAAAGTTGAGTGATACACATCAAATTGTTGGGGTTGGAAACCAGGATAGAGATCAACCCGTTGCAGTTGGGAAAGTAATCGCCTGAGGATACGGAATACCAGGCGTGGAGGCCAGGGTGCTTGTGGAAAGGTGTTAGAGAAACAGGTTTGATAGACCCATTGGTACAGGGAAAGCAGATGGAGACGGCTTCCAAACGGCGGAGCAAAGCGACACCCAAAGCGATCGGCGTGATCGTTGACATAGGCCCAGTAATTCAGTGCCCGGTAGAGGGGATCATCCTCCTGTTGGAAGTCCTGCCCCAGACGCACTGCTGTGACTGCCAAATCAGAACGACGACTCAATTCTGCCAGCACTTCTTCCGTAACCCGTAACACCCCTGAACTTTCCTGAATGGCAGAGTCATAAAAACGAACTGGGATAGAGATGTCATAGGCGACTCGAAGCATCGTCATCAAACGATTCCTTTACGGTGCAGAGCAGTGGTGTAGGCTACCATTGTTTGTTCAAAGCAGCGGTTCCAACTAAATTTCTGAGCTTGTTGTAGGGATTGTTGGGATAACTCACGACGCAAATCCGTATCTTGATACAGCCGCAGGAGAGCCTGACACCACCCATCCAGGTCATTGGGGGACAGGGTGATTCCAGCCGTCCCGACGACCTCTGGTAACGATGAAGTATTGGATGTAATCACCGGAACTCCACACTGCATCGCTTCGAGCGGAGGCAGTCCAAACCCCTCATAAAAAGACGGATAGACAAACCCGATCGCTCCACTATACAGCGCTGCCAGGTCTGCATTTTCGACATAGCCCGTCAGAATCACCCGGTCCTGTAAGTGAGATGCTGCTGCCAATTCCAGGATATCGGCATATTTCCAGCCCTGTTGCCCGACTAAAACTAAGGAAAGATCTTTGATGTTTTCCTGTTCGATGAGTTGAACAAAGGCTCGAATAATCTGACTGATATTCTTGCGAGGTTCAAGGGTGCTCAAGCTTAAAAAATAGGGCCGATCGGGAATCTGGTATTTGGTTTTGACCGTTTGAATCTGAGCCGGATCTAAACAGGGATAAAAGAGTTCAGAGGCCCCGAGTGGGGTTACAAAAACACGATTGGGGTCTAAATCCGGGCGATACTCACACAAATCATTTTTGGTGGATTGGGAAATACATAAAACCCAATCTTGAGGTTTCAGGCTTGCCAGAACTGCCTTTAAAACAACATCATCATTCGCCTGAAAAAAGTGAGGATACAGGATGGGAATGAGATCGTAGAGGGTTAATACACACTGTAGGTTTGGATAGTCCCTCACCCGATCGGGAAATGGATAGAACGTAGAATGATACAGGTCAGCCCACCGGAGGCTGGCAGGGTCCAAGGGGTTCAGAGCCATCATGGAACGGTATGCCAAAAACAGGGGTTTGCGGAGGAGTTTGAGCAACCATTGTTGACCATTGTTGGCTTGATCAATTCGTTGGTTGATGGCAACCAGGCTCTGGGAAACGGGCTGATCCCACACCTCACTGGCCCATTTTTGAATCGCATGATAGGGAAGGGCAATTTTCCCTAAATCATTGGATTGGGATTGGAGATAGGCGATCGACTGGCGAAGAAGTTCAAAAGAAGCACCCGCAGAAAACTTTAGTTCACAGTCTGGTGATTGAACGAGGTAGTGAGCTAAAGTTTCAACCACTCGGTACACTCCCGCGCGGCAGATGGGATTGCTGTGACCCAAGCCTAGAACCGAGATATCATACAAAACCTTTGGCTGATCCTTCATTACCCTGCTGCTGCCATCGCCTGCTGATAAGTTTGGATGACGCGATCGGCACAATGTTGCCAACTAAATTGATGAGACCGCTCCCGACCCCGCCGCCCCAACTCCTGAGCCAGGGCTGAATCGGTTAAGATCGTGAGCATCGCCTGACAGAGTTGATCCGCATCCCTTGGATCAATCAAGAGAGCTGCATCCCCCATCACTTCAGGCAAAGAGGTGACATTGGAGGAGATGACTGGAGTTCCACACTGCATCGCTTCCAGCGCAGGCAATCCAAACCCTTCATAAAGGGAAGGCAGAATAAAGGCTCGTGCGCCACTGTAAATTTCACTAATATCGCAATCGGGAATGTGACCCGTCATGATGACCCGCGATCGGATCTCTGGCGTGAGTGACTCGACAGTCGCAAAGATTTCGTCGTACATCCAGCCCTTATGCCCAACCAGCAGCAAGTTTACGTCCAGACTGGGCTGCTCTTGAATCAGACGGATAAAGCAACGAATGAGATGGACAAGATTCTTTCGGGGCTGGAGGGTTGCCAAACACAGAAAATATTCCCCCTCTGGAATATCGTAACGATGACGAGCCGCCTGGATTCGTTCTGGATCTTCAATCGGGTAGAAATGGTCCGCTGCTGCCAGGGGAGCCACAATCACCCGATCGGGTGAGACCTTCAGATACTCACAAAATTCCTGCTTCGTGTGTTCAGAAATTGCCACCAGCCAATCCCGATGGATATCAATACTGTCAAGAATTTTTTGAAAAGCCTGCGTCATGTGGGGAGCCACCAGATGGGGAGCCACAACAGGGATCAGGTCATAAACAGTCAATACGCGAATCGTTTGGCCTGTGAGTTCTCTGGGGGGCAACTGCAAAAACGTGGAATGGAAGATGTCGTAGCGATCGGCCCGAAAGGCTTTGTAGAGGTCGATTGATTGAAGAAGCGAGAGTACCTTTCGCATTCCACGTAGGTAGAGCGATCGGGGGGATCGGGAAGCCAGTTTTTCAAAAGCTGGGGCATAGCGACCCAAGTAGACTTGCTTGTATAGATTCACTAATCCCAAACGGCTGGCAAAAGGATCTTCGAACGGCAACTGAAAGGTGTTGCGGTCCTCCAGGTAAAAGTAGTAGCGCAGGGTTTCATACACCCGATCCCCCTCCATCTCCTCACACAGTCTGCACAGGGTCAGGTCAATCTCAGGGTGAGTCACCATCTGATGAAGGACCTCCTCCGTCACTCGGAAAATGCCAAACTTTTCCAGCTTGTGCCGGAAGTAGAATCTGCAAAGCATAGAGATGTCGTAGGCAACCCGAATGGTCATGGAGACTGTTTTTCCAACCGAAAGAACTTAAGGACGATTACGGAACAGGTTTTTAATTTTCCTCTTGAACCATAGGAAGTTTGTTGTCCACCAGAGCATGAACAATTGTCCAACTATCTCAGACGGCATTGACCGTTGCCACCGCCAGAACGCCCATAGGCTATGGGTCAGAAATCGATTCACGAACTTTTGCTTGGGATCAGCCCCCGCATAGTCCAGAACCAGACAGGCCGTAAACGGACGGATCGATCTTTCAATTAATAAAGGATCTTGTGGTCCTTGGCAAGGATGGGTCGGCAGGAGGTGATCCAGCCACATCAGGGGCAGCATTTGACGTTGCACAGGATGCCAGAGGGGTTTACAAAAAGCACCAAAGGCTTCCTCTGCTTTCACATGGGCATATTCAAAAAGCCATTTTTCGGAAATTGTCCCAAATTTTTGAACCAACATCTTGTTGATCTCAATCCGCACCTGGAGCCGCTGAGAGAGGGTTTTGGTGTCTAAATAGAGCCTGGACCCAGCCAACTTACGGGGCAGATAATAAAACTCGATCGTTTGTCCCCAACGAAGCCAGAGTTCATAATCCATACAGTAACGGAGGGTCGAGTTCAATAAGCCTAACTTTTGAACCCACGATCGCCGAAAGAAAACGGCGGGCTGGCAGATGTAGCAAGATTCTCGGAGGCGGTCGTAGTTCCAGGGTTCCGTCGGGTACTCCTCAAAAACCCGCCCCTCTTCATCGAGATGGTCTGCCGCTCCATAGACCACCTGTACCTCTGGGTAGGCCGCAAACACGCCCTGTACCGTTGCCAGGGCACCCGGATAGTAGACATCATCGGAGTTGAGCCAGCCAATAATCTCGTAGCTTGTCAAAGCAATCCCTTTGTTGACCGCATCCGCCTGTCCGTCATCGGGTTCGGAGACCCAGCGGAGGCGATCGCGATACGGTTGCACTATTTTTTCTGTCTGGTCCGTACTGCCCCCGTCACAAATGACATATTCCAAATCTTCAGGCTGCAAGGTTTGGGCCAGAACACTTTGAATGGTTGCCTCAATAAACGGCCCTTGGTTAAAAGAAGGGGTAATGATACTAAATCGCAGCATAGCACCCGATTCTACTTCAGTACGGTTAGTTGAGAACGCTGCAAGATTTCCGAGTACCACTCCAGATAGCGATCGACCATCAATTCCTGATCGAAGTGATGCCGAGCGCGATCGGCAGCGGCAACGCTCATCTGTTGCCACAACTCAGGGTCTTCTAGCAAGCGTTGAATCTGGAATGCCATTGCTGCCGCGTCTCCTGGAGGCACCAAAAATCCAGTCTTTTCCACCGTAACTTGCTCTGGAATACCACCGACTCCGGTGGCAACGACAGGTAAGCCACAGGCCAAAGCTTCTAAAACCGTGTTGGGAAAGGTATCGGCTTTGGCAGCATGTAGATAGACATCCGCAGTTTGATAAATCTGGGCGATACGGGATGGATCACTGAAGTGACCAAGGGAACGAATTTCTACCTGCCCGACCCGTTTTGCAAAAGTTTCATCCCCCAGGGTCAAACAGAGGAGTGGAGCAGTCGTGAACTGGCTTGAGAGACGGGCAATGGCCGCTTCCAACATGGCATAGTCCTTCCAGGGATTCGTTCGGATGTAATTCGCGACAAACAACAGCACCTTTGTATCTTGCGGAATGCCAAGGGCTGCCCGAAGTACCTGACGATCGCTCGGTTCTACGGCTTTGAAGCAGGTCAAATCCATCCCATTCGGAATCACCCGTGCTTCAACCACTCCAGCCCAAAGCATTGATTGTTCTACTTTCTGCATCAACCAGTGGGAAGGAGTTGCGACATAAAGACGGCTTTTTTGATAGATGGCCCGCTTCTGCTTCCAGTTTCGGGCGGTACCATCCCGTTGGATACTGGGGGGAATCGTCAAGTCGGGGCATTGGCCACAGCCTGTTTGCCAACGATCGCAGGTGAACGAATGGGCACAATGCCCGCTGAGTAACCAGGCATCGTGCAGAGTCAGCACAGTGGGTACTGCATGACTCAAGGGTGCCAAAAAACGCAGGTCAAAGTACCCTCCCTCCTTGAGTTCACTCCCATGTAAGTTATGGCAATGGACAATCTCAGGGATCTGGGGGCATCGCTTCAGCAGTTGCCGACTTGCCGGGTAGGCGAAAAACTCCCAGCCCAGTTGGTGATGGAGAGTTCGCAGCGGTTGGGTGAGAACCGGGGATTTCAGCAATTGGTGGAACCGACCCGATCCTTTGAACCGCCCTACAAACGGGGCATAGGCTTGCTCAAACCGCTGGCACATTTGAAACCAAGCACTTTGATTGTCGGTAGTGGGGAATCGCAACACCGCTGGAGTGGAAAGGCATGGCTCCCCTACTGCGAACCATGCCTGGTGGCCCCGTTGCTGATACCCTTCCAATAACTGACGGGTAATTTTAGCAGCTCCTCCCCGACCATCCGTTGTGTTAACCTGTAGGATCTTCATACCCAGCGAATCTCAATCTGCCAACCTTCTAAGTTGGTCCGGTAGATACAGAAGTGGCGGAGATGGATGAGACCCAGATAAACAGCCATGCGGAACGGAACATAGGGCCGCAGATGGCGGTGTAGAAAAGATTCCAGGGAGGTATAGGGCTGGCGATCGTAGCGACTGAGTACCTGTTTTGCCTCATCAATATATTGCTGAAACTTCTGTTTAGATTTTTGCTGCTCGTGGGAGCGGAACTGAGCAAGGGGAGTGCTCACCCCATAGAGTTCTGCCTGTTGATAAAACCTGGCCCACAGTTCAAAATCCCCTGCAAGCGACAGGGAAGGGTCCAGGTAAGCACCCGCCCGATCCCACAGGCTCCTCCGCCAGAACGTGGCTTCCTGCATGATAAAGCCTGTTGCGTACCACTGGTTGGGAACTGCTAAGTTCTCCCCCCGAAAGAAAGGACGACGAGCAAACCCTGGCAATTCCTGGGCATAGACTGGAACGCCCCGTTTGTCCATGACCAGATGATGGAGGGTAGTCAACCATTCAACCTGAGGAAATTGGGTAAAGATCTCTGCGACAACCTGGAGGGTCCAGGGCAAATACTGGTCGTCGGAATTTAACCAGGCCATGATATCGCCCGTCGTTTTGGAAAACCCCTTGTGAATTGCAGCATACTGGCCTCCGTCCGGTTCGCTCACCCAGGCGGTCAGTTGGCGATCGTAGCGCTGCAAAATTTCGAGACTTCCATCGGCGGAACCTCCATCCATCACAATGTATTCCAGGTCGGGATAGTTTTGGTTCAAGACCGACTGAAGGGTAGCCTCTAGAAACGCACCTTGATTATAGGAAGGGGTAACGATCGAAATCCTGGGCAATTTTTCAGGCATTCCACCACTCCCGCAGCCGTTTTGCGAATTCATCCCCATTCCAATTCCGAACGATAAAGCGAGGCATTTGAAACGGGTCGAGCCAATGGCGAATGGCTCCCTCGTAGTTGGAACAGGCTCTTTCAAACCCGCACTGACGTACAATTTTGACCGTTTCCGCCGTATAATCGCCCAGAGTACCAAACGGATAGGCAAAACTGGTGACGGGATGGCCCAACAATGCCTCTAGATGAGCTTTACTGCTCCGGATCTCCTTCTCCTGCAATAAACTGGACTGTTGGGAAAGAACCGAATGGGTCATCGCGTGTGCCCCCACTTCCACCAGGCCATCCTGTGCCAGGTCTACCACCTCAGATTCCGTTAGCGTCCGATGGGAAATCCGCCCGACGCTATCCACCCCTGCTTGAGCCTGAAGCGCTGTCAGAACGGAGTGGCGATCGTCCGCTGTCAAAGGACGGAGTAATCCACAAAGTTCTCGGTAAACTCGATGACGAGGGGTAGGGTCAGCAGGGTCTAACACAGTCCAGAGGCGATCCCGCTCTCGCTCCAGTGGGCTGTAGGCGGCGGCTCCCAAGTCCCAGTGATGGGTTTGCTGGGCGATCGTCACCTCTAATCTTGATGGAAGCTGACCGGGGTACAGGAGCAATCGCTCCAACTCATCCCACCAAAATTCCTCGATTTGCCCGATCGTTCCGGCAGTGACAAAGACTGTCGCTGGAATACTGTAGCGTTCGAGCAGGGGCTTGGCCTGGTGCAGGTTATCCCCATACCCATCATCAAAAGTAATTACAATCTGACGATGGGCAGTCGGTGTGTTGGGTTCCAGATTCTTCAAAGGGCAGGGGGAGTAATGCTGCCGCAAGAATGCCAAATGCTCTGCAAAGTTTGTTGGAGAGACGGTCAGCAGTTGAGGATCGCTCTCCAGATCAGCCACTCGGTGGTACAGCAAAATCAAGCTGGCGGGTCGGACCGATCGCCAGAGCTTTTTGCCAATCTGACGCATGGGTTTTAGGGTCGATCGCAGCATCACAAGATAACGCCTGATAGAGGTTAAAAGCCACAACTGCTAAGTTCCAGAAAAAGCCCTCCTGACTGACCTGTAAACCTTTAGCCTACCGGATGCAGCATTGCTGGTGAGCGGCGAAACACCGTAACTGCGTCGCGAGGAAACAGCCCCAAATCAAGCGACACAATTTCCAGGTTAAGTTGGGTTAAGAACTGGGCCATAATCGGTGGACACATAACCCCGAAAGCAGCAAATCCCTGGCGACTTTGAAAATTAGCTTCCAGATCCAGAGAAAATTGTGTCCAGCCAATAGGAGTTAGCAAATTGGCATAGTGTACAATTCCCACCCCTCCTGGTTTCAAGAGGGATGCAATCTGCCGCAAATACCAGAAAATGAGCCGAGGCTCAAAGTGGACAAAGACATCTAACGCAATTGCATAATCCAGACTGCCAGGAGACAGGGAGGGAAGAGTGTAGCCATCCGTATGATAGTAGCGCAGTGATTGATCGTGGGCGAACCGTTTCTGGAGATGGGCCAGCATCGTTGCCGAAGCATCAATGACATGGAGAATCTGGGTACGGGGGAGTAACAGATCTGTGAGGCGACCCCCTCCCGGTCCAATTTCCAATCCCTCAACAGCATGGGGTGGGAGATAGGGATCTAGCAGATGGTGTTGAAGATACTGATCAAAGTTGAGAACGATCGCGGATTCTAGTCCATAGGTCGTGGAGCCGTTCGCACTGATATCCTCTGCGGTCCATTCGTCGCCCAGGTGTTGAACTTGGTGCCCCTCCAGTACATCAAATTGCTTGGGTTGCCAGTTCTTGGCATAGGATTCCCATCCGGCAGCAATCATTTGTGGTTCGCCCTGGGGTGAATGAGTAACAGGCCCAACCTGCAAAAACCTCTGGGTATAACGTTTGACCCATTGTGTAAATCTCCCCATACCCCCCTTCCTGCCTCTGATCCGTCAGACCCATTATCAACGCTTCACGGCTCTCACACAAACAGTTGAAGCAAATTTTGGGTCGTGAACTATCAGTTCATCTGAAGTAAACTCTTCGGCCACGAGTCCCCGGACATTCCCTGCGGCAATTAAAGAATTGCCATAGGCGCGGATTGTGATCGCATCCTCCCCAAAACTGTTTGCAACCAACTGACGAATCCCGTCTGGGGTAAAGCGCCAAAGTTCTCCTGAAGCTGGATCGCACATACTAATGTGGGGGACAGCCAGCAACAGGGAACCTCCTGGCTTGAGAATGCGATAGATCTCGGTGAGCGCCCGTTCGACTTGGGGAATCACATGCAGGACATAGGTGCAGATAATACAGTCAAAAGTGTTCTCTTGCAGGTTATTGGGCTGGGTCAGATCTGCAATCAGAGTCGCTTGAGGGTTTCCTGGCTCACGGTGAAGAATATCCAGTTTGCTCACCCGATCACTCCCAAACCTGGAAGTATAAGAATTTTCTTGGAACTCCAGACAATGCCCGCGAATATCTGCTGCGAATTCAGGCAAAAATTGGGTTTCCAGGTAGTAGCGCAGTAGGGAGTGGCCCCGATCGACTCCCCAGAGGTAGCTGAGGGGTTCAACTTGAGTTGCGAACCGATATCGTGCCCACCATCGTCTCCGGCGTTGCCGGATTCCCACCGGAAGGGTTTGTCGTAGGAATACATACGCTCGCGAGAAGATGCGAATCAAGGGGGAAGGGAGCCGATCGCGGAGTTGTTGCCGGAGTCGTTGTTTTAAGGGGGGGGTAGCCAGGGGTAGGGGATCGGGTGGAGTGGATAAGGGGACAGGTTTAAGCCCTTCCTGAATCATCATGTGCTCAATCTGTTGCATCAAGGCTTGCTGCTGAGGTCCAGCATAGTTGGCTGGTAAATACTCCATCAACCAGTTGAGGTGCCGTCTACGGAATTGTTCTACCTGCCCTTGCTGAGTTGCTATCGCACAGGTGGAACCTCTCCACTGACGATAACGGGCTAGGGGTTCTGGATTCACAAAAATGGGATATTTGAGAGCTATCATTGACCACAGAAATTGGTCATCGCCTACGCCTTCATCCGCCGTCCCAATCAGCGTAGCCGCTTCCAAAATAAGGCGACGATCGATCATCACAGCACTGTTAGCTGCGCTTTTCTGATAGCCCATCTCTGCCATTTCGAGCAACAAATCGGGAGCCTGGTGCAGCCCGGATGGAGGCACAGGTTGGACATAACTTTTCACCGCATCTGCTGGGTCTTCCCACCAGTAAGTGACGGGGCAGTAGACCATTCCTGGCGACTCCCCAAACATCGCCTGGTAAATCTCGTAATGCCGTTGGAGAAACTGGGGATGCCATTCATCATCAGAGTCTAGGTGAGCCAAAATCGGAGCCTGGGCTTCTTTGGCTCCCCAGATACGAGAGGAAAAAATGCCAAGTTTTGCCTCTCCCCTATGAGCCAGCACTTTGACGGATTGGGGAATTTCTCCAACATAGGATTGGGCAATTACTACACTGTCATCTTCCGATCCACCATCGACGAGCACTAGTTCCCAGTCAGTGAAGGTCTGACGCTGAACGCTGGCGATCGCATCAGAGAGATACTGGGCAGCATTCAGAAAGTGAATAACGACACTAACTTTGGGCAGTGGATGGGGCACAGGGTGAACTGGGAATTAGAATCTAAGACAGTGTAACCAGATTCTACATGAAAGCCTTGATCAGTTTCATAATTGGATTGGCCTAACCCTCTTCACAGCAATCTAATGGAGCGATAGTTACTTACTAGAGCGTGTTATGAACTTTCAAGCTAGTTGGCTCTCTAGTAGCCTTTGAGCGATCGTGGTATTTTTCAGGCTTGAGCGAGGAGACCTACCAGGAAAAGCTTCTACAAAAGTGCATAACACCCTCTAGAGATTATTTCAAAAAATCGTTATGTATCGAGATCACCCTGTTCTCCTCTTGCTCCTACATTTGAAAGCTGAGTTAGGAAACACCATGTCCAGAACTCTAAACCTTGTCCAAACCTCACCTCGTCGCTTTTCCCAAATTACACTCCTAGCTTTGTTCATTTCTCTGCTGGTCTTTCCCCTTTGGCAACAGGTGTTTACGCGACAGAAACTTGCAGTTCAAGCCACTCTCACCAGCAATACTCCTGTCTGGATTCGAGTTTATTGGGATGATCCGGTTTGGGATGCCAATGCATATGAGCATATTTTAGTCAATGCAGATTCCGACCGCGAGTACCTATTTTATGTGGCTGATACGCCCTGGAGCAAACTAAAGTTCGTTGCAGAAACAGAGGCATCTCTTGAGATTCGATTGGTCAACGTGAGAGATCAAAGGCTGATTTCTACTGAAACTGGACAGTACAGCCTCCCCTTTCGCTGGAACAATCGTGGCCTCCTGGCAGGTATTGCAACCTGCCTAACATGGGGCTGGTTGTCAATTCTCGGATTTAGCACCGTTCACCTTTGGCACGGCGAGACTTGGAAACGGTTGAGTTCAACAAGTTTTGTTATAACTCTGGCAGTGACACTCGCCCTTTTCTGGACATTGGTTTTTTATCCCGGCATTATTACCTCTGATTCAGAAGCGCAATGGAAAGTTGCACTTTACCTATGGGGAATCCTACCGGACATCGGGGGCTACGCAACAAATTGGCATCCTCCCATGATGTCTTGGATCATGGGGGCAACCTATGTAGCTTCTAGGACTTTTGGCTTCTTCATCTTTTTGCAACTGCTACTTTTTTATAGTTCTCTCTTATTTTTACTGCGGCGATGTTGTAGTCATCGCATTTTTTTAATCGGCACACTTTTTATGATAGTCAATCCCGCGATTTGGGGGATAGCTCCTGTGATTTTCAAAGATATCTGGTTTGCTACGGGATTGAACTTGATCTCACTGAGTTTCTTGTTGACCCATAATCAACTTCTAAAGCAATGGCAAATACTTAGTATTAGTATTCTATTTCTAATCGGTGGTATTCTAACTTTTGCATTTCGACATAACTCGATCATAATTCTTCCGCTGATTCTGATCTTTTTGTGGAAGATGATTGCCCCGATCAGACTGAAGGCATTTCTAATTCTTGCTTTATGTGTATCACTCTCAATTGCGAAAATACCACCAGAATCGTATCGATTGCAGTCTATTAATTTGTATCCTATTTCTTTTATGTGGGAGCAAGTAGGTATCCTCAGACAGCTTTCAGATCCAAACGAGATCACCAAATACGGTTTGGGTTCTGTTGGAAATACGGACCTGGCGATCAAGAACTTTGATTGTCAAGGTCCCGATCGCTTACTTTGGAACGAAAAGGTTTTAAACCTTGAGAAATTAGTAAAAAGTGGATCGGAAATAAAGAGAAAGTGGCTAAACCTGATCAAAGCCCATCCTAAAGAGTTTCTCTTAAATCGAGTATGTATGTATTACTATGCATTAGGATTAGGAAATCAAGTTCATGGAAGGGTCATTAATCCTCAGTACGTACCTTATGAGGAGGTTGCAACCTCATCCAATCGCCTCATGTATGATCCGAAGATTAAGCATGTCGAGAATCATCTCTTCGAAGTCATTGCATCAACGTTTCAACCTTTCCCCCTTTACACTGCCTGGAATAATCTCTTATTGCTTGGGGTGATAGGCACAATTCTCTATTCTTTAAAGCGCCTAACTTTCTGCTTTTTCTTGCTATCTGGCTTGGCCATTCTATATTTTTCTGGTTTCTTTCTAGTTCCAGTTGGTATGACTTTTCGGTACTTCTTACCCAGTGCGATTTTAATTTGGGTTGCGTGTTTTCATGCAGCCGATCGCTTGAATTCTATATTGCCTTCTATCAGTTTTATTGCAAAAAAGAGCTATCCCAAAAAACTGGAGTAGGAACTTCTCTGAAACGGGTTCACTCAAGTTTTTGCCAAATTTTAAGTGCAGATTTACTGATCGGGTAACTTAACTACGAATCAAGTACCCTGGATAGGTCATCATACGTCGATTTCAGAAAAAACTTGTTCACTGGTTAGCATCTAGCAATGTTTTAGAATTTACCTTTCAAGGTATTCCATACTTTTGCTAAACGCTTAAAAACTTTCTTAGGTAGATTAACTCTTGGAGAGGATAGCTGAATAGCCAGAGCTTCTAGCTGCTCAGACAGTTTGTTATTTTCTGCTTTTAAGATCTCTAAATTCAAAAACAATTGGCTCGTTTGCAATGTATCCCATTCAAGAAATACTCTGGGGCAGGTTTCTGCATTGATTGTTCTGACAACGGAAGGTAGATCTGGGTGGCGACCGTGCAGAATTTTGACAGGGCCACTAACGAAACAGGGAAAGATAAATCGACAGTTGTACTCTGGCGGCAAAATTCCAATTTTCAAATCACTTTTATACAAGGCTGCCCGAAAGGATGCCTGGTCGTGGGATGGCTGTACAGCTTGTTGAATTTGGGCTTGATACAGATGGAGCCAGTCAGCAAAAAAATCTTCCACCTGTTTTGTTTTTTTAAACAAGATACAACCACAGTTCATCTCTGGAAACCCTTCAGGAATCTCGTCATTCTGATAGGTCTGTGAAAAATCACCCGCTTGAGGAGACAACCGCACGGGTGCATGTGCAGCAGCAATGTCAAATCGTTCCAGCAACCGAAACAGGTCCGTAATGTCGTGACAAATATAGGTATCCGTATCCAGCGCTAGCGTGTAATCATAAGGGGAACACAAATACATGGAATGAATCC
>JANRKG010000354.1:0-28575 GCA_033763635.1 Leptolyngbyaceae cyanobacterium bins.59
AGACGATTTCCCCTCTGGTTTCGACTTCGTTCAACCAGCGTTCGTGCCCTGAGCGGAGTCGAAGGGCACCCCATCGGTAAATTCCTTTCAAAAAATCGCCTTAAGGTTCAACCCATTTGGAAGGATAAACGTAGCTCAAAGTCATTTAACTGATCGATAGAGCAACCATAGAGTTATTGATAGCCCTTGAATAGGGAGGTTCTACCCTTTCAAGGGTTTTCGATGGGTGCGATCGGTTATACGATCGAGCGGTAGGATGTACACAGCATGACACCCCTCTGTAGTGAAGGTTAATGGACACGATGGCAGACCCCCAGAACCATAACGAAGCCGGAGAAGTAGCCCCCAGCACTGTTGATCAGCAGGCTCCCGCAGTATCCGAAGAGAATGCCCCTGGCACCAGTTCTCCGGAATCGACCAGTCTCCCCAGTGCCAACACCCCGGCCCCAACCACTGCCAACCCAGAGGTAAATCCTAATGCGGCAGCACCCAAGGCTAAGAAAGTTGCCAAGGGTGATCAGGGGATGGCGGGAGATGAGCCTGGAGGAGAAAAACCTGAGGAAGCAGCCGCAAAGCCTGCACGAGAGAAAAAAGAAAAGGCTCCGGCTCTGGAAAGCAAACCGTTTGCTGACTTTATTCAACAAGATTACTTGCCGACACTGGAGAAAGCACTGGTGAAGCTAGGGGTAGAAGACCTCTATCTTTCTTTTGAGAAGCAGAAAATTAATGTCGTTGGGTTCAGCCAGGAACCGGAATGTTGGCAGGTCGTTGGGTGTTGGAATAGCGGTCGCCGTCAGTTTAATGTGTATTTCCTGAAGGAAGATATTCAGGGACAACGAGCCTTTTCCTATGCCGATCGCGGCAGCAAACCCAGCACGCTTGAACCCTTCCTGATCGATGAGCGTAAAGTGACCCTTGATTTGCTCGTCTTTGGTATATTGCAACGCCTGACGGCTCAGAAGTGGTTAGTCAGGAATTAAGGTTTTCTGCAATTTTCGTTGGAAGCTATCCACAAAGGCGAAGGAAGATTCCTGAAATAAAAGGCAATATTTTCTGAATATAGGGAATACTGTCATCAGTCATTCTCCTTCGCCTTTCTGTATGAATCTTAACCTTGCTGTCGGGTGCTTGATTGCATCTTCATTTTTGGTGCTTCCGCTCTCTCAACTGAAGGTCATTGCAGGAGAAGTGGATTATCCCTGCTATATGACAGACAAAAATGGGAAGGTGTACAACCTGTCTCCCAGTCTTTGTGGCTCTAGCACAGGTCGCCCAAGCAATTCAACAATTACACCAATCGCTGCACCTGTTCCAAGTCGCTCTACACTTCCAGCCACCCGCAACGTCAGCACCCCTTCCTCAGCTACCCCCCCTTCTGGCCTACCTCAATTTCGAACCATGTATGGTCGTATCACTACTTCTTCGTTCTTAGCAGGTAAAAACTTTTACTGTGGGCAATTTAAATATAAGGCTGAAGCCCTATCTATCTTCAACTACGACCCTCAAAACGATCCATTCGACTTTGATCCCGATAAAGATGGAGACGTTTGTGAAGGCACTTTTGATGCAACTGGGCTGAATCGATCCGCCACTCGCTCAATTACTAACAGGTAGTCAGCAGAAGGCAGAGGGAAAAGGGCAGAAGGGAAATACTCACGACCCGATCAGTTTAACTTGTCACCCTGTCCTAACCCGAACGAGTGTTGCAATACGCCCACAACTCTTAAGCGAATTCAAAACCATGTTTATTGAAACAAGGGGTTTGGAACCCCTTGTTTTTTAAGTGTTTTGTTTTTGAACGATTTTGTGTGGTTAAGCTAACTCACAGAATTCGTAAACGACGGTTCCTGTGCGCGGGTCGTTATCAATTTGAACGTACCCACTCTTCAACATCTCGCGCAAAATCGTTTCAGCTTCCGTAAAACCGATCCCCGTGTCCATCACAGCCTGGGTGACGGATAAGCGGCCTCCCCGTGCCTCTGCTGCCTTGAGCAGACGAACCATCCACTCATCCCGTAGGGTAGCCTTTGTCTGTACCACTTGCTCAACCTGAGCGGCTGGAGAAGCATAGCCTGGGATAAAACCAGAACGAGCCATGTAACGGAGGTTCCGCTCCTCAACCATGCCAGGGATTGCGAAGAAGTCGAGGAACTGTCCAATTCCAAACAAGCCAAATGTCCAGAGCCAGAGGAGTCCAGTCAATGTTTTCCCACTGTAGATGCGGTGGAGTCCCGACAGACCGACAAAGCAAGTTGCCCACAGTAAGTAAGTCGTTTCTACTTTATGTAGACCGGGAATTTGTGCAGTTTGCACAGAAGTAACCGGGTAGTCAGTCGTCTTGAAGGAGCCTTGTTGGGATTGGTTCATAAACACTTCTACCGTACCTATCTCCAGGTATGCTCTTCCATCTTAGCGAGTCTAACGAAAGGATTACATGGTCGGACCTCTCCCCTTCAGGGGTGTAAAACCCGACCCCAGTAGGCCGCAAATCTGACAGCTCCCTCCAGGCAAGCTCGTTATAATAAAGGCAACAAAATGCAAATGGTTCGCAACAAAAATTATTAGATGAATTACCCCAGCCTCGATCAGATTGCTGCTCAGTTGGAAAGCCAGAATTCCCGCGATCGGATGCTTGCCCTTGCAGCCCTCCGTCATATTCCTGCGGTTGATGCAGTTCCTCTGATCAAAAAAGTTTTAAATGACGACAACTTGCAAATCCGCTCAATGGCTGTTTTTGCATTAGGAGTTAAACCGACTCCAGAGTGCTATCCCATCTTGACTCACTTACTGGAAACTGACCCAGACTATGGAATTCGAGCCGATGCGGCTGGAGCATTGGGGTATCTAGAAGATATTCGTGCCCTGGAACCTCTGGTTCGTGCTTTCTACGAAGACACAGACTGGTTGGTGCGGTTTAGTGCAGCGGTTTCCTTGGGCAACCTCAAAGATCATCGCGCCTATGAGGTACTGATTCAAGCACTGGACAGCAAAGAAGGAGTTATTCATCAGGCTGCAATTGCAGCTTTGGGCGAAATCAAAGCCATTGAGGCGATCGAACCACTCCTGCGCTTTGCTCAATCTCCCGACTGGTTAGTGCGGCAACGATTAGCAGAAGCATTAGGCAACCTTCCAGATCCTCGCAGTATTTCCGCTTTGAAATACCTGCAAAAAGATAACCATCCCCATGTTTCTGAGGCAGCTCGAATTTCCTTACAACGACTCGGAGAAGGGAATTAGTAAGTCACCCCTCGATACCGTCGTCGCGGACGATCGCCTGTTGCCGTTTCCTCCTCTTCCTCTAAAGACGACTCAGGCATGGCAGCAGTCGTAAGGGGAGTCGTAGGCGCAGGAGCCGGAGGCACCGCAGGACGAGCCAACTGAGCAGGAGGGGGCACCAACTCTTGGGGAACAGGTTTCCGGTTCAAGGCTTGGGATGGGGTGCTTGCTTTAGGAACGACACGAGACGACGGGGAAACTGGGGGGGTTTGGCGAGTGCTACTCTCCAAAGTCGTCAGGGAAAAAAGAACTTGAATTAGTGGTTCTTGGCGAAGCGGGGGAGCTTCAAGAATCTCCAGGATACGAGTAATGGACGCTGCCACCCCGGTTAAGAGGGTTTCCCGCTGAAACCCTGGTAGCAAGTCATGGGCACCCTGGTAAATTGCCCATTGTCGTTCTGGTGGAGAGATTTCTTTCTGGCTTGCATTCGTGAGGACAATTTTCTGATCTGGATAATGCTCCCGACACCAGCGACAGAAGGCATAGGGGTTGGAGTTGAGAACTCCCACATCAATGAGGAGCAGATCAGGGGGGACAAAACCCGCTTGATTCATTCGAACTAACATGGCCGCCAGATCGAGGTCTGATGCTTCCCAAATCAAAGAAATGCCCTGCGACACTAGGGACGCTTGCCAGATTTGCCCCTGACGCTTTGAGGGTTGAATCATTACAACGGTTTTTTGGAAGCTAGTCATGCAAAGTGCCTATCACTAGAAGGATGCAGCCTGGGAAAGTTTTGTATTTATTCTCGGACAGGCAAACGGATTCGGTAGTTCGCGCTGAACAATTCCGGAGATCCTTCACAATCAGGAACCCTATATCCAGGAGTCCATCTAATCTGTAAACTCCTGCAAAATTCTTTGTTGACCATCGCCTAGCAGGGTTTGCAGAGCAATGGTCTGAGCGACAGGCATCTGCCCATACGTAAAAATATAGGGCACATCAGGAGGCAAATCTTCCAGCAGCGTCTCCAGCATATAGGGACTGCCGTAGAGGATCAGTGCTTGCAGAGATTCTTGTTTGACTAACGATCGCACCCAGGCTTGAAGCGTCTGGGTTAACCCTGCACTTCCCCGAAATGGATTTCCTCGGACAAAGATTTGCAGCAAGGTTGGTTCACTGTTCTGGAGCAAATCGTCAGGCAATCCGTTCGGCGTATACTGATCCACCCATTGCAAGCGATATCCCCATTCTTGGGGAATGGTTACTGCCGGAGCTTGCAAACTCAAAAACGGGCTTCCAGCGAGGCGATCGACCAGAATTAGATTTTGAGCCGAGTGGGTCAAGGGGGGAGGGTATAAGCGCGAAATCACAGGTTGGTACACTCGCAACCCTTCCTGCAAAATCTTCTGCACCAGTGCCGTCGCATCGGGTTGAGCGAGTGTTGTGGTCAAAGACTGGGGATGAGCGGTCAAGGGGGGAGTTACTTGCTCCCAGGCGTGGGGTGATTGAGCAGATTCTGGCATGGAAGCCCCAACCACTTTGAACTTAGCCCGCCAAATGCGCTCTAGGGCTGCCTCAATTCGTTCCTGGGGAATGCGACCCGACTCCACCGCTTCACATACTGCTGTAATTGCTGCTTCTGGGTCCAACGGCATGAGGAGAATATCAGCCCCCGCTTCTACTGCCAGCACTGCGGCCTCTGCGGCTCCATATCGCTGGGTGATCGCCCCCATCACCAAGGCATCCGTCACAATCAATCCGTCAAACTGCAAGTGTTGCCGTAACTGCCCCGTCAAAATGGGATGGGAGAGGGTCGCCGGATGGTTTGTATCCCAGGCGGGAATTTGCAGATGGGCACTCATCACCGTATCCACCCCTGCCGCAATCGCCGCTGCAAAAGGAGTCAGTTCTAGCTGCGCGAGGCGATCGGCACTATGGGGCAGAACGGGCAACTCCAGATGGGAATCTACTGCCGTGTCTCCGTGCCCCGGAAAATGCTTGGCGCTGGTGAGAACGGGGTACGCCTGGGCACCTGTTAGAAAGGCTGTTATTAAGTGACCGACGGCCTCTGGTGTTTCCCCAAAAGCCCGTACATTGATTACAGGATTGCCTGGATTATTGTTCACATCCACAACGGGAGCCAGCACCCAATTCAGGCCGATCGCCAGGGATTCACGGGCAATCACAGTCCCCATTTGCGTTGCATATTCACAAGCTTGGGCAGGATTCGCTTGCAGGATAGGAGCCAGGGCCATCGGTGGAGGAAACCAGGTTCCCCCTGGAAAGCGTTGACCAACCCCTTCCTCTACATCTGCTGCCATGAAAAGTGGAATCGTTGCCCATTCTTGTAATTGCTGAGTTCGTAGGGCCACTTCGGGGGCACTTCCCCCTAACAGAATCACCCCTCCAACCCCCAGATCCTGAATCAGGTGTTGAAGAACAACCCCAGGAGCCTCCCACTGAGGATATTGAATCTGATGGTCAAAGAGATAGCCCGATGCTCGAACAACGACCATCTGAGCAATCTGCTGCTTTAAGGACAATGACTCCCAAGAGGGTAGGAGGGAGGGGGCAACAGGGGCAACCAATTTGCTATTCCTTTCCTCGACGGGAACGACTGGACTGTAAGGAGTTCCCATCCACTTCGTCCTCCTCGTCCTCGTCGTCGTAATCCTCCTCGTAACTATCTTCGAAGTCGTCGTCGTAATCCTCTTCATCGTCGGCTGGTTGGCCCGGAGCGGCTGCCTGCTCCAGGACTTCCTCCGGACCCCGTAAAGCTTCTGCCGTCTGCCGTTCCTCACTCAGCCGATTAATCAGGGACAAGAGACGAGTTCCCCGTTCCAGGGAGCGATCTTCTAGAAACACCACTTCCGGTGTCCGACGGAGACGAATGCGATGACCCAACTCACTTCGAACAAAACCCGTTGCTGACTTTAGCCCTGCCATTGCCTCCGTCCTGGCTGCATCTGTGCCATAGACGCTCACGAAGATTTTGGCATGCTGGAGGTCATTCGAAACATTTACGTCCGTAACACTCACCATTCCGCTCGCCACCCGGTCATCTTTAATACCAGATAAGAGCATTTGGCTGACCTCCCGTTTAATGAGTTCAGCGACGCGGGCAACACGACGACTTGTAGCCATATAACAAAACTTGCCTTTTGTGCAGTCAAGATTCTATTCTACTCGCCGATGCTGTACATAGATTCCTAACTGGGGTAGAGACTAAGCTAGACCAAGCATGGCCCGGAGCGTCAAAGCGAAAAAGGTGATCGCCGCCAGAAAAACCCCAACAAGCGGAATGGCCGTAATCGGACGCTTCAACATTGGGAGAAGGGGCGCAAAAGCGTTTAGCACCACACCGAGAAGCATTGTGATGAAATAACGAGGATAGCGGGAAACGTTTGCCCAAAAGCCTTCCATAGTTAGAATCCTGAGGAATTAAATTTTAACGATCGCACTCTAAAAAGAGCACTGTAACCACAGCACTGTAAACGATTTTTGAAATTTGTTTTTTCTATTGTACGAGGGGAGGGGGCGGGATGGACGGGAGTTCCCTATCTCTCATCCTGTCTTTCAACCGTTGGTATAACTCAGAACGCTAGCAAGTCCCTCCGGGAGACGTTACACTGAGTCAGTATTTTGTGAGTGTGAGATCAATTACATCCATCTCCATCAGACCTTCACCCTCCTCATAATGTTCAAATGGCTCCGTGGGTTTCACCAACGGAAACAAATCAAAAACCACCGCCATCTTTCATCAGGCTTGCCAGCCGTCCTGATTGCAAGCTTCATTGTGTTGGGCTTTGTTCTCAGCCTCCGAGAATCGGGTAGGCTAGAATTTCTGGAATTACTCTGGTATGACGGGATGGTTCGACTACGGCCCGATCGCGGACCCGATCCCCGGTTGTTAGTCGTTGAAATTACGGAAGCGGACATTCGTTTTTTACAACGATGGCCCCCGTCCGATCGCCTCCTGGCAAAAGTGTTAAGAGAGCTTCAAAAGCACCAGCCTCGTGCGATCGGGTTGGATCTGGTCCGGGACATTCCCATTGAACCGGGCCACACAGAATTGCGCCAAGAATTGACCGTTCCCAATGTCGTTTCCATTACCTCCATTGAAAGCTCTTCCAAGAATCGCATTGCCCCCCCTCCGGGTGTTCCGTTAGAGCAGATTGGATTTGTGGACTTACCTTTAGATCCGGATGGAACAATCCGCCGTAGCATCCTGTCTGCCCATGATGGAGAAAAGGATTTACCCTCGCTTGCCCTGCTGCTGGCTTTGTTATATCTGGAGCAGGAAGGGATTGAACCCCAACCAGGCCCAAACAAGGAGTTGCAACTGGGAAGCGTGGTTTTCACTCCCCTGGAACGCACGTCTGGCGGCTACCAGACGGTTGAAGACGAAGGATACCAAATTTTACTGAACTACCGTTCTGCAAAACAAGTTGCCCGTCGAGTGAGCTTAACTCAGGTCTTGCAGGGCAATATCGATCCCACCTGGGTCAAAGATCGCATTGTCTTGATTGGCGCAGCAGCCCCTACTTTAAAGGATTTATTTTTCACCCCCCATAGCCATACCCTTGATAGTCAAGTGCAGATGCCGGGGGTTTTGATTCACGCCCAGAGCGTGAGTCAGATTTTGAGCGTGGTTTTAGACGGAGAACCCGTCTTCTGGTTTTGGGAGAACTGGGTAGAGGCCCTCTGGATCTTGATGTGGACTGGCCTTGGATCTGTGCTGGCTTGGCGCGTTCGAGAAGCCCTCATTTCTAGTCTGGTTGCTTTTTTGTTGTTGAGTAGTCTCGCCGGGATCAGCTACACCCTGTTTTTGCGGCAGGGATGGATTCCAGTCATTTCTCCCACTTTGGCCTTCGTGTTAGCCGGAGGGTTGATTCTGGCCTATCAGGGACAACAGGCATGGCAGCAGCAATTTCTCGTCATGCGCCTATTAGGACAACAAACTTCTCCAGAAATTGCGACAGCCCTTTGGGAAGCCCGCGATCGCCTCATCACATCGGGCCGTCTTCCCTGGCAAACCTTGACTGCTACCATTCTGTTTGCTGACATCCGCCATTTTAGTGCCCTTGCTGAACAGATGGCCCCCGAAGAAGTAATGGACGTACTGAATCAGTATTTGAGCGCTATGGCGGAAGAAGTGCAGGCCCACCAGGGAATTATTAACAAATTTACGGGAGATGGGCTGATGGCTGTCTTTGGTGTCCCGATTCCCCGTGCAACAGAGGAGGCGATCGCAACCGATGCCCGTCATGCGGTTTCCTGTGCTTTGGCAATGGGCGATCGGCTCCGACAACTCAATTACCTCTGGCAGCGGCACCAAATTCCCACTTTACAGATGCGAGTTGGAATTTACACGGGCCATGTGGTCGTTGGAAGTTTAGGGGGTAAACATCGGCTGGAATATGGGGTCATTGGGGATAGTGTGAATATTGCATCCCGTTTAGAGAGTCATGATAAAGATCGCCAGGACACTCTCTGTCGAATTCTAGCCGCCTGGGAAACGATCGCCTACCTGCCTCCCTCTTTCAAAACAGAATGCTGGGGTACATTACAACTTCGGGGCCGTGAAAAACCTGTTGAGGTGCATCATATCTTAGGAAGTACTGGGCCACTCAAAGACTGAGGCATTTCAGGACGGGGAAAGAGAACCTGGAAAGAAGTTCCTTGCTCCGTCTTAATTTGCAGAGTTCCTCGTAGTTGCCGCGTTAACGCCTGAATGAGACGCAATCCTAAAGACTTATTGTTTTGCCAATGCATATCGGGAGGAAAGCCCACCCCATCATCTTCAACTTGCAATCTCAGCAACTCATTGTCCTCCGCTTGCAGTCTGACCCGAATTTCTCCAGTGCGGTTGTTCGGAAACCCATGCTTGAGAGAGTTAGAGACCAATTCATTGATCAACAATCCACAGGGAATCGCCGTGTCTAGATTGAGGGGCACCTCTGCTACCTGTAAAGTCAGGCGAATCAGATTGGGACTCATGTTGTAGGACGAGAATAGGGTGCTCACCAAATTCCGGACATAATCAGCAAAGTCAATCCGTGCCAGGGTATTGGACTGATAAAGCTTTTCATGAATCAGCGCCATTGAATGAATCCGATTTTTGCTGTCTGATAGCAGAGACAACACTTGGGGATCAGTGACATAACGGGATTGCAGCGAGAAAATGCTGGAAATGACTTGTAAGTTATTTTTCACCCGATGGTGAATCTCTTTCAGCAGCATCTCTTTCTCATCCAGGGAAGCCTTCAAAGAGATTTCTGCCCGTTTTTGCTCCCGCAAGGCCAATTCTCGTTGTTGAAGCTCGTCTTGCAGTTGATAGTACAACTCAGATTGTTGAATCGCGATGCCCAACTGAGTCGCGAGTTGCTGCATCAGCACAATTTCCCAGGGTAGCCATTCTCTAGGCTGCGAGCATTGATGAACGATCAGTAATCCCCATAAGCTCTCCTGTTGCACAATGGGCACCACCAGTTTGGCCCGAACGTCCATTTGTTTCATAAATTGCACCAGGCAAGGACTCACTGGCTCGCGGTCCCGGTCATGAAGGGCGTAATACTTGCCTTGGATATAGGCATCATGACACGCAACTGGAAAAACTTCGGTTGAGAAGGCTCGACTTAGCACTGAGTCGTACCCCGGCATCACTGCCTCGGCAATCACCTTGCCACTGGAATCGGGAAGGATTTGGTAAACTAGCACCCGATCGCTCTTGAGCAAGTCTTGCACATCCTGAACGGTTGTATTCAGGATGGTCATGAGGTCCAGGGAGACGCGAATTCGATGGGCAATCGCCATTGTCAACCGTTCCCGATCGACCTGTTGCCGGAGTGCGGCTTCCGTCCGCTGCCGTTCTGCAATTTCAGCCTGAAGTTGTTGATTAGCTCGATTCAGCCCCTGAACAATGGTGTGCAGATCACCAGTACGTTGTGCAACCAGGTTTTCCAGATGTTGATTGTGTTCTGCCAGTTGTTGTAGCAGTTGATCCCGCTCCTGTTCCGCCTGGGCGCGGGCTGTGATGTCATGGCAGTTCACAACGATCGCCTCCACTGCCGGGTTATGAAGAAGGCTAGTCGTGGTTGCTTCAAAAATCCGCAGGGAGCCATCCGCATGACGCACTCGATAAAGAACGAGGGGTTGACTGATGCCCGGTTGTTGAATGGCATTCTGGATTGTTTGGGCAATCAGGGGGCCATCTTCTTCTGGTACAAATTCAAAGGCATGGCAACCAACGACTGCCTCTGGAGCATAGCCTAAAACCTGCCGTGAGGAAGGACTGACATACCGAAAGAACCCATTTTGATCTAGCAAAACAATAATATCGACCGCATTTTCGCTGACCGATCGCCACCGAGCTTCTTCCAGACGGAGCGCTTCTTCTGTCCGTTTACGCTGAATGGCAGATCCCACCTGAAGGGCCACTGTGGAAGCGAGTTCAATGAAGTGAGGTTCTTCCGGTTGATTTGTAGCAGAAAATAACACCACCACTGCCAGAACTTCCCCATCCACCACGAGCGGCACCCCCAAAGCCGCCTTTAAACCAGATTTTTGGGCTGCACAGACTCGTCCGAATACCTGTTGTGATAGCTCAGAAACATCCCGATTCCACTCTGGTTGTTTCCGTAAATACACGCGCCCTGCAAGACCCATTCCTGGCTCCATCGTCATCTCGCGACTGAGTTGCTCAAACGTCAGAAGTGCAGATTCTCCCCGATGCCAAACTGGCCCCAGATTCAATTGATGCTTTGTATCGGGCAACCAGGCTTCTCCATAAACCCAGCCCGTGAGGGTACAAAGATGGTGCAGAGTCAGTTGCAGTGCTGCCTCAAAGTTCGTGGCATCTTGAACTGCCTGAATGATTGTCTCCAACAATTGCAGTTCCCGTTGGGTTTGCTGATGAGCCTGCTGCTCTTGCTGGAGTTGCTTCTGAAGTGATGCCCTCTGAACTGCCATTGCCAGCAATTGTGCGACTTGCCCACAACACTGTTGATGGGTCGCAGTCCAGGCTTGAGGGCTAGAAAAGTGTTGCAGGGCTAACAAGCCCCATAAGCCATCAATCGCGACCGGGCTAACAGACGCATAAATCGGAACGATCAGGTTGGCTTTAGGCGGCAGTTGGTTTCCCATCTCCCCATACGCCTCAGCAATCAACTTTGCCGATGTCCCATCTTCTTTACCCGATTGGTAAATCACGACTCGATCGACATCAAGCGCTTGTCGTATTTCCAGGACGATCGATTGCATGATCTCCTGAAGTGAAGCGTCCCGGCCCAGAAAACGGATAATCCGTGCAATCAAGCCATTACATCTTTCATCAAGTGAGGGGCTAGCCGATAGGGGAGAATCATGCATGAACACAGGAGCCGAAAAATAGCTGGGATAGCAAGGCTTATTTCTACAGCGTACCCAACTCCTGAGAGAAACTAGAAAGGCTTTCCTTACCGATTACACGCCCTATCACTGCCCCTGAAACTGAAATGCCCCTATAACTGCAACGTGAACGGCAGACATTGGGCTGCCCACTGGGGATGGCTGTGACTCCACTGGTAAAGGGGCGACAGATCATATCGCTTCATCATTTGATTGTCTGATCCAAAAACCCGCAGTTCACAGGCTCCGCTAGCATCTGGGGCAACGATCGCAAACACATCATTCAAGACGGGTTTACGGATAATTTTTCCGTTATCAAAAGTCACTTCAATGGCCAGCACCCGCGAACTTAGCGCCTGCCCGTACACGGATACATGACGATCGCTGCCCCTCACAGACTTACCAATACTGTACTCCACTAACTGGTCAGGATCTGCATAAGGCTTCGTAGCATACACATCCGTTGTGCTCGGTCCCCAACCATGCCGACTGCGTTTAATGACCTTATGTCCAAAAATTTTCTGAGCAGGTTTATTTTTGGCTACATTTCCACAGGTAGCGCTATACAACACGACAACTCCCTGCGACCAGTGATACACCCCTCGCATTTGAAAGTTCTTTATTTCTCCCGTATTAGGAGGGCAAGAAAAACTTTGATCCAGGAATGCGGTCGGGCTGGCAACCAGCACCGTTGCCATTGTCAAACTAAATCCTAAAAAACCGAATAAACCACTCAGTAGCGGCAATTTGAGCGCCCATTGATGCCTCACCATGCCTGTCTTGATGCCCTGGTAGAGATGAGTTAAGGTGAACGTGTTCTAAATTAATTATTTGAATTCTTTATAGCGTTTCCATCCCTCTTTTGAGGGTTGCAGCTTATTAAGTCTTAAGTTCTTCTGTTGTCAGATTGGCTTTAATTCTTGTCTATTCAAGCCTTCTGAAGCTTTTTCAGCCAATTTAATAGAAGTTAATGCTGTAAGGAGTTGCTAACCAACTGTTTTATTGGAGACCTGTATGCTTCGTCGCCTCTTTGCAAATCATCTCTTTTGGCTCTCGATCGCCCTCAGCGTTGGCCTCACGACTCAGGGGATCGCAGCCCCCGCCCCGGTTCTGATGCCCCATCTGCAAAAAATTCGGACCAGTCTCCCGTTTGGTTGGGCTATTCGTCTTCCCTCCCAAATTTTGTTAGGGGGGCCTGCCGATCCGGAGTTCATCAATCAATTGACCGTCAAAGTTTTCCCTTCAAATACTCCTGCTGGGCTTACGGTAGGGTTATTTACCTGTGAGCAAAGCCCTCTTCCTTGTCTGGTCGGTAGCTTTTCAGTTGATAGCGCCACCTCTGAGAACGCCCAGCGAGAACTAAAGCGCCATATCGCGGCTGCGGCCCCGATCAAATTGGGCAAGGGAGGACGGGGCTATCTGTTACATGGTCCTGTTCGTAAACCCGCTAGTGACTTCTCTTCCGTGATGTGGGAGCAGGATGGGATGATCTACACCATCACCTTCCTGGCAGCAGAACGACAAAATCTTTTGTACATGGCTTATTCAATGGCAAATAACCCTGCGTATTTTTCATTACAGCGGCCTGAGTAGAAGGCAGGAAAGGGGAAGGGAAACCTCATGCTCGTCGTCTCACTTCCCATTTTTGATCCCTTATTCACTCTCACCCGATCGCGCTGTCACCGTTAATTCATAATTCACCGACTCCTCCCCTGCCATCATGACAATTTCGTAATATCCAGTTTGGGGAAGTTGAGCGGCCCAAGAGGTTTGGGTAGCATTCTTCAGTAAGGGGGGCACTTCATTGGTGGGGGGATAAACGGACCACAGCACAGGCTGGTTGGCCTCTATATCAATTCGAGCCATCTGGCCTTTTTGCAAAGAAACGATATAAGCCTTCGCTGTGCCTGGAGGTAGCTTTCCTGTCACGCGACCGTCGGATGCCCCTGACTCGAATGTAATCTTTTCCAGCGCTTGACTCGCTTGAACAGCCTTTAGTTCGTCCGCTGCAAGGCCGTACCAGATCTGACCGATCGGCTGGTTGATGAAATTCTCCTGGCGTTGGTTCGCATACCAGTAAAAAAAGCGCGTATCAGCCAGGTCATACAGGGCGCGACGGCTGAGGTTAAGCTTATTCACCTCCACACCCCAACGTTCCAGGTCAGTGCGATCGTAGGCTCCCAATCGGCTTCGAGCTTCTGCACTCAATCCTTCAATCCGATTCAAAAATTCCTCAGCGGTCTGGTCCCACTTGCGGCGCAAATCCGCATCTGCCGGACTCGCTCCCAGTTGGCGATTCTTTAATTCAGGGTGCTCGGCATAAAATTTCTGATCCACCAGATTAATCAAAAACTGATAGTTCACTCCCAAATTCGTTTGTCGCTTCTGTAGAGCAGTTTTGCGGTTTTGCTCCTCCTGAGAAAAGACAGGAGAAGGAGGAGAAGCGTCTCGCGGCTTGGGTGAGGGGTCTCGCGGATTCGGCGAAGTCTGGACTGGGGCAGACGGCTGAGGAACTGTTGACTGAATTCCCCCCAACCAGCGATTCATCGTCCACCATCCCCCAAACCCTGCCCCACCTGCGACCAGGAGAAACAGCAGCACCTTAGACCAGATTCCAGAGGATTTAGGAACTCCAGCAGGGTTTGGACGGGGTTGGGTTGGGGCAAGGGTTGCCTGAGTGGGCAGAGGGGACTGGGAACTGGAAGATGGGACTGAGGGAGGGGGGACTGGCAGAGGGGGGGCGACAGCCGGAAGATGGGTCTGGACAGACTGAAGGGGGACAATTCTCATCAAATCCTGTAAAGCTTCAGTCGCCGTCGAGTAGCGATTCACTGGATAGGAGGAAAGCATCCGTTCTAAAACAACTCTCAGGCGATCGGAGACTGTGATCTGGGACTGCCAGGTTGATTGACCATTGGGCTGAATGAGATCCTGAGGGTCTCGTCCGGTCAGTAGAACCAAAACCGTCACACCCAAGGCATAGAGATCACTGGTGGGAGACACCTGCCCCTGCTTCATCTGTTCCGGTGGGGCGTATCCTGCTTTTCCTAACAATGTTGCTGGGGGAGTTGCTGGGGGAGTCCCAGACCCCGGAACGGGCGTGAGATACTGGGCCGTGACACTGGCAGCCACCTGTTTAACTCCGCCAAAGTCAATCAGAACAGGCAGCCCGTCGGAGTCACGCCGCATTAAATTATCAGGGGCAATGTCTCGGTGAACCACTCCCAGAGCATGGATATAGTGCAGCACCGGAAGAAGATGCTGAAGCAGGGAGATGATCTCGGATTCAGAGAAAGCCTTGCCTTGATAGCGGTAAATTTCCAGAAGCGATCGATAGGTCTGGCCCGCGACATAATCCTGCACCAGGAATAGGCGACCCTTATCCCCCAGATCTGCGCGAAAGAGTTCTCGAAAGCGAGGAATCTGGGGATGCTGAAGCTTGTAAAGGACACCCGCTTCCCGTGAAAATAATTCCTCAGCTTTTTGCAAAGCAGAAGTGCCTTGAACCTGAGGTGCAAATTCCTTGAGAACACAATTCTCGTTGAAGCGATTGTTATCCTCCGTCAGGTAAGTTCGCCCAAAACCACCATGCCCCAGTTCCCGGACTACTCGATATCGATCGCCCAACACCATCCCTGGTTGAACCGAGGAATTGACTGCTAATTGCTCCCCACAGAGGTAACAAAATCGGCCCCCAATTGGGTTTTGGTGGTTCTTGCTACAGTAGATCACGGCTGACCTCCAATGGGCGATCGATCGTCATACGCTCCATTCCTCACTCCAGGCAATACACAACAGATTTACGTGCTAATTACGTGTTAATACAGATTAGAAGACGGTTATTACAGGCTAAAAGTGCCTAAAAAGCGAGGGCTTCTACGGTCTCGCTGCTTGCAACGGCTACTTTTCCATCCTCTTCCAGATCAGCCAGCATCGCTTCTGTGATCTAGCGGAAGCTTATGCAACAAATGGTAGATAAATTGACCGTGCCACTGTTCAAGTGCCCTTCTGCGCCTCAGTTAACCATTCGATGATCCCGTCTGCCAGGACGATCGCCAGTCGTTGCTGCTCCTGAGGGTTCATAATCCACTCAATCTCAAACGGATTAATCATAAATCCCAACTCCAACAACACAGACGGGGCAACGGTTGGGCGGGTCAGAGCCAGATTATTCCAGTAAACCCCGTAGGACGGGCGTTTCAGTTCCGTGACCAGATAGTTATGCAGGAAGATCGCCAGACGATGGGACTGGGGGTTGTACCAGAAGGTACTGACCCCTTGAGTTGCCAAAGCATCTCCTGAATCGGGAAGCGCGTTGTAGTGGAGACTCAGGACGATCGTCGGCTCTTTCTGGTTGATCTGAGCGATGCGATCGGCGAGAGGCAGGTCAACATCGGTTTCCCGCGTCAGGTACACGGTTACTCCCCTTTTGACCAATTCATCCCGCAGGAGTTTTGTCACGGTTAGAGCAACATCTTTTTCCGGATAGCCATTCGGCCCCCTTGCTCCCAAGTCCTCTGGTCCGCCATGTCCCACATCCAACAAAACACTGATTCCTTTTAGGGAAGAACCTTTGGCACGTATCGGAGGGTGCCGGAGGGCAAGAATCAGATTCGGGCCTTCATAGCGGAGACGATAGCCCCATTGCTGCTGGCCTTTGAGATGGAAAACATACTGAACCTGACCCGGTTGGGTCTGGTGCCAGTCCATGCGGGAGATCAACGGATTGTCATCCAACCGAATCGTGTCCGTTTGGGCCGTTGTGTTGTGGAGGGTCAGGGTGAAGGTCCGATCACCCTGTTGAACGGTGATAGGAACTGGAACCTGGAGCGGAAACACAATTTCAGTCCACTCCCCCGCACGGCGAGCGCGGGCACTCCGAATCAGGGTTGTGGGGGGAACTGCATTGGGAATTGTGCGGGTTTCACTGCGCCGAATCCACGCACCATACTCCAATCGCAACCACTCTCCTTCTCGCCCTGTCACTGTGGCGCGGGTGCCCTGGGGTAAAGGGGTGAGACGGGAATAATCTGTACTCGGTCCCGTCCGGGCAACTCCAGTGGCAGCGATCACTTCTACCACCTCCAATTGAGCGGGGGATAAGACCTCAATCTGGGCGGGAACCGATTGGGCGATCGTTCCCTGAGCAGTCTTTAACTGAAACTCTGGTTGACCTAATCGACCGGGTTGGGTTGCGATCGTACACCCCCCATACTGCCCAGGATTGATGACCAAGGGGCTGCTTTCCTGTTGGGTCAGCACGGCAGCATTTGCCGGAAGTTGCACAGCGGGAGGTTGGGGCAAGAGGGGGAGGGTTGTGGTGCCCAGGTTGACCGATACTGTGGCATTTGCAGGGGCGATCGCACGAAAACAAATCGGTTCACCGGGAAGACGGGCCAGATCGACGGAAGGGAAGAGAGAGTCGATCGCAAAGGCTAAATCGTTGGGGATCACCGGAGTCGTCGCCTTGCGAATCACGTTTAACTGTAATTCCTGGGTGCCATATCGTAAGGTGAAGCGGTTTTCGCCAATCCGTAAGGGTAGACTGGGGGCAAAATGTCCGCCGGGGCTGCGGCGAACCCCTTGACCGTTAATTTGCACTTCGCCAGCAGCCGGGGCGGTTCCAATGAAGAAGATGCGATCGGCAGTGGTTTCATGGTTATTGGGGGGATAGACCACCATCAAGGGTTGTTCCGCCTTGGCAGAAGCCGTCACCATGAGTCCACTAACCGCTAAACCCAGTAATCTTTTCATCCGATTGCCCATTTAGAAAATTGCCATCCTGCAAGTACAGTGGCGAGGTACACCTCATGATATTCGTTTCAGGTGAATCCATAAGCCGCATGATCGATCAGCCCAACCCAACCTATCTGACGATTCTTTGAAAAGGGTTCCAACCCAACCTTAATTAAGGATCAATTGTGCAATCCTCAGGAGCCAGTGCGATATGTCAGAATGAACGGGGTATCTCTCCAGTAGGTCAGTTCTGCATTCGTTATGACTAAGTTTGTATTTGTCACAGGTGGGGTGGTCTCCAGTATCGGTAAGGGAATCGTAGCAGCTAGCCTGGGACGGTTACTCAAATCTCGCAACTACTCCGTTTCAATTCTCAAGCTTGATCCCTATATCAACGTAGACCCTGGTACGATGAGTCCCTTCCAGCATGGGGAGGTTTTCGTGACCGAGGACGGGGCGGAAACTGACCTGGATCTAGGCCACTACGAACGCTTCACCGATACCTCCATGTCTCGCCTCAATAGCGTGACGACGGGTTCTATCTATCAAGCGGTCATTAATAAGGAGCGGCGGGGAGATTACCAGGGAGGCACGGTTCAAGTAATTCCCCACATTACCAACGAAATTAAAGAACGGGTTTTGCGCGTTGCTCAAAACACCAATCCTGATGTCGTGATTACGGAGATTGGGGGCACCGTTGGGGACATTGAATCCCTGCCGTTCCTGGAAGCCATTCGCCAGTTCCGAAAAGAAGTCGGGCGGCGCAACGTCCTTTACATGCACGTCACCCTCCTGCCCTGGATTGCCTCTGCCGGGGAGATGAAGACCAAACCCACGCAGCACTCGGTTAAGGAGTTGAGATCGATCGGGATTCAGCCGGATATCCTGGTCTGTCGCTGCGATCGGCCCCTTCAACCAGGGTTAAAGGAAAAATTGTCTGGCTTTTGTGATGTCCCAGTCGAGTGTGTCATCACGGCTCAGGATGCCCGCAGTATTTATGAAGTTCCTTTAACGCTAGAGCGGGAGGGGTTAGCCCATCAAGCGCTCGACCTTCTCAATCTTGAGCAACGCCAACCCAACCTCACTCAATGGCAAACCCTGGTCGATCGACTCTATGGCACAACCCGCACAATTGAGATTGCCGTTGTCGGTAAATATGTTCGGCTCACAGATGCCTACCTTTCTGTAACAGAAGCCGTTCGCCATGCCGCAATCCTGAATGGAGCAGCCGTTAACCTGCGCTGGATCAACTCCGAAGATCTGGAATCAGATGATGCAGCACGCATTCTAGAGGGAGTGGATGGGATCATTGTCCCCGGTGGCTTTGGGATTCGTGGGGTGGATGGCAAGATTGCGGCGATTCGCTACGCACGAGAACAAAAAATCCCCTTCCTGGGTCTCTGTCTTGGCATGCAATGTTCGGTGATTGAGTGGGCCAGACACCTGGCAGGAATGGAGACCGCCAACAGCGCTGAATTTGATCCCCAGACTACCCATCCCGTAATCAACCTTCTGCCAGAGCAACAAGATGTGGTGGATTTGGGGGGAACCATGCGTTTGGGCCTCTACCCCTGTCGGTTGGCTCCAAATACCTTGGCATTCAGGCTTTATAACGAAGAAGTGATTTACGAACGGCACCGCCATCGGTACGAGTTTAACAACGCTTACCGCAACCTATTCACGGATTCAGGATACATTGTGAGCGGCACTTCTCCCGATGGGCGCTTGGTCGAAATCATTGAGTTGTCCAACCATCCATTCTTCATTGCCAGCCAGTTCCACCCCGAATTCCAATCGCGCCCCAGCCAGCCCCACCCGCTGTTCCGGGGGTTAGTTGAGGCAGCGATCGATCGGGCAACTCAGGAGACGGATGGGGTGCTTCCCCATATAGAGCAAACAGATACCATGCTGTCCTTCACCTCTCCCATCGAAGTCTAGGATTTATCCGGGGAACTTGACGGGAGTTGTGAGTTAGCATCTCCCTTCAAACTGTTCCATCCGGTGGGTCACTTGCTGGGACTGTTGACTTCGGACACGGCCCACCCCTCCCTCGTAATTACGAATTTTGCTATACCCTTCCACCAGCAGTTCTGGCAATCGGGGTTTGAGGGAAAATCCTTCGGTCAGCAAGTATTCCTGCCACATCCACAATAGGGCGCTTTCATCAGATCGCAACTTCAAATCGCAGCGCTTCAGCCACAATTCCTGAACAATTCGTTCTTCATACCAAATGTGGCAATACCCAAATTGGTTTCGTTCCAGAAAAAAGCTCAAGTCTTTGAGGTATTGCACGGGGAAAGGCGCACCATAGAAGTCCAGAAAACAGAAATCGTAGGTGCGATCGACCAGTTTTTGGTGAACGTCCCCCTGAATGATGTGGATCTTGGAACATTCAGCACGATCAGAAAACGTCTTTTCAAAAAACCTGATAACGCGCGGGTCAATCTCATACACATCAACCCGCTCTACCTCTGGTTTTGCCGCTGCACGGAGGGCATAATAGCCTAGCCCTAGCCCTGCGGTTGCTACTTTTCCCTGCGCTCGTTGCAGCGGCAACCACATGGACTGAATTTCGGCAGGCTTCAAACTCATCCACTGCCAGTGTTCACGGTAAAGCACAGGCACCGGAAGAAAAGATTGCCGGGGATGGAGATTCAAAAAATCATGAAGATTATCTTTGGCAGAGAGGGGTTGCACAGACACCTCTAGCCCTGAGTTTTCGTAATGCCCCTGAAACCGATAGAAAGCCAATTCTTGCAGAAGATATTGGTAGCTGAATGGAGAAAAACCCTGAATAGTCTGATGGATTCGCATAACAATAGGAGCGAGTCGGGAGATGCACACCTCTAGAGAATACTCAATATCTACCCTTGATGACTCTGATGTGCAGAATACTTACAGAAACACAGAACAACCGCCAAATTTCGTGAAGTTTTCTCCGATTGCCCGATGGAATTTGTCATCCGAATCCCGCAGGATGGAGGACGGAGGTTCAGGGCACGATCGCAGGAGAACAGTTTGCAGGAAGAACGACTATTTTGGTTGGCATGGTCCCAAATCCCCGGTATTGGTTCCGTTTTATTAGGTCGATTACAGTACAAGTTTGGCAACCTCCAGACAGCCTGGACTGCCAGCCCTAATGAATTAGCGACTGTTGAAGGGATTGGGCCGCAAGTCCTGGAGGCCATTTGTAGTCAGCGCCTCCACACCCAACTGCAAGACCTTTGGCGACAACACCAGCAGAAAAATCCCACTTTCTGGACTCCTGCCGATTTAGCCTATCCCCGTCTGCTGCTCGAAATCCCCAGCTTCCCCACCATTTTGTACTACCGGGGGCAAGTAGAACCTTTGGAAAGCCAGAGCAATCCACCCACCGTAGCGATCGTCGGCACCCGCGCCCCCAGTGATTACGGCAAAAAATGGACTCGGATTCTAACAGAAGCCTTAGTCCGGCATGGATTTACGATCGTGTCTGGTCTGGCAGAAGGCATTGATACCGAAGCACACTGGAGTTGCCTAGAAGCGGGCGGGCGAACGATCGCCGTTTTAGGCACCGGGGTAGATGTGGTCTATCCCTGGCAAAACCGAAAGTTGTATCAACAAGTGATTCAACACGGGTTAGCAGTCAGTGAATATTCTGCCGGAACGAAACCCGATCGCCTGCATTTTCCCCAACGAAACCGCATTATTGCCGGGTTAAGCCGTGCGGTGATTGTCATTGAAGCACCCTATAAATCCGGTGCCCTCATCACTGCCCACTTAGCCAACGACTACGGGCGAGATGTGTATGCCCTTCCCGGTTCCCTTGACAATCCCCAGTCGGTTGGTTGCCTGGGATTACTTAACAAAGGTGCCCACGTCATTCTGGGCGTAGACTCACTGCTGGAGTTATTAGGAAGTTTACCGAATTTGGACCCGATCCCCCTTCCCCAATCAACTCAGCTTTCCTTGCCAGATCTTGATCCCGACTTGCAACAAGTTCTGAAACACGTCTCAGCAGAGCCAATTTTGTTGGATGCGATCGTCCAGCGATCGGGGATTCCTGCCCCGATTGTCTCCAGTACCTTGTTGCAATTGGAACTGGACGGTTGGGTGACGCAACTGCCAGGAATGCGATACGTCAGAGGAAGCGGGGGATGAATTAAACTGTACCGTGCAGAAAATCATCCAGATCGGGCACATCAACCCAGGCTCCCGTGAGACTTGACTGGTGAGCCAAATCCATCAGTAATTGAGAATAAACCCCTTCTCGCAAAGACGGAATTTCTACCTTGCCCTGCTGAATCCCATCCACCCACCGATTCACGATCCCCAATACAGGGGCAATGCGACCATCCATAAAAGTACGAGGAAAAGCGAGGCGATCGGGCACAGGAATTTCCGCCAGGGTTTTTCCCGCCTCACTGCCCAGCACTCGGAAGCCGTGAATGTAATCCTGCTGGTTGTCATTGCCCACAATCAGGGTGCCCCGATCGCCATACACTTCCAGCCAGTGCCCCCGCCCCTGATACGTCACAGCACTCAGACAGATGTGGCAGGGAGTGCCATCCGCCAATTCCAATATCAGCAAACAGGTATCGTCTGCATCCACAGGTTTCATCTCCCTAGTGTGGGGATCGGGGCGGGCGGGAATGGTGGTACTCAGGCGGGCACAGAGGCGGTGGATGGGACCGAACAACCAGGCAATGTAATCGAAGGCATGGGAGCCGATCGCCCCCAACGCACCCCCCCCCTGGTGCTTCTGGGCGTACCAGTTCCAGTGCCGATTAGCATCTGCCCGACTTGACACCATCCAATCCACCTTGATCAATCGCTTCTGACCGACATACCCCTCCGCCAGTTGTTCCGCCAGCCATTGCCATGCGGGGACACAGCGAAATTCAAAGTTTAGGGTGACAATGCTGCCAGTCTGGTTTGCCAGGTGATAGAGATCCCTCGCTTCTTCTGCCTTCAGGGTCGTGGGTTTCTCTAGCAAAAGATGCTTTCCAGATTGCAACACGGCCTTCGCCATGTCGTAATGCAAAAACGGTGGAGTGGAAATGGCGAAAGCCTGAACATCGGGGAGGGCAACGAGATCTTCGATGCTATCGTGGGCATGAGGAACTTCATAAGCCTGGGCGATCGCTCTGGCCTTCTCTAACTCCCGGTGGTAGATCGCGCGAATCTGCACCTTGGGATGCTCCAGCAAGGCGGGAATGTGTACCTTTTGCCCAAAGCCAGTGCCAACAACAGCGACTCCAACGGAAGAATCCATAGAACTCACAATTCACTCCTGGTCCAGCGATCGAGAACATTTTGGCAAATACCATCCTTGTGATCCAGAATAGCGGGATATCTATCGCTTTCAGCGACAAAATTAGGGTTGAGGGTCGATGAGTAAGAACAGCAATTTGGCTCTGGGTCTGGCACTGGTTATGACTGCCACAGTGGGTGGAGGGGGGGTATGGTTACTCAGTAAATCGGCTCCCAACCTGTTTACCTTGCCTGGGCAGCAATCCTCTGGAGGCAGCACTTCGACCCAATCCAACCAGATCCAGCAAATGACTCTGTTGGGAGACACCTTTAGCGGCTACAGCACCTTTCGGAATCCTGCATTTCAGCAAGCCCTGAAGGAGGCAGGCATTCAACTGAGCTACGCGGATGAGTTCGATCAGGCGAAGCGGGCCGATCGCCTCAATCAAGGACAGGCCGATCTGATCGTGACCACCCTGGACCAGTTTTTGAAACAAAAGCCCAAGGGCAAGATTGTAGGCTTGATCGATCGCACGGCTGGTGCCGATGCCGTTGTTCTCAATACCCGCAAGTACCGAAATTTACGATCCCTGCTGGACCTGAATCAACTGGTGCAGCAGGCACAAAAGCAGGGAAAACAACTCAGCATCGCCTTTGCGGGAGAAACCCCCAGCGAGTACCTTGCTCTCGTATTGGACACCAAATTTGAAGCCTTTAATCTCAATCAATTCAATGTCATTAAAGTAACGGATGCTTCGGAAGCCTGGAAGTTGCTGCAATCGAAGCAAGACTTACCGATCGTCGTGATCTGGGAACCCTTTGTCACCCAGGCCCGCCGTCAAGGGTACACGGTCGTCCTCTCCAGTCAGGATGCACCGGGGGCAATCGTGGATGTGTTGGTTGCAAGCGATCGGCTCATTCAGAACCAACCCGCCAAAATCTCTCAGTTACTCGCAACCTACTATCGCCGCATTGATGCCAATGTGCGGGATGCCTCCCAGTTACAGAAACAAATTGCGGAGGATGGCAAACTCTCTTCTGGAGATGCAGCGGCAGTCCTCCAAGGAATTGAATTTTTTACGGCTCTGGAAGCTCAACAATGGCTGAACGATGGCACCCTGAAACGACGAATTGGGTCCACCGCAGCAGTGTTAACCCTTTCAGGACGGATGAACGCAGTTCCATCCAGCCCAGAAACCCTATACACCGGGCAATTTCTGGCGGAAGCTGCGAACAATACCCGGACCCTGGTTGATCTCGTCCGAGCAGACAATCCCGATCTCGCCAGCCGTTTAGAGGGAAAGAACAAAACGGCTCGATCGCAGCGGCAACTAACGGTCGCTCAGGTCAAAAAAGCTCAGGCGATCGGTAATCTCCAGGTCCGGGGGGAAGTGCAGTTCGGGACGGGCTCCGCAGACTTAACTCCGCAGGGCAATACAACTTTGGCAACGCTCGCCCAGGAAATTGGCGAATTTAATCCCCAAACGGTTGCGGTGCGGGTGATTGGGCATACTTCACGCACTGGCCCCGCTGATATCAACCAAAGCCTCAGCCAGCAACGCGCCCAGGTTGTTGTCAATGCCTTGCGTCGGCGCGGCTTGAGGCACAGCATCATTGCAGAGGGAAAGGGATTCAGCCAGCCCCTTCTAGGAGTTTCTCCTGCTGACTCCCGCAATCAGCGCACAGAAATTCGATTAGTCCGGATCAATTAGGGATTTCGGGAAAGGAGTTTACCTGTGGGTTGCCCTTCGACTTCGCTCAGGGTAAACCTTCGACTTCGCTCAGAGTACAGGTGCGGGTCGAACGAAGCCGAAACCAGTCAGGAAATTAATTTCTGGAAATCTGCTTAATAGAATTAGGATTTAAATTTTAGAGTGACAGTCAAACTCACTACAGAATATCTGTCAAATTTGATAGTCTAGCTTAAATAGCTTTGTGGAAGTTGGAAGCGTGGAAATTCAAATTGGCAGGGGCAAATCTGCTCGGCGGGCATACGGAATTGACGAAATTGCATTAGTTCCCGGTCGGCGGACCCTTGACCCGTCGCTGGCTGATACCCGCTGGCAAATCGGCGGGATTGAACGGGAAATTCCCATCATTGCCAGTGCAATGGATGGCGTAGTGGATGTCCGAATGGCGGTTTTGTTGTCGCAATTGGGGGCGTTGGGAGTCCTAAATCTTGAGGGAGTCCAGACCCGTTATGCAGACCCAAATCCAGTGCTGGACCGTATCGCATCCGTTGGCCCCACAGAGTTTGTTGGGTTGATGCAGGAATTGTATGCAGAACCTGTAAAACCAGAACTGATCACTCAACGGATTCAAGAAATTAAGGCACAAGGGGGCATTGCAGCCGTTAGCGCGACTCCTGTGGGCGCAATGCGGTACGGGCAAACCGTCGCTGAGGCCGGAGCGGATCTGTTCTTTATCCAGGCAACGGTTGTTTCGACGGCCCACCTGGCAGCCGAAACCGTCACCCCCCTGGACCTGGCCCAATTTTGTCTCGAAATGCCCATCCCGGTCATTCTAGGAAACTGTGTCACCTATGACGTGACGCTAGATTTGATGAAGGCTGGGGCTGCGGGTATCCTTGTCGGGATTGGACCCGGTGCGGCCTGTACCTCTCGTGGGGTGCTGGGGGTTGGGATTCCCCAGGCAACGGCGATCGCTGACTGTGCCGCCGCACGGGATGACTACCACCGGGAAACCGGGAATTATGTGCCCGTGATCGCCGATGGAGGACTCATCACCGGGGGGGATATCTGTAAATCGATCGCCTGTGGTGCGGATGGAGTCATGATCGGGTCACCCTTTGCCCGGTCTAAGGAAGCGCCCGGTCGTGGCTACCATTGGGGCATGGCAACCCCCAGCCCCGTTCTTCCCAGAGGGACACGCATTCGGGTGGGCAGCACGGGCACTCTGGAGCAAATTCTCAGGGGACCCGCCCAGTTAGATGATGGGACTCACAACTTATTGGGAGCCTTGCAAACTAGCATGGGGACTCTGGGAGCTAAGAATATTAAAGAAATGCAACAGGTAGAAGTTGTTATTGCTCCCTCTCTGTTGACAGAAGGCAAAGTCTACCAGAAAGCCCAACAATTAGGGATGGGTAAGTAAACACTCTTAAAGAAGTTTAAAGCAATTGCTCGATAGGAAGATTTTCTAACTCGTTTCTTCAAGAAAATTGCAACTTTCGAACAAAATCTTAAACTTTATGGATCTTCCTGAGTGGTCCATAGAAATTCTGGGTCCGTCGCATACAATAGTGATAGCGGGGACGAATGATTCCGTTCACTCCTCACACCACACTCCGCCTGGGCTTGTTTAATGCAGCTCAGGCGGTTCCTTTTGAAGCTTTCCTTTAAAACTTTCTTTTAAACATGGAAAAATCTGCAAAAGAAATCTTTCCACGAAATGTTTTAAAAGAAAACTTTTCGATATTTTATTAAATAAATTTAAGTTTCTTATTTTGTTCTTCAATCTTTCACTCATTACGCTTTTTCTAAAAGGTCGTCATTGAAAGACTTATAGGACAAAAGCGATCGAATCGAAATGGAAACAATGGGTTATTTTCATGATGATGTAAGATGTTAGAAAACACTATAGGTAAGGTTTGCTAAGCATGTCAGTAGCCGCAGCAGTTACAGATGCAACGTTTAAGGAAGAAGTTCTTGACAGTGGGGTCCCTGTTCTTGTTGATTTTTGGGCACCTTGGTGTGGTCCCTGCCGCATGGTTGCACCTGTTGTTGATGAAATTGCCCAGCAGTACGACGGTCAAGTTAAGGTTGTGAAAGTCAACACAGACGAAAACCCCAGTGTTGCCAGCCAGTACGGAATTCGGAGTATTCCAACACTGATGATCTTTAAGGATGGTCAACGGGTTGATATGGTTGTTGGTGCTGTCCCTAAAACGACCCTTGCCAATACCTTAGAAAAGTATTTGTAACTTCCGCTCCAAGTTAAGGGCCTGCACTTGCATAAAAGCATCTTGAAGAATGATTGGCTCTGCTAGTTCCTCCCCATCCTCTTGCTCAAGGGTTACTTTTTCTTGATGCAGAATCGATAGTTGATAGAACTGTTCAGGGCCATCTTTCGCCTTCGTATAGTGCCTTAGGCCAATGCGCCTGGGGCACTTTTAATCTGAGAGGTAGAGGCAAATGGAATCATCTTCCTACTCCAAAGAGTTGGAGTCCCTTCGATCTGACTTGATGAATCTCATCGATCGGCTCCCTACAGTTGAACATTCAGAACTCATTCAGCAGGCTCTGACCACCCTGACCCGTTTGACCGAAACCCCGATCGATCGCCTCGATTGGAAGGTTTTGACCGCATCCCTGCGGGACATGGAACGGGCCTTTGGAACGTTCTACCCCTATCGCCGGACTCGTAAAATCACGATCTTTGGTTCTGCCAGGGTGACAGAAGACTCACCAGACTATCAGATGGCGGTTGAGTTTGCCCGCCGCATTACCCAACAGGGTTTTATGGTGATTACAGGGGGCGGGGGCGGTATCATGCAAGCCGGAAATCAAGGGGCAGGACCGGATCAGTCTTTTGGGCTGAATATTCAATTGCCCTTTGAACAAGGGGATAACCCTTATATCCAGGGCAGCAGTAAACTGGTCAATTTCAAATATTTTTTCACCCGCAAACTCTTTTTCCTGCGGGAAAGTGATGCCTTGGCCCTGTTCCCCGGTGGCTTTGGGACGCAGGATGAGGCGTTTGAATGCCTTACCCTCAGTCAAACTGGAAAATCCGCTCCCGTTCCCCTGGTGTTGATTGAACCTCTCGGCAGTACCTACTGGCACGACTGGAACGAGTACATCGTGCAAAATCTTTTGAAAGGAGGCTTAATCAGCCCAGAAGATACCAGCCTGTACACGATCACCGACAATGTAGACCTGGCTTGCCAGGTCATTACCAGTTTTTATCTGGTTTACCATTCCAGCCGCTATGTGGGCGATCGACTCATTATTCGCTTGAAGACCCCCTTATCGGATGCTCAGGTAGAAGAACTGAATGACCAGTTCAGCGACATTCTAGTGCAGGGACGGATCGAGAAAATTGCAACCCTCCCCCAAGAGGCACCCGATATCACGATCGATCTGCCCAGGCTAGCCCTCTATTTCAATCAGCGCGATCTGGGCCGTCTGTACCAGATGCTGCGGGTGATTAACCGAATGGGAACGCCATCCCCAGCAGCAGAGCATCCAGAACGGAAATAATGGTTGGGATGTTTACCCATTCATTCAGCACAGTATTGATTGAGACAGTATTGATTGAGACAGTATTTAGACACCCCTTTGCTACCCATCCAAAAATGTAAACACTTGTTCTGGATGAACTTAGGAGATTTCTGAAAAACAAGTTCCTAAGGTGCTACATCAATCCGGCGGATTCATACAAGCGTCTCAGAACTGCCAGAATTTTTCTGCCATACTCCCGATCGGCGGCCCACCGGCCGCTCAATTGTTCCACGGTTGGGGCAATTCCCCGTGTGACAAATCGAAAGCGGGGGTCTACCAGATCTTGTACCATCGGTTCAGTGCTGGCATAGGCTTTCAGGTGTTGTACCTGCGCCCGAACGCCAATCCGGGGATTGGGAAAGTAAGCGCCCTGAATCCCTTCATCGATCGTCCCCAACCCTGCAAAGTTGTTTTGTTTCGGGATAACATCTCCCCCAAATCGCAGAAAGGCGGTTTCGACGCACATTTGGCAGAAGGCGACATCGTGGTTTACGCCTTCAATGCTGGCTTCTTCCCGGTAGAGCTTGGGAATATCTGGAAATTGAGTCAGAGCTACTTCGTTATTGCTTTTGAGGAACATCATCATCTGCACTTCGGTACTGTAACCCTGTCCCATAATCCGATTCATCAAGTCAGGGCTAATTCTCAGAATCGATCGCAGTGCAATTGTCTGGCTCGGATTATCCCAGGCGACTGAGATGTTGAAATCCCGCAGTTCGATCGCTTTGACATAAACCACGCCCCGGAAGGCCACCCG
>JANRKG010000355.1:0-7232 GCA_033763635.1 Leptolyngbyaceae cyanobacterium bins.59
AAGATGTTGCTCTGGATACTGATCGTACTCCAGGTGCCTGCATACACATCCTGTATCTGATAACACTTTGAGCATTTTAGGAATGCCAAGCACGCTGTAATACATCTGAGGACCCATCGCAAAGTCTACTTTCTCAGTGGGTGCATCCAAACCTCCAGCGGTGAAGATGCAAATCCCTTGAGGTGTCAAGGCTTGCAAAATCCGTTTCAATACCATTTCGTGATCCTGCAAAGGTAGATGCCAAATGCTATCCCATGCTGAAATGAAGTTGTATGTTCTAGGAAATGGCCAATTGCAAATGTCTGCATGATGAAAAGTAACATCGGGGTGACGTTGCTTTGCCAACTCGATCATCCGACCTGAAATATCAATTCCTTCAACGGAGAATCCGTAACCCATTAGAAGGTCAATGATTCTGCCGCTACACCCGCAACCAATATCCAAGGCATATTGCCTTTCTTTTACAAAAGCGATTGCCCGTTCGTGCTGCTTAACTCCATCAGTGCGAGGAAATGCTTCGCTGTTCCAAACATTGGCGATTTGATCGTAGCTTTGTGCAACCTCATCAGGTCTCATCTTGTGCCGCCATCCTTCTAATTACCTCAATGGAACATTAGACCGACAATTTTTCCGCATCGTATCCCAGTTCAGCAGGCTTGATCCCGGTAAACCCTTGCCACTTCCTCCCCATCAGCCACTGAACTATCCTTCAGGCGTAATTTCTCGATTCCATCAGTACGGGCATTGAGGGATGCAGAGAGTTAGGGGCATTGCAATTTCATCCTTAGCACCCAAGCACCCAAGCAATGCTGGAGAACTATTAGGGGCAACCCTTTTCCTGACACACGATCTACGAGAGCTAACTGACGCTTTTGCCTTGCTTGGCCTGTATCAAGAAAAGGGTGGCTGAAGTTCCTCATCACCTCTGCTTGTCGCGACACTTCAATTTCCCAAGCCGTTAGGCGATCGCGAAAAGCCCCCAGGCGCGAAACCGGGGGCTTATGTGTAAGGAATTGCATCTAACTGTCTTGGTGTACTTTACGGCCTAAGCATGACAGGAAGATGACAGATGACAGCGGCGACACTTCACTTCACCCAAGCCGTTAGGCGATCGCCCCACTCCTTGAGGCGCAGAACAACGATGCTTGCCAGTCCACCCATCTTTTCATCGGATTCCTGGGCTGGCGATCGCTCTAATGGAACGATCGGGTTGCATAGCGGCCTTCCCATACACCTTTTCTAGAAATCGGGGTCCTTAACACAATAGAAAGATGCATTCTATTGTGTAAGATAAAAACTAAGATTACGAAGAGAAGAAAAGGGCGATCGTATCGAAGATTAGTTTCATTAAAGGGATTCAACCCATGAACTGGAATCCGGAATCCCACGGGGTGGTGCTTTGAGCGTCACAAATTCAGCAAAATGGCGTAGATGATCCCCGGTTTCGTTCAGCATGGGGCCAACCTGGAGAAGCCTTCCTGGGTCGCGGTAGCGAATGCGTGATTGATGAACTGCACTATCAGCGATCGATCCCTGGCTTTCCTTTGTGCCAACGTTTCCAGGTCGTTGCAGGGAATTTTTGGGTGAGGTGATCCCCACACCAGGAAGCGATCGCTCTGAGAGTTCGGGATCTGCGGTCAATGGAGTCCAGGGACCAGCAAAGCTGCGTAGTTTGGGGCTATTGGGGCTTTCAATGAACTGAAATCTGGGATCACACGGCTTTATGCAAATTCAGCAATATGACGTTATTAGTTGAGCAGGTAGCACGGTTTGAACATCCATTGCGGCCTGCGAGGGCTTCAATGCGATCGGTGGTGGTCATGGCTGTAATCGGGTGAACGTCATGAATTCAGTGCGATCGCAGAAGTGCATGTTCTGGCTGCTTTGCTGAATGAACTTGTTTTAGGTTTCCCCGATCGGAGCATTCACCACAGTTCAGTGAAATTGTCAAAAAAGACCGCAACTGCGTGGCAATTTTTTCAGGGAACAGCAGTGGTTTTCTTGTCTTCCTCGACGAACTGGATGCTGTTTGCACTAATCAGGCCAGCGTTGTCGCACCTAATCTGAACATTGCAAATGCGAGAATATGGGAGCGTTAAAGCGAATGCAACGCTCCCTATTGGGGCATTCGTGGAAAACGCTATGATCCAGATAGGGCCTGAACTTTTCCACAGATCTGGGCAAATCTTTTCCGTTTTGTAGAGTTGCTGGGGAGTATCCCACGCCTACTCTTCCTCAAAGTCGTAGTTGGTGAATTTCAAAGTTCGGCAGTTTTCAGTGACGGTACGAACGATCGCATCGGGGACTCCATCAGGGGTTTTAACTTGGATCTCTACAGTCACTTCAATGTCAGCGTTAAGGCTACTGAGGTGCTGCAATACTTCATCGGCAATTTGCCCTACATCCTTGATTAAGCGAGTAGGGTTGACCTTTACTGAAGCATAGAAGCGGTTCACTTGCTTGGTAGGAGGTGGGGGAACAGGTTTTGTACCACCATCAGGAGGATCGATAGGATTGTCCGTCTCCTCTACTCCCGGATCGGAACCGGGCTGGTTCTTCTCGTTTTCTGCCTGCTTTCTAGCTGCTTCGTCTGCATCGAGTTGGCGTTGGGCGACCTCTGGTTTGACGAGCAAATTCTGGCTACTGAGAGTCGCAGTAAAGGGATCGTTAGGTCCAGCTTTGAGTCCTAGATATCGGCCTTTTGCTTCGTCCCAACCAGTGGCATAGGCGAAGTGTTCAGACCAGAGGAGGGCTGTTACACCTTGTTGAATCGCTTGCAGTAACACCTGTTCATTGCTGAGACGCGGGAAGTACAGGTAATTGCTCAGATAGGTCCACAACCGTTTCGTGTCGATGTGGTCAGAGTCTCGCCACAGGTAAGAATCAAGGGCTTCCATACGGATGCGGTTTGCGGCGTAGGTGACAATCAAGTATTCCTCATGGACTGCCTTGCGACTGGCTCGGAGAACTGGGGAGTCTTGCCCTTGGAGCCGTACTTCTGTCCAATCAATTTGTTGTTTGGGATCGCTGGCATTGGATCGATGGGTGGGGACCAGGAGCCAGGAATAGGCTTCTTTCAGCAAGTTATCTACCAAGTCGTCGGTCTGCTCCTGCTTCGTGGTTGCCTGTTTGCTCTGAAACGGGTCAAGGTTCAGCACTTCCTTATCCCGCACGATCGAGTTCCAGGCGAGGAACTGACAGACGTTTTGCTCCAGCACGGTCAGCTTCGATTTATCGGGAGCCAGGAATAGCAGTAAGTTTTTGCAGTAACGAGGGCTAGCGCCCCTGGTCATGAGGGTGTGTTCGCTCTGCTGGCGGGCAGGGCTATCGATTGACCGACTGATATGGGGATGTTGTGGCCCCAGGACGACCAGACGCACTCCCATCGACTCGTCATCCGGGATGTCTGCTGTGGACTCTGATGCAATATGGACTCCAGCAAATTCACCTCGTTGTTTGTCCAGCTTTAACCGACGGACAATTTCTTCCCAAATCTTCTCTGGGTCTTCCTGAATCTGGGTTGCCCGATCTTGGGCCATGCGGGTGACGTTGGGCTGGGTTGAGATCCAGTAACGATCGCCATCGATGTAAATGTAGCTTGCCTGGTCCGTTAATCGTCTGAGGGCATCGCCAAAGGTGGCGACCGATTCTCCGGGTTGCACACAACCCAGCCGAATGCGGCGATCTGGCAAGCCTCGATTCGCAGCCCGCAAAGTTGGGGCTGAGCCAAGATAGATGGTCCGGGTGACACGGCGGCAGGCGGAGTACCGTCCCAAGTTGGGGTTTTGGCTATCGAGGGAAACGGGAAGGGAATTGCTGCCATCGACATCTTTTTCAATCACAGGCACCCAGTTATCATCCAGGTAGCGTGTGAGTTCTGATTGCACCTGTGCATCATCCATCGCCACGCTAGCAGGCATGATCAGCAGGTTCTTGTCTCCCCGATCCCATAGGGAATGGATGACCTTTGCCATCAACCGCAATACGCCACGGGTCCGCTGGAATTTATCCAGGGTTGACCAGTCGGAATAGAGGCGATCGAATAATTCAGGGTGGATTGGATATGCCTCTTCCAGTCGGCGTTTATAGTTGGCTTCGCGGCATTCGGAGGGGAACTCTGCTGCTTGAGATTGGTACATCTCGTAGAAGGCACGAATCACCGCATCACGGGCCACGTAGGAATTGGAGTCAATCGGTTGGAACAAGCGGCGACGGACAATCTCAAAACTTTCTTCCGCGCTAGCGGGCCTCCAGGGAGACTCCACCCGACCGATCGCGTTCTTGAGCCGATGTAAGGCTTCTTGCCCCCGATTGCCCCCAATCTCAATATCAGAGGAAGGGATGCTGACCACCAACAACGTGCGATCGGCGTTCTTGGCAGATTCGCTGAGGGTTTGGGCAAAGGTGAAGTGGGTATCGAAAGTTCCAGCAGGCAGATCATTCTCGGTGTGCAACTGACGGGCATAGGACACCCATTCATCGATCAAGATCAAGCAGGGCGAATACTTGTTGAATAGGAGCTTCAGGGTGTCACCAGGGTTGGTGGAGGTTTCATCGGCCTGTCGCATCATCTCGTAGCCTTCTTTTCCCCCAAGCTGCCATGCAATTTCTCCCCAGAGCGTCCGCACGGTTGTCCCATCTTTCTTGATGTGGGTTTGACCAGGGGAAATCTTATTGCCAACCAGTACCACCATATTGACGTTCTGGGGAGGTTCAGGAACTTTGGCAGATTCAAAGACAGATTCTAAGCCTGGAAGTTGTTTTGCCGAAACACCCGAAAACAGATGGAAGAGGCCCAGCATCGCGTGGGTTTTGCCGCCCCCGAAGTTCGTTTGAAGCTCGATCACCGGATCGCTCTTGTTGCCGCTCAAGCGCAGTAATGCCCCGCTGAGAAGCTGTTTGAGTCCTTCGGTCAAGTAGGTACGCCGGAAGAATTCGGTGGGGTCACGGTATTCGTCTGACCCCTCATCGAGGAACACCTGCCACAAGTCAGCCGCAAACTCCGCCTGTTGATAGCGTCCTGATGCAACATCCTGATGGGGCATAACGATCTCACGCCAGGGCTTGAGTCCTCCTGTAGGAGTCCCTTCCATTGGTGCCACCGCAGCCCGACGCGCTTCTCGACGCGCCTGGTCTTCGTAGCGTTGCCGCATCAGTTCACTACGCTGCTTTTCAACAATGTCAGACTGTTCAGCAGCACCGATCGCATTCAGGAGGCGGACAATGCTATCGAGAGCACGGTAAGCATCTTCAGTGGGGACGGAGGTAGAACCATGTGCCCAGGCGTTTCGAGTGTTGCGAAGTTCGCTGATCAGCGTGCGCTCGGTCTGTCCCAGCGTTTGCTTGAACACATCATCCCATTTCCCCCACATCAACTTCAGTTGGGCTGAAACATCCTCTTTGAGAATGTCTTCAGGCTTGCGACGAAGGGTGTTGTCAGGATCAATCAGGGGAATGGCGGCCAGCAACCATTTATCCCGGTAGACCGATCGCATCTCACGCTCAATGTAGGGGTACAAGCCCTCTTTGAGTAAATTCAAAGCTCGACCGACTCGTTCATGGTTGCTGATAGACATGGGAAGTGATAAGTAAGAGTAAGGAGGTTAAAGATTTCGTTGTTACAGTTGAAAGACTTGAATGAGTGCAGTGTTTAACTGCTGCATCTGTGAAGTACCCAATTTGCCTAACCGTCTTTGTAAAAGTTGCCGTTCCAGGGTAGCAATACGAGTAACACGCGCTTTGGATGCAACTTTGAGTCCATTTTGAGAAAACTCTGAATCTGCGGGGTCTAGAATGAATTCGCCCTCTTCAGTTTGATCAACATTTTGGGAAGAGATAAAACAGAGGGTTACATCTTGACTCGCTGAACTTGCCCACAGGACAACTGCCGGACGGAGTTTAGTTTGGCTCAAGTCAGTAAATGGAAACCTGACTAAAACAATGTCACCTTTGATGAGATTCACTAGATTGGTTCTCCATCCTCAAAGGTGTATAGATCCGGCTCGTGTTCTAAGAATTCAAAAGGTTGTCCTTGCTGAGTCAGCCGTATCAGTTCGCGTGTGGTTGGATAACCTTGATCTGAAAACAGCTTTTCTTCGAGTAAGGATCGTTCCTCATCGGAGAGAGAACGAATCACTTGAACCAGTGATTCCACTAATTGGATGTTGGCAGAACTCATAAATTGAATGCTCCTTCTCTCAAATGCCCCGATAGACGACAGATAGTTACATCAGGTTGACCTCAAAAGTTAAAGTTCGAGACTGCCTTGAATCGGTTGGGAGATTGGTTTTTCCAATGCTAACCTCGCAATTTCAGACCAGGAGATAACCAGACTGTTGTAAGCGATCGCCTCCTGCGTCCACCCTTTGCGATCGCAAATACTGTAGAGACGGTAGGCGAGATCTCGCGCCACTTCTCCTAAGTTGCCGCTTGAAACATTCAAGAGCGACAGCAGATGAGCCGCACCCGTTTCGCCATTCTGATCGAGTGCCCGGATGAGATGCTGGGTTGCTTCCCACACGGGAATGCGGTTGTCTTTGGTAGGGTCCCAATCTTTGGGGAGGGCATCGCGGGGAACGAGTTGCACTTTCCCGGCTTTGGCAGTGAGGATTCCGGCTTCTGCCATGCCTTTGATGCTGGTGTTTTTGGCTCTAGAAAGGGTTTCTGCCTCGCCAAACGGCCCTTCATTGAACTGGTATTGCTCAAACCAGGCCAGTGCCCAACGAGTATCAGTATCAAATTCGCCTTCTTGTTCCGTTAGGAACTCGTCGAGGGTCTGGTTGATGAGTTGCAGGGCAGTGCGTACCCGCATGGGTGAACCGTCTGATTCCAGCACTTTGGCATAGCGGGAGAAGATCGCCATGCCGGGACCAATGCTGGCTTGAGCCAAGTCTACAGGGGCGATGTTGCCTTGCTGGAGTTTTTTGAGTGCATCAGGGAGTTCGGATTTAAGTTCGTCTACGAAACGGCGACGAGTTGTGGAGGGAGCATCAGCAGGGCGAGGGCGGCAAACGAGGACGATCGAGGATGCGAGGGCATTAGAACCACTTGCAACAGTACGATTGCTTAATTCTGTGCGTATAGGCCAAGTACCAGTAATAGAAAATCCAGCCTTAATTAAACCGTCTAACATGGTTTCCCAACCAGTTGAAGCAGTAACAGAAGCTAATCCTCTTATCTCATCTTCATCAGTTTCAGTCTGCTTGAAAGCATAGTAAACAGTAAATGGATAA
>JANRKG010000356.1:0-1870 GCA_033763635.1 Leptolyngbyaceae cyanobacterium bins.59
GATCGCAAACAGGCAGAAGCAGCCCTGAAAGAAAGCATGGAAGCGGCAGAGTCCGCCAATCGGGCCAAGAGTATCTTTTTGGCGAACATGAGCCACGAACTTCGAACCCCCCTCAATGCAATTTTGGGCTTTGCTCAGTTGATGGCTCGCGACCTGACGCTTCCCTTAGAAAAGCGGAATCAAATTGGCATTATTAATCGGAGTGGGAATCATCTACTCAATTTAATTAACGACATCCTGGAAATGTCGAAAATTGAGGCAGGGCAAGTTAGTTTTACGGCCCAGGTTTTTCACCTGGATGGCTTACTGGATAGCCTGGAGGAAATGTTTCAACTGCGGGCAGTCGAGAAGGGGTTATCTTTTAGGGTCGATCGATCTCTTCTTCTTCCCCAACAGATTGAAACCGATGAGAACAAACTGCGGCAGGTCTTGATTAATCTGGTGGGGAATGCGATTAAATTTACGATCGCCGGACAGGTCATTCTGCGAATCTGGGGGCAAGAGTCAGACTGCTCAAATCAGGTAGATACGGAATCTTTTCGAGAGTTCACCCTTCACTTCGAAGTGGAAGACACCGGAGTTGGCATTGATCCAGCGGAGTTAGAAAGCTTATTTGAGCCGTTTATCCAATCCCGAAATCGGTCTGCGTCTCATGAGGGAACGGGGTTAGGGCTGTCTATTAGCCGCCAATTTGTGAAGTTAATGGGAGGAGATTTGACCGTTTCCAGTGCGCCGGGGGTTGGGTCTATTTTTTCATTCTCAATTCCCGTGCGGCGGATGGAGTCAGGGAACACACCGCTTCCATCTTCACTGAGTCCCATTCTGAAGCTGGCGACCCATCAACCCCCCCCTCGTATTTTAGTTGTAGAAGACCAGAAAAACAACCGACAGCTCCTCGTTCAGGTGTTGCAGTCCGTTGGGTTTGAGGTGGAAGCGGCAACGAATGGGCAGGAGGCGATCGTTCTGTGGGAACGCTGGCAGCCCCATCTCATCTGGATGGACATGCGAATGCCGATTATGGACGGCTATGAAGCAACCAGACGGATTCGTGAACAAGAACAGGCATGGCTCTCTTCTCCAACCCAGCCTTTGCCCCAGCCCCTATCCCCCATGCCTATCATCGCCCTTACTGCCAATGTTTTCGAGGAAGACCGAGCCAGGGTGATGGAAGCAGGGTGTAATGATTTTGTCCGCAAGCCTTTCCAGGAAAGGGAATTGCTGGAGAAGATGGCAACCTATTTGAAGGTACAGTACTACGATGGAAGCGGGGATGAACCCGACAGCCAACAGTCGATCGTTCCCGATCGATTTGATGCGATGGTTCCCGATCGATTTGATGCGATCGTTGCCCTCCAGAATCTTGCGCCCACCCAGTTAGCAGACCTACATCAAGCAACGCTTCAACTGGATAGTCAGCAAGTTTCTTGCCTGATTGCTCAAATTGCCCCTGATCACCCTGAATTAGCAGTTGTTTTAATGAAGGAAGTCGATAACTTTAATCTGGACCAGATTTTGAATTTGCTGCAATTGGCAATGCAAAAACAGGAAAAAATTCAAGAAAAGTAATAAAAACAAATAGAGACCCGTTGCTCTAGAATTCAGAAATATTGGATTGAAAACCAACAAATGATGTATCGCAGTTACTGATTTTTTGATTTGCTCATTGCTTTTCTAGTTGAGTTGATACATCAATGCAAAACAATTCCTCTGCCCAACAAGGCGATATTTTAATTGTGGATGATCTGGCGGATAACCTGCGGGTTTTGTCTAATGCCCTCTCCCTTTGCGGGTATCGCGTTCGGGCTGTCAAAAACGGAGCGATGGCGCTTTTGGGGGCCAGAGCCATGCCCCCGGATGTGATTTTACTGGA
>JANRKG010000357.1:0-3860 GCA_033763635.1 Leptolyngbyaceae cyanobacterium bins.59
GAGCGGCCAGCACGAGCGGTCCTGAAATCAGGAGACTGCTGATACGAACCAGTTGAATCGGGTGTTGGATGGCAACCCGGATGAGGGTTGGTCTGAGCAGTGCCGTCAACCCCAGGATCAGGGCGATCGTATAGCCACCGAGAAAGATGAGACTGGGTAATCCACCCCAGGTTTTGATGGCTTCTGTTACTGGGCTAAGGAGGATTAACAGAACAATGAGACTGAACCCCAAAATTTGAATTGGGCGCTGACCTGAAACGGGTGTATCTCGCGTTTGCAGGACCGCTCGAATTCCGTAACCCAGGACGATCACTGCGCCAATTGCCAGGAAATAAATGTTGCTGCCAGAACTGCGAAGACTGAACTCCTGCCCATAGGCCGGGAAAGCGATCGTCGGCAACAAAACCGTGCCCACAATCCAAAACCAAACCTTACCCAGGTAGACAAAATTTCCCTGCTGGCTCTCCCCGTGCATTTCAGAAGGTTCGGAAGAAGGGGCGATTCGCTTAAAGTTGACTAGACCGATCAGAAGTGGCACTGATAATAGGACAAACGATCGACCCGGAAAGTCAAAATTTTTCCAGATTTGGGTCGCCAGGATACCCAACTGGGTAGGACGGGCACCATGGTGAACGACGAAAATTGATCGATAGAATTCTTCTACTTCCTCTTTAGAAGGAATGCCGGTTGTGCGGTTGCTGATAGTAATCCACAACTCTTTAATAAAAATCTCTGGTCCTAAAAACAAAAGATTTTGGATGAGATGCAGAACGACTCCCAGCACCAGAATTCCTGAAAAAGCCCAGAGATCTTTGCGCTTTAAAGGCACAATTTGTGTCCAGTACAGGAGTATCCAGCAGACCAGCACTGAAATTAGAACGTTGTACTCCAGGTATAGGGAAGACACGAACCCAACTGCAAGGGTGAGATAGTAAAAACGTTTACGATGCGTTTGGTAATAATGCTGAAGCGTAACCAGCGGGGCAAAAATAAAAAGCAACTGAGGGCTGGAGGGAAAGCGGCTCATAATTGCCACGATCGACCAGGGTGCGAGTAAGGGAAGGGTATAGCTGGCACCTGTAAGGCCCGCTTTCTGAAGGATGTGTTCTGTAAATTTCAGGTAGAATGGAACGCCAATGACAAAGATCAGGGCAAAGGCAAAGTTGACGAACCAGTAACTTCCCCCAGAAAGTATCAGTAACAGAGCCACTAGAATATCGGGACCGGGGGGGTAATGGTTGTAAACGTAGGGATGATCCAAAGGATCGGGACTGTTGGAATAGTTCTGTAAGAATCCGGAGTGCCAGAATCCGTAGGTAATAAAGTTATTCGCCCCTGTATAAGCATAAGCAGTTTCTTCCACACTGCTAGCAGGGGTGAAATAGGGAAATTTCAGAAGTGCCCAACCCTGGAGCAACAGTAATAAGGCTAAGATTCCAATTGCCAGTAATCTACCAACACGTTGAGCCAGGAAAATTGGCTGCTGACCTTGAGAAGAACTGGATTCCTGCAAGGTTGGGGCTGGGAATAGCCAACTCAAAAGCTGTTTTCTCATCCGGCTCACAACCTCCTTTACAGCGTAGTACCCCAATGGAATGATCCACCATTTTTGTTTTCCTCAATCAGGAAGAACTGATCGTTAATGACGTTTGATGCTCATAACTTTCCAGTTGTCATTCTCACTCCCTTACAATGCGGACAAGAAATTTTAGAATCTTTACTCATCGGTACGGAGTGTGCCTCAATTGGGGAAACGTAATGTGACAGCCAATATCCTAAAGCCGATTGCTATCCTGCCCAATCCCCTCGCAATTGGGATGTTCCCTGAAAAGCTCTTGTCCTGAAAAGCTTTTAAATGAAAAATAGAACTGGTATCCTGATACAAACTTAAAAAGGCTGAAGTTTATGTAAGGATTACACTGCGTTCTTGGATTAACTTGAGAAACGTTTAATTACTTGAGAAAAGTTTAATTACTCTCATATCAAAATCAAATTCTGTTGTTTGCCAGTATGTTTTTAGTGTGATATTTGACTGTAATGTTTGACTGTAATGCATTCAATGCATCTTCTGAATAGAATTTCTAAATAGAATTTCAGTGGGCGATCGAAAAAATATTTCTAAAAAACATTGGGTGCAGGCCCACTTACCTTGCTTCCCATTCTTCCCGGAAAGCTGGCTGAGGCAGAGAAGTACTTTTTTGCGTCAACTTCGCACAGGCATTATGTTACTAATATTTGAGTATTCTGCATGGGAAGAACCTTGCCACAATCATCCAAGAATACTCTAATCTGTTCTGAGTGAGGGAGTGGGGAGTGAAGCGATTGAAAGAGCTTGACTGGCGTAATACGCTTTCCTATGTTGTCATTGGTGCGATCGGTTTGATTGCTTTGGGTCTTTGGTTTGGGACGAATGGTTTCCCAGGAATGACCGATCAAGGGGAAGTTTTCTTTACGTATTTAGCGGCCAAAAACTTTATTCGGTTTGGAGTCTTTGAGAGTTTCTTTCTAGAGAATGTAGCAACTGCGCCTCATGCTGCTGCTCACCCTGTTTTCTATACTCACAATCCCAATTCCATCACCAAATCCTTGAGTTATCTCTTACTCCGCTTAGGGGTGAGTGATATTCGCTGGCATATTCTGATCTCAATCCCTACTTTTTTAGTAGGGCAATTGTACTTTTATCATTTGAGTCGCCGGTTTTTAGGTCGAACCGCAGGGTTGTGGGTTGCGATTCTCTCCGCGACAGGCTATCTGATGAGCTTGAGTTGGAGTTTGAACTTTTACCGAGTTTGGTCGTGGCCTCTGTTTTTGGCTCCCCTCTTTCATTTGACGGCTGCCGGAGATGCAAAAGATAAACAAAGCGCGAAGCTCCACACGGTACTTTTCCTGGTTTGGTTTGCGTTATTGTCCGTCCACTACTACAGCTTTATGCTGTTTTTTGCCCTGGTTGTTTTTGCCCTGAAATGGACGGGGATTGTCAAATGGCCCTGGCGTAAACTGGCTCTTTGTTGGCTACTCGTTCCAGTTCCCCTATTTGCGGTTCACCAAATTAGTATTATTCGAGCCTACAGCTTCGAAATCTGGTACAAGGATTGGATTTTTACAATCGGCAACCGTGCTGTTGGCATTCCCTCCCGCAGTGAGCTACAAGACTTCTATGATCAAGCGGGGATCGTGCTTTGGGGATATGACAAGGCCAACGCGATTTCGATGGCAATGCTCCAGTTTGCGTGGCAGCGTCTCAGTTTTGCGCTGGGATGGCTAGGGGCAGGTCTAACCTTGATGGGTGCGCCTGTTGCGATTGGGCTTGCAGTCTGGCGATCGAGAAAATCTCGCTATCCCAACGACAGCCAACCCTGGGATGAGGGCATCCGGTTTTTGGGAAGTCTAGCCTTTGGGGTGATGGCGATCGCCCTGATTGGCCCGACTGACTTCATGCTGATCTCCATTACCTTTTTCTTCCCCCTCGTTGTTTTTTTCGCCTACCCCTTCATGGCTTTCCTGCTGACACTGGCGGGTCAAATGGCTCAGGTGGCAACCAAAAAAATCTCAATCGGCTTAGAAGGAGTCCCACCGGAACTGAACAAGTGGTCGCGGTTGAGACTCCTCACCCGCGTCTCCCTCAACTGGAATAAAAAACAAGCGGCTCTTCCTCCCGCAGATTCCTGGGAGTCTCAGAAGCAGCAGTTGGGAAGATTGCGAGTTCAGGCCCAATTGGTGTTACTGCCTCCCTCACCCAAAAAATACGATCGCCCGAAAGAAGAGGTTGCTCAACTGGCAGGTCTCTTGCGGCTCTGCTCAGGAGGACTGGCGCTTCTCATGGTGCCGCTTGCGCCTCCCATTCTGGCTCTTGCATCCTG
>JANRKG010000358.1:0-8404 GCA_033763635.1 Leptolyngbyaceae cyanobacterium bins.59
AAGCCTATTATGCGGCTAGCAGTGCCCTTGCCATTCTGCCCCAGCTTCAAAGCCCCACCCTGATTCTGTATGCGATCGACGACCCTCTCTTTGACCCGACAATCGTATCCGATTTGGAAAGCATCAGAGGTCAGAATTCAGCTTTAGAGATTTGGTTGACGCGATATGGGGGGCATGTGGGATATTTCAGCGATCGTCCCACTCAAATTGTGAATGGCGATCTCGACCCCTGGTGGGCATGGAATCGAATCCTGGATTGGATGGAGGAACGGGTGTGCCAAGATAGGACAGACAGCGGTATACTCCGTTGGAAAGCGATGATTGACTAGGGTAATGACAGCAGTAGCGGTAGTGGTTCTGGCAGCCGGGAAGGGAACCCGCATGAAATCCCAATTACCCAAGGTAGCCCATCACTTGGGGGGAAAGTCCTTAGTGGAGCGAGTTCTCAATAGCCTGGGTGCTATCCAACCTTCCCGGCAGTTGGTAATTATTGGGTATCAGGGAGAGAAGGTCAAAGAAGCATTGAAAGACCTTCCCAATCTGGAGTTTGTTGAGCAAAGGGAACAGTTAGGAACAGGCCATGCTGTGCAGCAGGTGATTCCTTGCTTAAAAGATTTTGAAGGGGATGTGATTGTGCTCAATGGGGATGTTCCCCTGCTCCGTCCCCAAACAATCAAGTTGCTGCTTGACACCCATCAACAGCATGGGAATGCTGCGACGCTCCTGACAGCTCACCTTCCCTATCCGAAAGGGTATGGGCGGGTTTTCTGCGATGGGCAAAATGTGCTGAAGCAGATTGTCGAAGATCGGGATTGCACCCCGGCCCAGAAGCAAAATCATCGGGTCAATGCTGGGGTGTATTGCTTCCGCTGGACAGATCTAGCAACGGTGTTACCCCAGTTGCAGTCGAATAACGATCAAAAGGAATTCTACTTAACCGATACCGTGAGCCAGATGGCTCCCGTGATGGCAGTGGATGTGGAAGATTACCAGGAGATTTTGGGAATTAACGATCGCAAACAACTGGCAACCCTCTACCAGATTTTGCAAAATCGAGTCAAGGATAGCTGGATGGCAGCGGGCGTTACGTTGGTGGACCCGGAAAGCATCACAATTGACGATACGGTACAGATTGGCCCGGATGTGGTGATTGAACCCCAAACCCATCTCCGAGGCAAGACGGTGATCGAGTCTGGGTGCCGCATTGGGCCGGGAAGCCTGATTGAAAACAGCCAGATTGGGGCAAATGGAACGGTTTTGTACTCAGTGATCACCAACAGCATTGTTCAGGCAAGTACCCAGATTGGTCCCTATAGCCATCTGCGGGGACAGGTCCAGGTGGGGGCAGGGTGCCGCATTGGGAATTTTGTGGAGATGAAGAAAACCACGATCGGCGATCGGGTGAATGTCGCGCACCTGTCCTACCTGGGAGATGCGACCCTGGGCGATCGGGTGAATATCGGGGCTGGCACGATTACCGCGAACTATGATGGGGTGAATAAGCACCCTACCCGGATTGGCTCCCGCTCAAAAACCGGAGCGAACAGCGTCCTGGTTGCCCCCATCACCATTGGTGAGGATGTGAACATCGCCGCCGGATCAACGGTGACGGAAGATGTACCGAATGATTGTTTGGTGATTGCCCGATCGCGCCAGGTGGTGAAACCAGGTTGGCGATTGAAGACACAGACTGATTCAGAAAAATGACCTCAAAATCCTTCACCCTTGCCCAGAAATACATCGTCACCTATCTAGTATTGGCAACGATCGCCGCTGCCATGTTGTTGCCGTTACTGTGGTTGGTCAGCACCTCCCTCAAAGCCCCGACGGAAGAAATCTTCCAGTTTCCGCCCCAATTTCTCCCCAGCCAACCCACGCTAGAGAATTTTGTGAAGGTCTGGAATACCAATCCCTTTGGGCGTTATCTGCTCAATAGTACGATCGTTGCTCTGTTGACCGTCAGCCTGAACCTGCTGTTCTGTTCCCTCGCCGCCTATCCCCTGGCCCGTCTGAACTTCCGGGGACGCAACCTGATTTTTACCCTGATCGTCGCCACAATCATGATTCCGTTTCAGATTGTGATGATTCCCCTTTACATTCTGACGGTGCAGTTGGGGTTGCGGAACAGTTACCTGGGCATTATCTTTCCGGCGATCGCCTCCGCTTTTGGCATCTTCCTGCTGCGACAAGCCTTTCAGGGAGTGCCCAAGGAACTGGAGGAAGCGGCCCGGATGGATGGTTGCTCGGAAGTGGGCATCTGGTGGCATGTGATGCTGCCCTCCATCCGTCCTGCCCTGGTGACGCTGGCGATCTTCGTCTTTATCGGCTCCTGGAGTGATTTTCTCTGGCCCTTGATTGTGCTGGATCGGGAAGAACTGTACACCCTGCCATTAGGAGTCGCGAAGCTGGCAGGAACATTTTCGCTGGATTGGCGGTTGATTGCTGCGGGTTCTGTGATTTCGATCGCCCCCATTCTGGGTTTTTTCCTGCTCATGCAGCACTATATCGTGCCGACGGAAAGTGGTAGTGGTGTGAAGGGATAGCGGAGAAGATTTCCAGAAAACAATTTCCTCGCTGGTTTCGGCTGCGCTCAACCAGGAACCGTGCCCTGAGCGGAGTCGAAGGGCACTTCTTCAGTACACAGAATTGCCTGAGCGGTTAATGAACAGACGCTTTCGCTAATTCCTGGATTGCAGAAATGAGTTCCAGGGTGTCTACAGGTTTGGCAATGTGGGCATTGAAGCCTGCATTGAGGGCCAGCGTGCGCTCTTCTTCGCGGGCGTAGGCTGTGAGGGCGATCGCCGGAACGTCAGGAATATGGGCGGAGGGAAAGGTGCGAATCCGGCGAATCAGGCTGTAGCCATCTTCCTCCGGCATCCCAATATCACTAACCAAGATGTCCGGACATTCATCATGCAGGGCCACGATCGCTTCCGCCGCAGAAGCCACAGCCGTTACCCTGGCTCCATTTTGCTGGAGAACAAAGGCCAGTAGCTCACGGGTATCAGAATCATCCTCCACGACCAACACCTGCAACCCAGATAACCCCTGTAGAACGGCTTCATTGAGAGCGGTAGCATTGTCCTGGGTTTCCCTCATCAACCCCTGACTCTTTTCAAAGATGATGCCGCTCGACGCAGGGGAACGGGCGCGACTGGATAGGAGGGGTAACACTAACTGGAAGGTTGCCCCTTTCCCTTCTCCCTCGCTCAATGCTTGAATGGTTCCTCCATGCATCTCAATGATGTGACGAGCGATCGCCAACCCCAACCCTAATCCCCCGTGGGGGCGAGTCGTTGTGCTATCTGCCTGTCGGAAGCGTTCGAAAACATGGGGTAGAAAATTAGGGGGAATCCCAACCCCCGTGTCTGCGAAAGAAATCAGGAGGGTGGGAGGAAGGAAATCATTCGGTAGAGATGTAATATCTTGCGTCTCCAGGGATTGGGGAATTGAGGGGGGAGATTGGGAAACGTGTTCCAGTCGAACCTCCACCTGGCCCCCTTCCGCCGTGAATTTGATCGCATTCGAGAGCAAATTGCCAAAGACTTGATTCAGGCGATCGGGATCTCCAGAGGTCCAACTTTCAGCCGCAGACAGATCAACTTTCAGGACCAGGTTTTTACTTTCTGCGATCGGACGGGCTGCCTCCACTGCGGCTTCCAGAAGCGGGGTGACATTAATGGGTCGCAATACCAGGCGCAATTTACCTGTGATGATGCGAGAAACATCCAGAATATCTTCAATTAACTGAGCCTGGGAACAGGCATTGCGCTCAATCGTCTCCAGGGCACGATCGGTCGTTTCAGCATCGAATTTACGGGTTCGCAGCAACCTCGCCCAGCCCATCATGGCATTTAGGGGAGTTCGGAGTTCGTGGGATAGGGTGCCCAAAAACTCATCTTTCATGCGGTTCGCCGCTTCCGCCTGTTGCCGAGCAATCTGCTCCTGTAAAAACTGGGCACGGGCTTGCTCCATTTGTTTGCGGTCTGTGATGTCTTCGATCGTTCCCACAAACCCAATCAGCGCCCCCAAATCGGAGAGCATCGGAGCCGATCGCACATGCGCCCACCGAATCGTTCCATCCTGCCACTGAAACCGAAATTCCTGGGAGTAGGGCTTGCCGTCCCGAATCACCTCCTGCCATTGCTGAACCACCCAGACCCGATCCTCAGGATGGATAAAGTTAATCCACCCATTTCCCAGTCCGTCTTGAGTGGAAAAGCCTGCGATCGCCTGACAGCGGGGATTGGTATAGGTGCAATTCCCCTGCACATCCGTCATCACAATTCCGACAGGAGAACAGGCACTCAGGGAACGAAACCGCTCATTACTGGCCCGCAGTTCTGCATTTGTCACTTGCAGTTGGGCCGTCTGGTGTTTGAGGGCTGCTGTTTTCACAAACAAATCCACAAACACCGTCACCTTCGAGATGAGAATAGTGGGGTCAATCGGCTTCAGCAAATAATCGACGGCTCCCAGAGAGTACCCTCGAAACATCAGGTCATCACTGGTACTGAAAGCCGTCAAAAAGATGATGGGCGTATCCCGCGATCGGTCCCGTTTCCGGATCAGGCTGGCGGTTTCAAACCCATCCATCCCCGGCATCTGCACATCCAGCAGAATCACGGCAAAGTCTTGATGGAGTAAACATCGGAGTGCCTCTTCTCCAGAATGAGCTTTCACCAAATTCTGATCAAGCCCATCTAGAATTGCCTCCAGGGCCAGTAGATTTTCTGGATGGTCGTCCACCATCAGGACATTGACACGGGATTCGGACTGCATAGGAGATTGATAGGGAAGACAGGTTCCGACTTCCCACCCCCAGACTCCCAACGACAGCCAGGAGTGGGGAGGTGGAAAGTGGGGTTGGTTACTGATTCAGCCAGACTCTCAACAGGGATAGAAGTTGTTCAGTATCAACAGGTTTGGGGATATAGTCAGATGCTCCTGCCTCCAGACATTTTTCCCGATCGCCCATCATCGCTTTCGCCGTCAGGGCAATGATAGGCAGGGGGAGGAATTCCTCACGGTCACGAATCGCTTGCATCGTTTCGTACCCATCCATTTCGGGCATCATCACATCCATCAACACGACATCGATATCCGGGTTATTGATCAGGGTATTAATCCCATCTCGCCCGTTTTCGGCATAGATAATTTCCATGTGATGCTGTTCCAGCATGCTGGTGAGGGCAAAGATGTTGCGAACATCATCATCCACAATCAACACTTTCTTTCCGGCTAACACGGGGTCGGTTTGGTAAAGCCGTTCCAGCATTTCCCGCTGAACTTCCCGCAGGTTAGCCTGAAGCCGATGGAGAAACAGGGTCGTTTCGTCCAAGAGTCGTTCAGGAGAGCGCACATCTTTGATGATCAAAGTATCCGCCATCCGACGAATTTCCTGCTCTTCCTGGCGGGTGAGGTCTTTTCTGGTGTAGACAATGATGGGCATATTTCGCAAGTGGAGTTCTTGCTTGATGCGCTCAATCAGTTCAAAGCCTGTCATATCTGGAAGTCCCAGAGCCAAAACGACGCAATCGAAGTGACCGTTTCTCAGGGCTTCCAGGGCTTCTTCCCCACTCCCGACTCCCGTAGTTTGGACATCGTTCGCCCCCACCAGTTCAGCAATACTGAGCCGCTGGGTTTCGTCGTCCTCAATAATCAGCAGGGTCTTCACCTGCCGTTCAACATAGGCACGAATTTCAGAAAGGGCTGTATTCAGGGCTTCGCTCGAAGCGGGTTTTTGCACATAGGCGAAGGCTCCCAGTTGCAGACTCCGCTGTAACCCTTCATCTACCGAAACGATATTGACCGGGATGTGGCGGGTGGTGGGGTCATGCTTCAGGCGATCCAGAACGGTCCATCCATCCATTCCCGGCATGCGGATGTCCAGCATGATGGCATCGGGTTTGAAGTCCTGGGCCATCACCAGCCCTGCATCGCTGCGGAAGCTGACAATTCCTTTAAAGCCTTGCTGACGGGCCATCTCCAGTAAGATACGGGCAAAGTCCGCATCGTCTTCGATGATCAGCAACACCCGATCGCCCGCGTGAATGGCTTGCCGATCGTCCTCAATCTCCAGTTCCCGCAGCACATAGGGCTTGACGGGATAAGTCACCGTCGGGGCCGGAGGCAGGGGACGCACAGGAACGTTCATCGGTCCGCCCTGGGGAGTGAGACGGGGTTGATTGGGGAAGCGGCGGCTGCTGAAGGCGCGATCGGCAGCTTGGGCATCGACGGTCTGACCAATGAAGGTCTGGGGCAAGTAAAGAGTGAAGGTACTGCCCTGACCGGGGGAACTCACCAGTTGAATTTCCCCACCCAGGAGGCGGGCAATTTCTCGGCTGATGGAAAGGCCCAATCCGGTCCCGCCATACTTGCGGCTAGTGGTGCCGTCCGCCTGTTGGAATGCCTCAAAGATCACCTTTTGTTTGTCGTAGGGAATGCCAATCCCCGTATCCACTACCGCAAAGGCAATGACCATATCGGCCCGGTTGAGGGTTGTGTTGTTGGGGTTCCAACCGCTGTTGACCATTTGAACCTGTAACACGACCCGCCCCGTTTCTGTGAACTTAAAGGCATTGGACAACAAATTCTTGAGAACTTGCTGTAACCGTTTGGGATCGGTGTAGATGGCGCGAGGGAGCCGTTCACTGAAGTCTACAGTAAACTCCAGGTTCTTATCCTGGGCGACCTGCTGGAACGTCCGAACCATGTGGGTTTGGAGTTCCGTGAAGAGCATCTGGTCGATTTCCACCGACATCGTACCCGACTCGATCTTCGCCAGATCGAGGATGTCGTTGATGAGACCGAGCAAATCCGTGCCAGCGGAATGAATCGTGCGGGCGTATTCGACCTGTTTGGTTTGCAGGTTCCCATCGTTGTTGTCCGACAGGAGTTTGGCGAGGATCAGCAAGCTATTGAGCGGAGTCCGCAGTTCGTGGGACATGTTCGCCAGGAATTCAGACTTGTACCGGGAGGTGAGGGCCAGTTGTTCGGCCTTTTCCTCCAGGGATTGCCGTGCTTGCTCGATTTCGGCGTTCTTGCGTTCCACCTCTTGATTTTGCAGTTCCAGCAGGCGGGCTTTTTCTTCCAATTCTTCGTTGGTCTGGCGCAGTTGTTCCTGCTGGCTCTTGAGCAACTCTTCGGAAGCCTTCAGGGATTGGGCTTGTTGTTCCAGGCGTTTGTTGGTTTCCGTGAGTTCTTTCTGCTGGGTTTGTAGCTCTTCCGCGAGGGATTGGGACTGTTTCAGCAGTTCCTCCGTTCGCATACTGGCAGCGATCGTATTCAAGACGATCGCGATACTTTCCGTGAGTTGGTCGAAGAACGAGAGGTGAATTTCACTGAACCGTCGAAAGGAAGCCAGTTCGATCACAGCCGTAACTTGACCTTCAAACAGCACGGGCAACACAACCACATTCAGGGGCGACGATTCTCCGAGTCCGGAGTTGATCTTCACATAGTCGTCGGGTACGTCCGTGACCAGGATTCTTTCCTTCTCCAGAGCGCACTGACCGACCAACCCTTCGCCCAGGCGGAACTGGTGCCCCAGGTGCTTTCGTTCGCGGTAAGCGTAGGTACTGATCAGTTTGAGCATGGCCTGACTGTGGTCCACCGCATCCATCAGGTAGAACACCCCATGCTGGGCCGACACCAGGGGAGCCAGTTCCGACAGAATCAGCTTCGAGACCGTCTCCAGATCCCGCTGACCTTGCAGCATGCGGGTGAACTTCGCGAGGTTGGTCTTCAACCAGTCCTGCTCGTTGTTCTTCTGGGTCGTTTCCCGCAGGTTGGCGATCATCTGGTTGATGTTGTCCTTCAGGACAGCCACCTCCCCTTCCGCCTGGACGGAAATCGATCGGGTCAGGTCGCCCTTCGTCACGGCGGTTGCCACCTCTGCGATCGCTCGAAGTTGGGTCGTGAGCGTGGCCGCCAGTTCGTTTACGTTGTCTGTCAGGGCACGCCAGGTTCCGGCAGCACCGGGCACCTTCGCCTGACCGCCCAGTTTTCCTTCAATCCCCACCTCACGGGCTACCGTTGTCACCTGATCCGCGAAGGTTGCCAGGGTATCGATCATCTCGTTGATCGTGTCTGCCAGGGTTTCAATTTCGCCCTTGGCATCCAGCATCAGTTTCCGCTTCAAGTCCCCATTTGCAACGGCGGTCACAACTCGCGCAATCCCCCGCACCTGAGCGGTCAGGTTTCCTGCCATCGAGTTCACATTATCTGTGAGATCTTTCCAGGTTCCCGCAACTCCGGTTACATTCGCCTGACCACCCAGCTTTCCTTCCGTTCCCACCTCACGGGCCACCCGCGTCACCTCAGAGGCGAAGGAGCTTAACTGGTCCACCATGATGTTAATGGTGTTCTTTAGCTCAAGAATTTCTCCTTTTACATCTACCGT
>JANRKG010000359.1:0-9806 GCA_033763635.1 Leptolyngbyaceae cyanobacterium bins.59
GTAGAGAAGGTATGGGGCAGCGTTAAGAACGTATCCGGTCGGACGGCCTGAAGGAGTTGCCAGAAATCCCAGGGATGGCGAGGGGGTAAGATGGGGTCTCGGCTTTGAAACGCCCAACTATAACGAAATAAATCTGACAGAAATTGCCAGAAAGGTTCACTAGCCGGAAACTGCCGTTGTCGTTCTGCTTGCCAGCGTTGCGGATCGCGCCACACGGACACAGGCGATGATTCCCCTGGCAAATACACCGCACAGGCTGGGTCACAGGGCGTTGCTTCTGGCAACGCAATTCCCAGTTCTGCAAAAATCCGGTGATGAATGCCCCCCGGTTCCAACCCTGCAACCTGGGTTGCCCCCACATCAAAAGTAAATCCTCGCCGCTGAAACGTAGACGCACAACCCCCCGGGACGATCGCCTGATCCAGCACCAGCACTGAATATCCCCGATGGGCCAGCAACGCCGCCGCCGTGAGACCTCCGATTCCGGCTCCGATCACCACAATGCGAGGAGAGGGGTTAGTTGAAAAAGAGGCAGTCATTCAGACTTGTTACATTTTGCAATATTTCCTTCTATTGTATAGCAGAGGGCAGAGGTGGGATGCTTCCGATCGTCAATCTTGAGAACAATCTTGGGAGCAGTCCTGGGAGTCCAATCGCTGATCGATCGCCCAACCCACTTGCCGCAAAATTCCCCGTAGGAGAGCAACTTCTTGTTTTGACGGTGAGCTGCGATTGAGCAAGCGCCGAAATTTCTTCATTCGGCTCTCGGCGGTGTGGGAATGGAGATAGCCAATCTGAAGAAGTACCGCTTCTAAGTGCTGGAAGTAGCCTTCTAAAATGTCAAGGGAAGCAGCCTCTTCTTGCTCTGAATCTTCTGACTGCGTTGGAAGTGGGGCAGAAATCGGTTGGTCAAAAGGTTCCAGGTGCATTTGATATAGTTCATAGCAACAGATGGCAACCGCTTGAGCTAGATTGAGAGAGGGATAGGCGGGATTGCTGGGAATGCGAATAAACCGTTGCGCGTACTTCAGTTCTTCGTTACTCAGCCCCCGATCCTCTGGCCCGAAGATGAGCGCAGACTGGTAGGAATCGATCGCCTTCAGCAACCAGGGTAATGCATTGCGGGGTGTTTCCAGGGTGACTTCTGGTGTGGGGACGGCCTGTAGTGGCGATCGCTCGCTGGCAACCCTGTAATGCTTCTGGCAAGCTATCGACCCTGACCGCTGACTCCAGGACTTCCCCCGCATGGACGGCCATTTGTCGTGCCTCAAAACTGAGGGGATCGCACTGGGGATTTACGAGAACGAGGTGATGCAGCCCCATATTTTTCATCACCCGTGCCACCGAACCAACATTTAACGGGCCTGCGGGTTCAACGAGAACAATCCGAATCTTTGCAAGGGACATGGGGTCAGGGTGTTTCAGGAGAGGACTGCGATCGTCGTCTTCGGCACCGCTCGGAGCAGTATTTGACTTCATCCCAGCAGTATTCCCATTTCTTGCGCCAGGTGAAGGGACGCTGGCAGACGGGACAGACTTTAGTGGGTAAGTCGGATTTCGATCGAGTGCGGGCCATTGGGGGGATGGGGAATGGGTTGTAAGGGTGATCTTAACTGGATTTGGGAGATGGGAGGTTTGTGTTTCTAGGGTGGGGTGTTGCGCCCCTCGATGGTGCCTTCGGCATCGTGGACGATCGCCCGTAATGCATCCAGGCGATCGGCGGGGACGGTTTGCCAGAGTCCTCGCTGGTGGGCTTCTAGCAGACGCTCTGCCATGTCCCGCAAGGCCCAGGGGTTGTGTTGCTGCACGAATTGTTGCACTGTCGGGTCCAACACGTAAGCTTCGGCAACGCCCTGATACATGTGGTCTTCTACACAGTGGGCGGTCGCATCGTAGGCAAAGAGGTAATCCAGGGTCGCTGCCATCTCGAAGGCTCCTTTATACCCATGACGCATGACCCCCGCAATCCATTTGGGATTGACGACCCGCGATCGATACACCCGCGCTACTTCCTCCTGTAACCGTCGTACACGGGGATTTTCCGGCAGGGAATGATCCCCAAAATAGACCGCTGGGTTGTTGCCCTGTAAGCTTCGGGCAGCGACGGTCATGCCTCCCTGAAATTGGTAGTAATCATCTGAGTCGAGCAGGTCATGTTCCCGATTGTCCTGGTTGTGCAGCACCACCTGCACTTCTCGCAAGCGTTGTTCAAAGGCTTCGGGGGCCGATCGCCCCATTCCACCCCGACCATAGGCGTAGCTGCTCCAGTTCAGGTAAGCCCGTGCCAGATCTGCATCATCGGTCCAGTTCTGGGCTTCGATCAAGCCCTGGAGTCCGGCTCCGTAAGCCCCCGGTTTTGAGCCGAAGATCCGATGGCGCGATCGTTGGCTGGCCTGTTCTGCACTCAATCCCTGCGCTTGCCAGAGGGTCGTTTCCTGCCGGATGCGATCGGCAAGGGGGTTTTGATCAGGTGCTTCCTCCAGACCTGCAACGGCTTCTACGGCCTGATCGAACAGGTCAATCAACGCTGGGAACGCATCTCGAAAGAAGCCGGAAATCCGTAAGGTGACATCCACACGGGGGCGACCTAAGACAGGCAGGGGCAGGATTTCAAAATCAATGACACGGCGAGAAGGCCCATCCCATACAGGCTGGACTCCCAGCAGAGCCAGAGCTTCCGCAATATCATCGCCCCCCGTTCGCATGGTCGAGGTGCCCCATACGGAGAGGCCGATCGTGCGGGGGTATTCCCCATGTTCCTGGGTATAGCGCTCAATCAGGGCTTCCGCTGCTTTCCGCCCCACATCCCAGGCACTTTCGGTCGGCACTGCCCGAATGTCCACTGAGTAAAAGTTGCGGCCTGTGGGCAGCACTTCAGGCCGTCCTCGGGTTGGTGCCCCCGCTGGACCCGCTGGAATGTAACGCCCATCCAACCCTTTCAAAAGATTGAGGAGTTCGCGATCGGTCTGGCTCAGGTTAGGAAGAAGAGAATGGGCGATCCAGTGTAGCTCAGTGGAGAGAGGGGGAGGGAGTACGGGAACTGGAGAACCGGAAAGAATTTGCTCTACCAGGGTTGCAGCTTGCTGTTCGATCGCTTCAACGACATCTCCCACTGTGCGGCACTGGGAGCCATCCGGCAAAGTGACATTCACCGGTTGGGCCGGATCAGTGGTCAGGGGGTCGAGGTTGAGATTCCAAGCCTGGGCGAGGGTACGGGTAAGGCCCATTCGATCGCGTCCCGGTTGACGGGCAATCGCCACAATGAGATCTCGCAATTGTCGCCCCGCTGGACACTTACCGAAGATGTGCAGCCCGTCCCGAATCTGGGCCTCTTTCAATTCACACAGATACCCGTCTGCCAGGGTCACGAATGTTTCATCTAGCTTCCAGGTTTCCTGCATCGGTGTAAGGGGTTGTTTTTGCAGGTCACGATGGAGATTTTCACGGATCACCAGATTCGTAATTCGATCGCAAATCACCGACAACCGCCCCGGATCTAGACTTTGAGCTTCGTAATATTCGTCAATCAAATTCTCCAATTCCTGAAGGGGACCGTACAATTCCGCACGGGTCAGGGGTGGGGTGAGGTGGTCCAAAATCACCGCCTGGGCACGGCGCTTTGCCTGGGAGCCTTCTCCGGGGTCGTTTACGATGAAGGGATACAGGTGGGGCAGGGGACCGATCGCTACCTCCGGGTAACAGTCCTGGGAAAGGGCCAAACTCTTTCCCGGCAGCCATTCCAGATTCCCATGTTTGCCCACATGCACGATCGCCTGGGCACCAAAACACTGCCGTACCCAGTAGTAAAACGCCAGGTACTCCTGGGGCGGTTCCAGATCCGGAGCATGGTAATTCAGGGCGGGATCGCGATCGTACCCCCGTGCGGGTTGAATGCCGACAAAAACATTCCCCAATTGCACCCCCGGAACCGGGATATCCTCCCTTATCCCATCCCCCCACCGATCGCAAACTCCCCGTTGCACCCCATCCGGCAACGTCTTGAAATACTCCCCATAATCCTTCCCTGAAATCCCCTGATTCACGGGCCGCAATTCTCGCCCCTCCGGGTCATTCGTCACCGATCGCGTCAACCAGTGAATCAGTTCATCCCCGGTCTCTGGCACCGTTGGAATGGAATATCCCGCTTCCTGTAATGCCTTCAAAATTTCTACACAACTGGCAGGGGTATCTAAACCAACTCCGTTCGCCAACCGCCCATCACGGGTTGGGTAATTGGCGAGAATCAACGCCACGCGACGATCGCTTACAGAAGTTCCCCGCAACCGCACCCAATTCGCTGCTAACTCTGCCACAAACTCGATGCGATCGGGCACGGGCTGATATCCCACGACATCGGTTTCCAGGCGATCGTCATACTGCTGCACCGCTTTGAACGACACCGCCCGACTGATAATCCGCCCGTCCACCTCTGGTAATGCCACATTCATCGCAATATCACGGGGAGAAAGTCCCTGAAACTGTGACTGCCATTGCTCGATCGTCCCTCCACTGAAAATTACCTGAAGCACAGGCACATCCAACTTTTGCCAGAAGTCCACCCCCGGTTCCGTCTCCTCCAACCGATTCAAGGAAAAGCTAGTGGTATTTAGAAGAACTTGAATGGGGGGGCCATCACCAGGCTGGAACCATTGCAGCATTTCGGTTTGAGCCTCCGCTTCCCTGGGAGATTGGACATAGACAGGAACAGGCTCTAAATTTCGTTTCGCCAGCGCTTCACCCAGAGCCTCGATCGCCGCCATATTTCCCGCCAAATAATGGGCGCGGTAGAAAAGCACCCCCACTCTAGGAACATCAAGCGAACCCCCTCCTTCTGCCCTCTGCCCTCTGCCCTCCGCCTTCCCCACCCTTCCCACCTGTGGCACTCTTTGAGGCAATGGCGGATTGTAATCCTTCCCCAAGGCCAGATCCGCCAGAAATTCTAAGGCATGGGTCATATTCTCTACCCCGCCTTCTGTGAAGTAACGCCACAACCGATCGACATTCCCCAACGGCACAGTTGAATGGCTGATCAGGTCTGGATCGGGGCGATCGTCTCCCGGTAGGACAATCATCGTAGCTCCAGTGCGTTCCACGACCTCCCGCACCACCTCCAACCCGTAGGACCAGTAGGATCGCCCCCCCAGAAGCCGCAACACGATCCCCTGGGCCGACTCCAGCACCGTTTCAGTGTAGGTGTCAATTGTGAGTTGCTGGTGCAGATGCAGCAGGTTGGTAACGCGCAGGGCAGGGAAGTCTTCAGGGAGGCGATCGAGGGCCTGGGCCATCAGTTGAATATCGGTATCGGCGGCCGTCAGCACCACCAGAGGAGCGGGGGTCTGCTCGACAAAAATCACTCCGTCCTGTTGCGGATTCCACCCCCCAGGGGTCGTGGCTAACCGATGCATCGTGTTTCCTTAACAAATTTATGCCTAAAAGTGTGTCCTTAACTGTTTCACGATGGCAAAGGAGTTCAACCTCGGCAGTTCAATTGTATCCAAAGCCGTCGTAGAACGACGGGGTTTTAGACCCAAATTTTCGATAAGCGAACAACCGCCCTTGAATGGGGGGTTCTGTTGGCAGCATCCGGTCATTCCTCAAAAAAGATTCATGGAACGTGAGTCATCGAGTAGGATGATGAAAACCTTCAATCTGAACAATGACCCCGTTATTCTAATGGGTTCTCTGCCGTTTTAGCTTATGTGGTCGCGCTATCCCTGATTGATGGACATGCTCAGTTCTTCTGCTTCGGGTTCTTCTACTTCGGTGGTTCGTTGCACGGTTGCCCGTGCCACCTTTGATCAGTTGCGATCGCTCTTACAGCAAATGGGCGAATCGTTGGGAGAACAGAATGCCGTAGTGGTGACGGACTCAAGCTTGTTAGGGCTATCCGATCGCTGGAACGCCCAGATCTATCCCTTTACGTTGCTCCTATCTCCCTCTTTTAATGCCCTGGTACAGGGGGTTGCGCTGGAAGACACGGCAACCTGGCAGGAGAACTGGCAGATTCAAATTGCCTTTGATTCCGAGACGATCGCCGCTACCCTGACCCATCTTAAATCCCTAACCCAAAGTATCCCCCTCCTGGAACGGGCCTATCCTCCTAGCCGACTGAATGATCCGGTGCTTCAGGGGGAGTTTACTCTGCGGTTGGTGGAACTGCTGAATGTGCCCCAACCCTCTGACCCCGCAGAAATTTCCTTCCCTTTTGTTTCCGTATGTCAACCCGTCGAAGATGCTCTGCGGCAGCAAGTGGAGCAAGAACGCTTGTTGAATCAGGTTGCTGCCCAGATTCGTCAAAGCCTGGAACTGCCGATCATCCTGGAAACGGCGGTTCAACAGGTGCGGCACTTCCTGCAAGTCGATCGCCTCGTGCTCTTTCAGTTTTCCCTCAACAGCCCCTCACCCTATCCGAAAGGGACGGGCCGCATCACTTACGAATCAATCCTGAATGACACAATTCCCTCGGTACTTCAGTGGGAGGAGGGAGATCAGTGCTTTGTGGAAGTGCCCACCTATTACGAAAAATACCGACGGGGGCTAACCCTGGTCGTCAAGGATGTCGCTGTTACCTATCAGCACTCTCCCTGTTTGTTGGACTTGATGCAACGGGCGGGAGTGCGGGCAAAACTGGTCGTGCCGATCGTCGTGCAGCAGGATCTTTGGGGACTCCTGATCGCCCACCAGTGCCAGGAACCGCGCCAGTGGCTCGACAGCGAAGTGACGTTTCTCAAGCACATTGCCGAACACCTGGAAATCGCAATTTACCAGGCCCAATTGTTCGCGGAGGTGCAGCAGCAAAAAGCCAAATTAGAAGAACGGGTGATTGCCCGCACCCAGGAGTTACACGATGCCCTCATGGCGGCAGAGTCGGGCAGTCGGGCGAAGAGTGAGTTTTTGGCAGCCATGAGCCACGAGCTACGCACGCCCCTGACTTCTGTGATTGGGATGTCTTCAACCCTGTTGCGCTGGTCGTTTGGGGAGTTGAACGATCGCCAACGTCATTACCTGCAAATCATCCACGATAGCGGGGAACATCTGATGGCGTTGATCAACGACATTCTTGATCTTTGTCAGGTGGAGGCAGGTAAAACGGTCCTCAAAATCACCGAGTTCTCCCTGTTCCGGTTAGCCCGTCAGACACTCCACAGCCTTCAGGAGAAGGCGGATACGGGAAATGTCAAGTTGGAGGAGGACTTACAGATTTCTCAGGCCCAGGATGCCTTTACGGGCGATCGGCGACGCATCAAGCAAATTCTTTTGAATCTCCTGAGTAATGCCATCAAGTTCACACCAGAAGGGGGAAAAGTGATCCTCCGGGCCTGGTTAGAAGGTAATGTGGCGGTTTTGCAGGTTGAGGACACGGGGATAGGGATTTCGCAGCAGCAACGATCGCAACTCTTTCAGAAATTTCAGCAATTAGATAGCTCCTACGATCGTCGGTATGAGGGAACAGGGCTGGGGTTAGCGCTCACAAAGCAATTGGTGGAGTTGCATGGGGGGTGCATTGAGGTGGAATCTACTGTTGGCGTTGGGTCTATTTTTACGGTGAAGGTGCCTCCCAAACCCCTTGCGGAACCCCAGGAACTCTCTCCCTCCGTTGGCAACGGCGAACCTCCGGCAGGGAGTATTCTGTTAATCGAAGGTCATGAAGATAATGCAACTTTGATTTGTGAGTTGCTAACGACTGCGAATTATCAGGTCGTGTGGTTAATGGATGGTTCAACGGCCCTTCGTCAGGTGGCCATTCTGCAACCCTTGATCGTGATCACGGCAGTGACCCTTCCAGATATGAGTGGATATGAAGTGATTCAAACCCTGCGAAGCACTCCGATGACACGAGGGGTTAAAATTATAGCCCTGACGGATGAACGGGATTCAGTGAACCATGTCTTGCCCCACCCTGAGGAGGCAGATGTCTGGTTAAGCAAACCCATCCATCCCGAAGACTTGTTAAATCGGGTTATCGCGTTGTTGCATGGGCAAGCGTCCCTCGTTACATCTCAGAGTGAAGGAAAAAGGAAATGAATCCGAAGGCAATGGAAGGCCCAACTCTCTTTCTGGAGTCCTTACGGGGAGGCTTGGTGGTCTCTTGTCAAGCCCCGCCAGATTCGCCCCTTTTTGACCCGGTGGTGATTGCCGCGATCTCCCAGGCAGCCGTCAATCAGGGGGCAGTCGGGGTACGGATTGATACGCCAACCCATGTCAGTGCGGTGCGTCAGTGGGTAACGGCTCCCATCATTGGCCTCTGGAAACAAACCTTCCCGGAATCCGAGGTGTACATCACTCCTCAGTTTCGCCATGCGGATGCGATCGCCCGCGCGGGAGCGGACATCATCGCGATCGATGCCACCCTGCGCCCCCGCCCCGGTGAGGATACGGTCGCCAGCATCATCCAGCAAATCCATGAAGACTTGGGCAAGCCTGTGATGGCAGACGTGGACACTCTGGAGGCAGCGATCGCCGCAGCAGCAGCAGGGGCAGACCTGATTGGCACAACCCTCTATGGCTACACAGAATCTACACGCCACCTCACCCCGCCCGGATTTGATCTCTTGTCCCAAATGGTTGCAGAACTGCAAGTTCCCATTATCTGTGAAGGGGGGATTGCCTCTCCCCAAATGGCGCGGCAAGCGTTGGATCGGGGGGCTTTTTGTGTGGTGGTCGGAACGGCAATTACGGGAATTGATGCCCAGGTGAAGGCATACCGGAGTGCTTTAGTAACCCAGTGATCGATCTGTTTTCATCCCCTCTCTTGAGAGCAGGGCTGATCTATTGAAAAAAGGAAAGTAAGCGGGGAATATCATGGGCAACGCGGCGAATGGCCTGAGTAATCGAGTCATAGCCGTGGGAGCGAAACAGATTGAGCACAATGGTGCGGACAATCGCAAAATTGACCAGGGCATGACCATCACACACCGGAGTGTGGTCCTCTTTGAGCACCACATCCTTGACCCAATGCAATCGATTCTCAATATGCCAGTGTTGCCCGATGCGCTTGGCAAACTCTGCTGCATCAAGGGCTAAGGAACTGATGTAGAACATCGTTTCGCAAAATGTTTTTTTGCCTCGGATGCCCCATCGCTCCACTCGGATGACCCGTTGTACGCCCTTCCACTGGGGAGCAATGGCAGTAACGGTGTCCTGGACACTGACCCGTCGTTCCACCGTCCGACCATGACGGTGGTCAATCGAGTGGTGGACGCTCTGAGGCTCCTGGTGCTCAAACTGAGTCTTGAGGTGCTTATGTAAGTTGGGTTGATTCTTTTTGACCGCCATCAGATAGTCATTGCCAGTTTGGACAATTTGCTCAACCGTTTTTTTTGAGTATGCAAGGCATCCAGGCTCAAACAGACTCCTTTGAGTTGTAACGTGTCGAGTAAAGCCTCCACCGTTTTGATCTCACTGGTTTGCAGGTTTCGCATCGGTTCCAAGCCCATCACCACCCCTTGGTCCACGCTAAAAGCCGAGACTAGAGCCACGAAGTCCTGATAGGACGAGTCGTAATCTCTCACACTGATTTTGATGCCTTTTCCGTCGGTTGCCAGTTGAGTGTGGGTTAACTCACCGAATGCCTCCTGCACCCAAGCATTAAAAGCAGCCGTAAAGGAGACAAAATCGACTCGCACCATAATGCGCCGAATCGTCGTCAGACTTGGCAATCGGGAGTGAGGTAAATCGAGCAGTTCCAATAATTCTGCTTGATGACGAGTGACAAACTCAGCGATAGGACGATAGCCCGCATAACCACTCATCGTTCCCATGATCACCAGCAGTAAGATGACCCAAAGGGGATAATCTGGTTTTGT
>JANRKG010000360.1:2500-25963 GCA_033763635.1 Leptolyngbyaceae cyanobacterium bins.59
CCATTCGCGTCTAATTTCGGAGGCACCTTAGGTTTATCTACGCTCCCCCCTGAATCTTTCCCGCGACCTCCAGTTTGGGAAGAACGGCCTGATGTTCTGCTGGTCGCAAAATCTGAAGTTAGCCCACTTCCTTCCCGATTCTGACGAGCACGAATTCTCATTGCGACCTGGGCCATCGAAGACGGCAACTGCCCACCTCCACTATCGGGCAGGTTGCCTCGCTGATAATTTGGGCCTCGTTGCGGTTGAGAAACCATTCCTTTGGCAAGACTATCTAAATAGGGTTCCAAATCCAGCGCTCTTAACAATTCAGCCGAAGACTGGTAGCGATGGCGCACCGACACTTCAAGACACTTCTTCAAAACCTCAATAAAGTGATCACTAGCGTGAACGTGCTTCTGCCAAAGTAACTCACCTGTCGTTGGATCATAGTCCATGTCCTTGGGAGCTTTAGCCGTCAACAAGTAAAGACAGGTAACACCCAGCGCATAAATATCGCTGGCATAAACAGGACGCATCGCCATCTGCTCTGGAGGCGCGTAACCAGGAGTTCCAACAGCGTAGGCTGTCAAAGCAGTTTGTTCAGAAGCACTGGTTGCGTTCTGGCTCACCTGATCCTTCACCGCCCCAAAATCAATCAGCACTAGCTTGGCATCTTGAGTGCGGCGAATAATGTTAGCGGGCTTAATATCTCGGTGAATTACCTGCTGACTGTGGATGTATTGCAGAACAGGCAAAATTTCACTTAAAAACTGCTTCACTCCAGCCTCACTAAAAGGACCAGAGCTTTTTACCTCTTGTTGAAGGGTCAGGCCACTGATGTATTCCTGAACCAGGTAGAACTCTTGATTCGCTTCAAAGTAATCTAACAGACGCGGAACTTGAGGGTGATTCCCGACTTTTCCAAGGGTTTTCGCCTCTCGCTTAAAGAGTTCGCGGGCCATCTGCATGACGTGGGAAGCCGTTGAAGTGGGCCGCAGTTGTTTAATCACGCAGCTTGGATTTCCAGGCAGGGATTCGTCAACCGCCAGAAAAGTTGCACCAAACCCCCCTTGTCCAAGAGCCTGATCAATCCGATAGCGATCACGAAGCAGGAGCTTAGAGCCACAAGCCTGACAAAATTCAACATTTGCTAGGTTTTCAGGATTTGGACAGGCTGGATTTAAGCAGTAGCTCATTCAGCATCACTCACTTCGCTTTCCGCGTCTGAATACTTAAAACTTCGTGCCTAACCTTATATTATCCAGTGGGAAACAATGGATTGTGGTGTCGGCAACAGGGCTGTCCTTTAAAGAGTTTTTAAAGCAACCCTTTATAAACTCACTACAAGTACGTAAAATTACTGAGGTAAGTTTATCGAATCACCATTCCGCTCCTCTTTGCTCTCCTATCTTTGCTCTCCTATCTTTGCTTCATTCCCAAGTCAAGCTCATTCTCCTTGTTAACAGTTTTAAGCAAACAGTTTTAAGCAACTGTCAAGCGGTAACTGGCATCCAAGCCAATTCGCAAGTCAACAGCGTAATAACCGAAAGGGACTACGGGAAATCGAGAGAATGACGGGAACGCTCCACAAATGAACTGACAAAGATTAAGAGGAAGAAGCGACACCCCAATACAGTCTCCAGGAAAACAGTCTCAAGAAAACCAATATTAAGTCAACTGCATTTATACAGGTTGTCTTTAGTATGCCCAAATAACTGTTGAGCTAGAAGAACATAGGGAGCATCTTTAAATCTTTAAAGTTTTGAACTTGAGATTGCTCGATGTAAGAAAATAGATACAACGGATAGGAACGAATTTTCAGGAACGACAATATATTACTGGCATCTTATATAAAGCATACTGGTTAGATGATTAATGTGCTAGAGCTTCTAAGCTTGAGGGAACCAATTCAGAAAGCGCTGTACAATTGTTCAGGCGATATAGGTGACTTTGGGTCAAGAGCAGATTGATGCGCGTCTCGTTAGATTGGCTACAAGAACTGGTGGAGATCACGATCGGGCCGGAAGAATTAGCAGAAATTCTGACGGTTGCCGGGTTCGAGGTGGAAGAGATCGAAGACCGTCGCCAGTGGGCCGACGGAGTTGTCGTAGGTCGAGTTTTAAACTGCGAACTCCATCCAAATGCGGATAAGTTGCGGGTTTGCCAAGTGGATATTGGTGCAGAGTCTCCTTCTGAGATCGTATGCGGGGCTACCAATGTTCGAGCAGATGCCTTTGTGCCCGTAGCCACGCTGGGAACCTATCTTCCAAAGATTGACCTTAAAATCAAACCTGCCAAGCTACGGGGTGTTGCCTCTTCAGGAATGATTTGTTCCCTGGCTGAGTTAGGGTTAGCCAAGGAATCCTCTGGAATCCATATCTTTGAACAGACCAACTTAAATCCTGGCATGGATGTTCGTCCCTTACTGGGGCTAGATGATGTCATTCTAGACGTAACTTCTACAGCGAACCGAGCTGATGCCTTAAGTATGGTGGGCATTGCACGAGAAGTGGCAGCGCTCACGAATAAGTCCCTGAAATTGCCTGAAGTTACCACCCCATCCTTTTCAGAAAATCCAAGCGAACTGACGCTCAGAATCTCCGAAACGGAAGCCTGCCCTATGTATATTGGCACAGTCATTCGCGGGATTCAGATTGCCCCCTCTCCTGAGTGGTTGCAAAAACGCTTACAGGCCGCTGGCGTGCGTCCGATTAGTAATGTTGTCGATGTAACAAATTATGTTTTATTGGAGTGGGGACAACCGCTGCATGCTTTTGACTACGATCGCCTCCTGACTTTTACAGGAGAAGGTTCCCTCGCAGTGGGAGTTCGGTTTGCGAATCCAGGAGAAACGCTCAAAACTCTGGACGGGCAAACTCGTGAATTACAAGAGCAAAACCTACTCATTACAGCCAATCATTGTCCTGTTGCCCTGGCAGGGGTGATGGGTGGCGAAGAGACCGAAGTTCACCCAACGACCCAGAACTTAATGCTGGAAGCGGCCCTCTTTGATCCCGTTAGCATTCGTCGATCGGCCCGTGCCCAAGGGTTACGAACAGAAGCATCTGCCCGATACGAACGGGGGGTAAATCAGGCCGAATTAACAATTGCTTGCCAACGGGCACTTCAACTGATTACCGAATTGGCAGGAGGCACAATTGTTAGCCAAGCCACCTCCACCCCTCAACTCCCCTCCTGGGATCGTTCCATCAATTTGCGATTAGAGCGAATCAATCAAATTTTGGGGCCAGTTGAATTGGAGACGGAACTGGGAGAACTTCAGGCTTCAGATGTCGAAAGAGTATTGACTGTCCTGGGATGCACCCTTGAGCCAGTTGAAGCAGGACAAACCTGGAGTGTGACCGTGCCTCCCTATCGTTATCGGGATTTGGAGCGAGAAATTGACTTAATTGAAGAAGTTGCTCGGCTCTATGGCTATAACCGATTCACGGATACCTTACCGAGTAAAACAGAACCAGGATATCTGTCGATCGATCAGGAATTGATTCGCAAGCTCAGACAGACACTTCGAGCGGTGGGACTCACTGAAGTCCTACATTATTCTTTGGTCAAAACGGAAGGCGATCGTCAAATTGCTCTGACGAACCCCCTCTTCGTCGAGTACTCTGCCCTCCGAACTCGGCTCATTCCCGCCTTGATTGACGCATTTCAGTACAATCTGGAACAGGGCAATGGCCCCCTCAACGGCTTTGAGATTGGTCGCGTGTTCTGGAGTGAGGAAGAAGGACTGAATGAAGCAGATTCAGTCGCTGGGATCATGGGAGGCGATCCGACGGTCAGCCGTTGGGGACGTAGTGGGCGAGAAACCCCCCTCTCATGGTTCGAAGCGAAAGGGCGTTTAGAGAGCGTGTTTCAACGATTGGGGTTGCAGGTTGAATATCAGCCCGATCGCCGTGACTCCTTGCTCCATCCCGGTCGGACAGCATCCCTCTGGGTGCAAGGCAATCGGTTGGGAACCTTCGGACAACTCCATCCCCAACTCTGTCAAGAACGGGGTCTCCCCAATGAGGTCTATACCTTTGAGCTAGACCTGGATGCCATGCTGAATTCCCTGGATCAGGAAGAAACCCTCACCCCTCGATTTCATCCCTACTCAACCTTCCCAGCGTCCGATCGCGACATTGCCTTTTACGCTCCCAAAGAAGTTTCGGTTGCAGATATTAACCGAGTCATTGTGAAAGCGGGCAAGCCTCTACTGGAATCTGTGGAGTTGTTCGATGAATACCGAGGAGAAAATGTTCCTGCGGGCCAACGGAGCCTCGCCTTCCGCCTGACCTATCGGACCAGCGATCGGACCCTAACTGATGCTGAAGTAGAACCCATCCATCAGAAAGTGCGAGAAGCGCTTGCTGAGAAGTTTCGGGTTGATCTAAGAAGTTGAGAAGGTAGATTAAGGAAGAGGGCAGAGGGCAGAAGGGAGGAATTGAAAGGCAAAACCTCGAAACATGCAAGATGGGGAGTTGAGAATAATCGAACAAAATGTCGTTCTGCCTTAATTTGCCTTCCATGCTCAAATTTTAGTTTTAGCAGGATAAAGCAATGCCAAAGTACGTGATGTGGGGAAGTTACTGCGAAGGAGTACTGGAAAAACGAACTCCTTTTCGGCAGGCCCATTTAGATGGATTGACGGCCCAAAAAGCATCGGGTCAACTGGTGACGATCGGCCCAACGACCGATCTCACGAAAGTCTTTGCGGTCTACGAAGTGGAAGACGAAGCGACCGTGCGCCGACTGGTAGAAGGTGATCCCTATTGGCAAAACGGCATCTGGACTGAATATCAAGTTTGGGAATGGAACCAGGTATTTTAACCACATACCTGGCGGCAAAACTGCACGGCTGCTTCTAAAGAACTGGTTTGTTGAGGATAGGAAATTGCGGGACGAGCGATCGTAATCAACTTGATCCCCAGTTGGGTCGCCGCCTGTCGCTTAATCTCTTCCCCTCCAGGAATACCGGAAGCCTTCGTCACCACCGCAGAAATTTGCCACTGCTGCCAGAGCGCCAACTCCAAAGCCAGTGAGATTGGAGGGCGGAGGGCGATGATGCGATCGGGGGTAAACCCAGACTCCAGAGCGGTTTGCAAAGCAACGGGAGAAGGAAGAATTCGGGCAAATAACGTTGTCTGTCCTTGCCAGGGTTGGAACAGGGGCAGCAGACGATACCCAATCGTCAACAAAACCCGTTCATCCTGAAGGGCTGAACCGTTGAGTAACGTTTCAAAACTGTCTACGTCGCCTCCACCTTCCCCCAAAATTTTCAGAGGCACCCGTTCGTAGCGAAGATAAGGAATATTTTGTTGGGCAGCGATCTCAATGGCTTGTTGAGAAATTGCAGTCGCAAAAGGATGGGAAGCATCCAAAATTCCCGTAATTTGATGCTGCTCTAAAAAACAGGGAATTTGATCTGCCTGTAATGGACCCACTGCAACATTTAACTTCGATCCCTGGGGATATAGGGATTGAGCAGCAGGAGTTGTGACCGTCACCGTACAAGCAATTTGCGCTTGAATCACGGCGATCGCCAATTGGGCACTTTCCTGAGTTCCCCCAATCAGCCAAATGCAGCCCATTCAAAACTTCACTTTATAGAGCCGGAACAAATCCCCATCCTGGTGGGCCAGGATTTTTGCACCTGAAGTTGAGATCGTCTGTTCCCAATCCGAGAGGCTATCCAAAAACACCTCTGCACCCAAGTACATTTCCAAAATGGCCCAATTTTCTGACAAGGGAAGGTCCGGATTTAGAACATCAAAAACAAAGAAACCCTCAGGCTTGAGAATGGGTTTAACCGCAGCCAGCACTTGAGACCAGTAATCCCTGGGATAATAACAACTAAATCCCGTTGCAATGGCTAAATCAAACTGGGCCGCCTGATAATTTAACAAATGGGCCGGACCCACCTGAACACCTTTAAAGAGTTTGGAGTTTAGTTGTGGCCCCCGCGAAACCAACATATCCCGTGCCAGGATACTAACCTCCTGACCGTAGAAAAAAGCATCCCATTCACGCCAGGGATAGACTAAGAAACTCACTCCGCACCCAATGTCCAGACATCTCTGTTGCTTGCGGGGCTGGACAAGTTGCCAAAATGGAGAAGCAACCCTGGCTTGTAACGATCCCTTTGCCCACTCCTGAAAAATCGGCATTGCCTCAACGGCTTCTGGAAGCTCAAAAGCCTCCCTCCGGTACTCCTGATTGAAACGGCTAACCACTGAGAGGAGACGATCGCGCCAGGGGTCAGACCCTTGACTGAGGAACGTCAGGTGAGAGGCATGGGAATCTGATTGCGACGATGACTCCTTGTGTTTTGCCATTCCGCTCTAGCTACCCTTCAAAGCTCGGCCCAGATGTTGCCGTCCCGCCTTACTGACTAACCAAACAGGCCAGGATACGGAAAACAGCAGGCGATTTGACAGAGTTTGGGTCAGAAATGTTTTGCGGAAGCCATTCCAGAAAAGTACCGTTCCACCAACATACGCAATCAAAGCAAGCCAACCGAACATTACTAACCTCCATACAACAACAGCAAGCTGGACAACTCAAGCGGCCAGAACACTCAACTTCGGTCCAAAATCTGTTTAATCTCTTTAGTCTCTAGTGTAACCATCTCCGGCCTGAGCATCCAGCGGAAAAAACAAGAATCCATAGGGTTTGTGCATGAATCATAGACCCTTTCAATGAATTTTAGCTTCATTGAATTCTTGTCATCGGAGGGTTAAAGAAGCAGATTCTACCCATCAGCATTTACTTCCCGTTCGAGTTGACTTTTTCGAGACTTAAACAACTCAGGATATAAAACTTTGTTTTTCTTCACATTCCCATATTAATTGCAGCAAATTACTAAGAAAGGTAGAAAAGATTCAAAGGAAAACCTAAAAAGTAACACTTGATGAAGCGTGTCTCCCGAAGGATAGCGTAAGTTTAAATGTCATAGGAAACTAAAGGGTAATAGCAAGAATTGTTTCCTCAGGATTGAGGCAAAAAATACCTTTTATAACTAACAACGAATAAAGCAAGGAGGTACATGATGCGAGCTGTGCTGATGGCCGGAGGATCGGGAACGCGGCTCAGACCCCTGACTTGCGACCTCCCAAAACCGATGGTTCCAATTTTGAACCGTCCAATCGCAGAACACATTATCAATTTGCTGAAGCGGCATCATATTCGGGAGGTCATCGCAACCCTGCATTACCTTCCCGATGTAATGCGCGACTACTTTCAGGACGGAAGCGATTTTGGAGTCCAGATTACTTATGCTGTTGAAGAAGACCAACCTCTGGGAACAGCAGGATGTGTCAAAAACATTGCCGAACTACTGGATCAAACTTTTTTGGTTATCAGTGGGGATTGCATTACCGATTTTGACCTGAGTGCAGCGATCGCCTTTCATAAACAGAAGGGATCGAAAGCGACTTTAATTCTGACACGAGTCTCAAACCCCCTTGAATTTGGGGTTGTGATCACAGACGAGAATTACTGCATCAATCGCTTCCTGGAAAAGCCTTCCACGAGTGAAATTTTTTCGGACACTATTAACACAGGGATTTACATTTTAGAACCTGAAGTTCTAGACTATCTTCCTTTGGATGAAGAGTCAGATTTCTCGAAAGACCTGTTTCCCCTGATGCTTGCGAAAGGCGAACCCATGTACGGGTACATTGCAGAAGGGTATTGGTGCGATGTTGGACATCTAGATATCTATCGAGAAGCCCAATATGATGCTTTGCTGCGCCGAGTCAAGCTTGACTTCGACTATCCTGAAATGGCAGGTCGGGTGAGCGACAGCAGAAACTGGGGAGCAATGTACCGTAGTTTGGAAAGCGTCAATCATGGAGATGGGCATCTCGCCTCTACCTCCGTGTTACTGGACCCCGACTCACCTTCTCGCCGCATTTGGATTGGGCAGAACACTTACATTGATCCCTCGGCCCGCCTAGAGCCTCCCATCATCATTGGGCATAACTGTCGGATTGGGCCTCGCGTTCAAATTAGTGCGGGAACAGTCATTGGGGACAATGTAACCATTGCCGCTGATGCAGATTTGAAGCGACCAATCATCTGGAATGGGGCGATCGTCGGTGAAGAAGCCCATCTGCGAGCATGCGTCATCACCAGAGGAACGCGGGTTGATCGGCGGGCACACGTCCTTGAAGGAGCAGTGGTCGGTTCTCTATCAACTGTGGGAGAAGAAGCCCAGGTGAGTCCTGGGGTGAGGGTCTGGCCTAGCAAGCGAGTTGAACCTGGAGCCACCCTCAATATCAACTTGATCTGGGGAAATGCAGCCTATCGCAACCTGTTTGGGCAACGGGGAGTGTCAGGGTTAGCGAATGTGGACATTACACCTGAATTTGCAGTGAAATTGGGAGCTGCTTACGGCTCTACGTTAAAACCGGGCGCACAAGTGACTGTCTCACGAGATCAACGGAGTATATCTCGGATGGTGACGCGCTCTCTCATTGCAGGGTTAATGTCTGTGGGGGTCAACGTCCAAAATTTGGAAGCCGTTGCCATTCCAGTCTCACGGGCCGTGATCCCAACCCTGGCAGTAGCTGGAGGAATTCATGTACGCGTGGACCCCAATCGATCGGACAATATTCTAATTGAATTTTTAGACCACAAAGGCATCAACATTTCTAAAGGCCAGGAAAAGAAAATAGAAGGAGCCTTTTTCAAGGAAGACTTCCGCCGTGCCCAAATCCATGAAATTGGGAACGTTGTCTATCCCAGTCAGGTACTTGACACTTACAGCACAGCCTTTGAGAAACGCCTCAATATCAGGAGCATCCGCCACACCAGTTCCAAAGTAGTCATTGACTATGTATACGCGGTTTCAGGTGCCGTGTTACCCCAACTGCTTGCTAAGTTTGGCTGTGACGCGGTGGTTTTGAATGCAAGCCTGAGCCTGACTGCCCCTTCCAATGGCGATCGGGAAGTCTTGTTAAACCAATTGGGCCACGTCGTTGAAGCGCTTCAGGCAACCTTTGGGGTTCAGGTTTCTGCCAATGGGGAACAAATGATTCTGGTTGATGAGGCTGGAATCCCAATTCGGGGTGAAATGTTAACGGCCCTCATGACAGAAATGATGTTGACGTTTCATCCCAGGGGAGCGATCGTCGTCCCCGTTCAAACCTCTAGTGCTGTGGAACAAATTGCCCGCCGCCATGATGGTCGCGTGATCCGCACTAAAGCGAATCCTACAGCCCTCATGGAAGCCTGTCACACCAACCCCAACGTGATTCTAGGGGGCAGTGGAGAAATGGGATTTATTTTCCCCCAACTCCATCCTGGATTTGATGCCATGTTCTGTATTGCCAAGCTCATTGAGATGCTGACGCTACAGGAAAGAACACTGGGCCAATTGCGATCGGAACTCCCCCGCATCTGCCACAAAACCTACACCATTCGTTGTCCCTGGACAATCAAGGGGGCGTTAATGAGGCACCTCGTAGAATCCCATCCTGCGAGTAATCTAGAACTCATTGATGGAGTCAAGATCTTCAACTACCGTTCCGACAGTTGGGTATTAGTCTTGCCGGACGCTGGGGAACCCCTGGTTCACATCTTCGCCGATAGCGACGATCGCGGCTGGGTGGATGAAATCCTGCGGGAGTATCGGGCCAGAGTGCAGGAATTCGTTGATCAGGAACAACGGGTTGATGAAAAACCCATCCTGCATCGTGAGTTCTAATCAGGCAGATTCTTCTACTCGATAGAGAGATCTACAGATACAATTTTTTCTGCCATTGCTTCTGGTATCAATGTTGAAGATTGGGAACTAGCGGTTGCGATGACTTCAGGATGCTCGAACAGTTGCACTTGATTCGATAGAACGATCGCTTGACGGGGAGATTTGGGCGGATTTTCTACAGGATGATTCGCAATGGCTTGCTTCACCGCTACAAAACGACGGCTTTGATCCCGACGGATTGATGCGGCTGTATTGCCTAATCCAGGAGCATTCCATCGCCCTGTCTTAGGGTCTCGATAGGCATGGGTTCTCGCCCAAATAACTGCGTCTGCCCCCGTCAATCCCCGCTCCCTCGCCTCCTTCAGCCGTTTGATATATCCTCGATCGAGGGCTGCTCTGGGAGACTGATTTGCCAGATCGATCCCGTTCAGTTCTTCCAGCAGGGTCAATTCCAAACCTTGAGCAACCGCCTGTTGGCGTAAAAGTTGCGCTTGCCGCTCTAACCGCTGCAATTGCTTACGATCGGCTGCCTCCGGTGAAATTGCCCCATGTTGATAAGAAAAAGTACCTAAATTCCAAACCCCATTTCCGGGATCGCGATGACCCTGATAGGCCCAGGTACGCTGCCCTTCAGGGGTTCGGGTTCCTTCAGCCGCCCCTACTGCCTTCGCAACCAAAGAAAAAGTTTCTCCCTCAAACAAGCTTTTGAGCGGACGATCGCGCATGTGAATGCTCATCCGCTGAAGTCGGAACGATCGCACTGCTTGGGAGGAAGCAGAACCTCCGTCAGAAACAGGAACTTCAACCTGCGCTTTATCAGAATTGAGGGCGAGGGGCAGCAGGGAGACGGAAATAGGGGAAGAGGTATTGACCTTTTCCCCTGCTGAGACTGGGAAACTTGTCGAACCATCCAGTCGAGAGGGGAAAGATGCAAAATTCTGAGGAGGTTCAAAGTTCAAGAAAGGACTTTCAGTAGCCTGAGCAGGGGAAGCCAATACGTTGTTGATGCCCAGGAGGATAAATGTCCAATAAGAACCGCTATTTTGAAAGAGTTGCAGTAGCTTCCAGCTCATAACCCCTTATCTGCAAAGAATCAGTTGATCAGAAAAAGACAGAGAAAAAATGCAGGTGAATAAAATACAAGTGAATAACAGATATCAAAATGAATCTAAAAATCCAGGGAGCAAAATTTAGCAAAATTGCGTCCGGATGCATATCCAGAAAACCAGAATATTTTCTACATGACATGATATATCTGTACCATTCTATTTATAGAACATTTGATCTGAATTGAGTAGTAAGATCAGTATTTTTTTTGGGTACGTTCTTTGAGTAGTAACTGTTGCATTCTCAGCTATTGGGCCAAAACTCCATTTCCTCTCATTCTGCAAGTGATTACCAGAGAAAATCCTATGACTCAATCCTCCCTGGCAACCCAAGCTCCTGTTCTGCCAACTGTTCTACCGCCAACTGTCCTATCAATGTTCCTAACGTTTGTTATGGGAGGTATGCAGATTGCTCCCGCACAAGCCCAAATCGCTCTATCAGAAAATTCAGCCCTGATTAATGCCTGTCGCATCAGTGGCTTAATTGCCTTACCTATTTACTCGGATGTAGCACGGCAACGAATTGTGAGCCAATTACCTCCCAATACAACCGTGATGCTAACAGGTGTTGTCAGTGCAGAAATGGTTCAGATGCGGCGTGGGGATCTGGTGGGGTGGATTGCCCCCAGTACCCTGGTTCCCTGCACCACTCAACCACCCACTACCCAACCACCCATCACCCCAACACCCCCGCTGGCCAATGGTCGTCGTTGTTATCAGGTTGTGACCTCCCGATTAGAGGTCCGCGATCGGCCAGGAGGAACTCAAACCATTGCAACCCTTTTTGCTGGAGTCAAGGTCTATGCAGCGAACCCACCTCAGGTCGTTCTAACGACGGATAGCCGCCGCTGGTTACAGGTTAACTACGATGACATGAATTTAAGCCGCGTCGGATGGATCTTAGAACCGACTACCCAGGGCGCTACCCGCACGTTGATCCCCTGTAGCAATTAACCTGTAGCAATTAACCTGTGATACGCCAGAAGCATCCCAGGTAACGGGGGTGGAGTGTCTTTCGCCCCAGCTAAACAATGCCTGTCGCAATCCTGCGTTAAAAATTGCTAGTACTTGTGGCGAATGAATTCATAAAGATTCACGTAAGCTTCCCCTGGATCGTTCCACGAGTAGTCGTACTCCATTCCTTGAAGCAACAATTTACGGAAATCCTCTGGGTAGTTGTACCATAGTCCGATCGCACGGTCCAGAGCGGACTCTAGAGCGTAGTTATCACTCTGATAGAACACGTAACCGTTGCGCTCTTCGGGAGGCACTTCGGGATCATAATCCCGATCGAACACGGTATTGACCAGTCCCCCAACGCCTCGAACGATGGGAACCGTGCCATACTTCAACCCAATCATTTGGGTTAACCCACAAGGTTCAAAGTTGCTGGGCACAACAATCATGTCCGATCCCGCATAGATCAGATGGGCCAATTCCTCATTAAATCCAATCTCTAGATGGCAATCTGGATTGTCATTTAAGAATTGCTTCTCATGCCAGAAATGGGCATTAATCCAGGCTTCCGTTGCAGAGCCTAGCAGAACGAATTGGGCATCCCGACTCAGGGCGTAATAAATCGCATGGTGAACCAGGTGTACTCCCTTCTGGTGATCTAATCGACCGATGTAGCAAATAATCGGCTTCTTAGGATCGTCCTTTAATAGAAGTTTTTCCCTCAGAGCTTTTTTATTCTGAAGCTTACCCGTTAAATCATCCGCTGAATAGTGATAGGGAATGTAGCGATCGACTTCTGGATTCCAAAAATCGTAATCAATTCCGTTTAAAATTCCAGAAAACTTATGTTGGTGCAGGTGAAGGGTGTGCCCTAGCCCGTACCCAATCTCTGTGTGATGGGCTTCCCAAGCATGATTGGGGGATACAGTCGTTACGGTATTCGAGTAAACAATTCCACCCTTCATGAGGTTTAGGGCAAAAGGATTGAAGTTATCCCGCAAACGCTCGTAATCAAAGTAATATTCCGGGCGATTCAGACCCGTTGCATATAAAACTTCTGAACCCGCAAAGCCTTGATGTTTAAAGTTGTGGATGGTATAGCAAACCCGTTGGTTCTCCATCCCGTGATACTTATAAATTTCAAATTGTAGAACGGGAATCAAGCCTGTTTGCCAGTCATGGCAATGGATAATATCGGGACGTTTATTGCTCTTTAGCAGAAATTCCATTGCTGCTTTGCAGAAAAAGGCAAAGCGTATCGTGTCATCACCACAACCATAGAAGCATCCCCGGTTGAAGAAATTGTCTTCGGAGTGAGGTTCGATGAAGAAACAGAGACATCCATGCACCCAACCACAGTACACCGAACAGTGGATGGCTCCTCCATACCAGGGCACCCAGAGGTTCAAATACGCATCGTGTAAGCCCCAAATATGGTCATACCGCATGCAGTCATACTTGGGCAGAATAATTTCAGTGCAATGGCCCCGAATGCCTAGCTCACGGCTGAGGCCATAAACCACATCGCCCAAACCCCCAGCCTTAATGACAGGAGCACACTCCGAGGCGATCTGTACGATGTACATTCCCTTTCCTCACCAAGCGACAAACAAGTTTTTATCTTTACAGAAGTATACAGTCTATCGGTTATATCCAAAAACGACTCGTCAGTATTCTCCTTAAAACAGAAAATTTTCTATACACAGTACAAAGATGCAACCTTTATCAAAAACAGGAGGAGGTTGACGGTCAGTAACGGCTTAATTTTAACAACCTCATTGTCAAATCTCTAAAAACCTTTTTCTCGAATCGGGAGAATGATTTTGTACGGAACCAGACAGATATTAATTTATTCGCGCACTTGTCTGTGAATGCAAATCTCCCGCGCCACAATGAAGGCGATCGTCCACGGAGATACGCCCATGTCCGCGCAAATAACTGCTGTTCAGCTTGCCCAGTTAGAAGAAATGCGATCGGGGATGCCAACCCTTTGCGGATGGGAAGCTGAAATTCAAGCAGTGGTAAACCACCAGGAACTCGTGTTTTTACAGCAAACCAATTTAAGCCTGGAAAACATTGGGGCGGGGTTTGCTTGTGCCCTTCACATGCACCAACCAACGATCCCCGCGGGTCGTAATGGGGAACTCATTTCCAACCTCCAGTACATGTATGAACATCCTGGTGAGGGAGACAACCATAATGCCGATCCCTTTGCTTGGTGCTATGGTCGCATGGGAGAATTTATTCCGCAATTGGTTGGAGAGGGTTGTAATCCTCGAATGATGCTGGACTATTCGGGCAACCTTCTGTGGGGGTTGCGGCAAATGCAGCGAGAAGACATTCTGGGCAAACTGAAACGGATCACCTGTGATCCCCAGTATCAGCCCTATGTAGAATGGCTAGGAACCATGTGGAGCCACGCAGTTGTTCCCTCCACCCCAATCCCCGACTTGAAATTACACATTCTGGCATGGCAACATCATTTTGCGGCCCTCTTCGGCTTTGAGGCTCTTAAGCGTGTGAAAGGCTTTTCTCCACCGGAAATGCACCTGCCTAACCACCCTGATACAGCTTACGAATACATCAAGGCGCTCAAAGAATGTGGCTATCGATGGCTGCTCGTTCAAGAACACACGGTTGAGAACCTGGACGGCTCTAGCCTCAATCATGACCAGAAATATTTACCCAATCGATTAATGGCTCGGAACTCTCAAGGAGAAGTCATCAGTATCACGGCTCTCATTAAAACCCAGGGATCAGACACCAAACTTGTTGCTCAAATGCAACCCTACTTTGAGGCTAAGGGAAAAGGAAGACAGCAACTAGGTCAGATTTCCGTTCCCTCCCTGGTTAGCCAAATTGCAGATGGCGAAAATGGGGGAGTCATGATGAATGAATTTCCCCGTGACTTCTTGAGAATTTGCTATGAAATGCGAGATCAGGGAGGAGGACGCACTGGAACCGTCCCCCTGAACGGCACCGAATATCTGGAATTGATCGAAGCCACAGGGGCCAATCCCGACAACTACCCGACCTGCCAACCCATTAGTCAGCATAAGATTTGGCAAAGAGTCTCTCCCGATCGCACCTCTCCCTCTGCGGTAGAAACGGCAATTGCCGACTTACGCCAAACCGATCATCACTTCCACATGGATGGAGCTTCATGGACCAACCATATGAGTTGGGTGCAAGGCTATGAAAACGTTCTGGAACCCATGAACCAACTCAGTGCCCTCTTTCATCAAAAGTATGATGCTGAAGTGGCACAAGATCCGGCAACAACTCGACGTACGGATTACCAGGAAGCACTCCTTTATAACTTACTTCTCCAGACCAGTTGCTTTCGTTATTGGGGACAGGGCACCTGGACAGAGTACGCACGAGAACTCTTCCGCCGAGGAGAAGCCATCCTTAAGCGATAGCGAAGGCATTGCGAAACCCTGCCCCTGATCTCTGTAGCTCCTAGAGCAGAGATTTAAGGGTTTTATGGGATTTGATTCGCGATCGGAAAATGCTCACCTGGAATCCAGTAAAAGCTCCTGGAGGATCGCTGCGATCTTCTATGGAGCACTTTTTTTGACAACTTTACTCCTCGCTTACACGGGCCACCTACCCACCCAACTTGCAGCCATTCCTTACTATGACAAGGCAGGTCATATCATTCTGTACTGCCTTGCTTCCTATATTGGGCACCAATTTCTCAGGCATCGCCACTTCAATTTAGGAGAATGGCACCTTCCCCTGTGGCCCCTCATTTTTGGGGTGCTAACCATCGTTGAAGAACTGTTACAATCCCTCTCTCCCAACCGCAGCCTAGACTGGATCGATCTGGTTGCTAGCCTAGCAGGAGTCTGTCTGGGATATGCCCTGGCAGAGAGAGGGAAGGGAAAATCGCGCTAGCTAGAAGGGAATTTCGTCGAGATCCGCTTCGGGAGCAGCAGGAGCGCTGTAGGGTTGGGCTTTTTTGGTTGCTTTGGGCTTGGATTCCGCTACACCTCTGCCAACTGCTGCGGGCGCGGAAGTGGAAGCGCTTCCCGGATTCCGAGAAGCGGAAGCAGCGGGATTTACAGCCATCTCACCAGATGAAACTTCCACCAACCCAGTCGCTCCCAGACGGTGAATACGTTGCACCGTCACCTCAGCCCGCTTTTCCTTAAAGCCTTCAGGCCGTTCGATCGTATTCATCGATAGGCGACCTTCGATAATCACTCGATCGCCCTCGTGGTAATTCTCTTGAATTTCTTGAGCGAGATTCCCCCACCCAACAACCTTGAGACGGGCGGGTGCTTCATCCTGTCGCATTCCTGGAATCTCAAAAGCAAACTCAGCAAGGGCAAGTTGACTATCAGCGGTATAGCGAAGTTGGGGATCTTGAACAATTTCCCCCATTAATACGCAGTTATTCATGAATCAGGGTACTCCCTAGTAATAGTGGACGAATCAAAGCGCGATGCGATTCTTACACTATAAAGGCAACTACTTTAGAGTAATACGGCTATTTAACGCATCAATATCCTGCAAGATGCGGACATTTTCTATACGCTTGTACTATTTTAGCTGATTTCTCAAATTGGGGCATGGTTATGGGTGATAGGGAATCGCTAGCAGTACACCTATCACCCCTCATCCCCGACATCTTCTAACCCTTTGGGTTAGAAGATGCTGTTGTCTGCACTTAGAAGTTCGGCGATGACTTGCCGTTCGGCGGCGGGTTGGGTAGGGGGAGCCTGACGAGCATCAGTGATCAGCCAATCCAGGGCTGCTGCCTGAACATCGATCGTCGCTCCAGTCTTATCAACACAATAGCGACCAAACACCAGTTTATCCACCAGGCGAACCCCTGGACCCAAACGCGAATATTCAAAAATCACGCTATTTTCAACGGTCGCTCCACCACAGATGCAGCAACTCGGCCCAATGTAAGTCGGCCCAACAATTTTGGCCCCATCTTCAATGCGGGTCATCCCCCCGATATAGACAGGTCCTTGAATATCAACCTTGTCCCAATTAACCGCAACATTTAACCCTGTGTAGATCCCAGGCGCAACTTCGTGACCTGGAATGGGAACATTTTTCACCTCTCCCAACAGCACCCCCCGAACTGCCTGCCAATAATCTGGAACCTTCCCAATATCCACCCACTCGAAGTCCATTGGGAGACCGTAGAAAGGAGCATTCATCTCAACCAGTTTAGGAAACAACTGGCTACCGATGTCGTACTCCTGGCCTGAAGGAACATAGTTCAAAACCTCAGGTTCAAAAATGTAAATCCCTGTATTGATGTTGTTACTGAGCGCTTCTTCTACGGAAGGTTTTTCCTGGAACGCTTGAATGCGGCCCGATTCGTCTGTTACCACAACCCCGTAGCTGGACACCTCCTCTAGAGGCACCGATCGCATAATAATAGTTGCGATCGATCCCTTTTCACGGTGCCACTTCACGGCTGCGGTCAAATCCAGATCAATGAGGGCATCGCCACAGAGAACCACAAAGGTATCATCAAAAAAGGGAGAAAAGTCCTGGATGCGGCGCATTCCTCCTGCCGATCCCAGCGCTTCCCCAATCAATTCTCCATCAACCACCCGCCCCTCAAAGGAGTAAGCAATTTGAACTCCAAACCGCTGCCCATCTCGAAAATAGCTTTCAATTTCGTTTGCCAGGTGACTGACATTCACCATGATCTGATCAAACCCATGCTGCCGCAATAACTCCAGCAAAAACTCCATCACAGGCTTTTGCAGAATAGGGATCATTGGCTTAGGAATTGTGTAGGTAATCGGACGGACGCGAGTACCTTTACCAGCTGCCAGAATCATGGCTTTCATAGGTGTTTGTCTCTCAACCTAAATCACAACTTGAAAACGTACTATCAACTTACAGTTATTTGGGAGGAGTTTGTCACGATGACTCGTGCAACCCAACTTCGGCAACCTCTACCCGCCTCTTGTAGCCAAGCACTAAGAATTTACTCCTAACGAAGGCTGTCCAGCTATCCAGACTCTAATCTACAGCAATTTCCATCCCTTCCCATCACTCCGGGATCGCATAAACCTGAAGTTCTGCGATCGTGCGAACTTTGAGATCCTGGTAGAACTCCTCCTGGGACAACTCCACCTTGGATTGGGAAGCTAGAAACAATAAGGCCCAGAAAATACTGACCCGCTCTCCCGTTTTTTTCTGTGACAGATCCAAGCCATGCTCTCCATGATGGGAACCACGAGCCGTTAACTCACTGTACTTTTCGATCGCTGCCCAGACCTCCAGCAATGCATCAAAATCTAACCAGTCTTCCTCACCCTTCACCATTTGTTCCCACTGGGATTGCAGCAAGAGATTCAATTCCAGGGCTATTTCCGTCAAGTTTTCCTGGTGAGCCAGTTGGGTAATTACCCGAACTGCCTGATTGCGCGATTGGGGGCGGGGACGGCGAACGCGGGTACGGGGAGTTTGATCCTCCATCGCTGTCGCCATCAATTTGAGTTGGTCGATCAACTCCTGGAGCGTTACCCGTCGTTGTTGGGGAGGTTGGGCCACTGCCCGACGGCGAAGTTGGCGATCGAGGTGGAGGGGCATCTGGAGCAATGGAGGCTCGTCCCCATCCAAAAGTTCTGCCTCTGCATGGGGGTCTGACTCCAACTCAGGGGAATCAGAACGGGCGAGACTATCCGCTTTCAATAACACCAGCATGGATGCATACAAAAATGCCTGTCCCGATTCGGACAGGTTCAGTTCATAGACCGCACGATTTGCATGAGAGCCTTCTGAGGAGCGCAACTGATTCAAAAAGCGATCGATCACATCAATGACTTTTACATCCCAGGGATCAATCTCTCCCCGTTCTGCCAGGTCAATTAAAAGAGCAATCGCATTTTGGGCTAGAGACTGGGGCATTGGGGAGCGCCTATTTCAGACTGAGCCGGACGAAGTAGACCGCCGCCAAGCAAATCAGAGCCAGTAACATCAGAGGCACCCACAGGCTCAAGAGATTTAACGGGTCCACCCGATCAATTGTACCGATATTAAGTCGTATATTCCGCATTAATCTTCACATAGTCGTAGCTGAGATCGCAGCCCCAGGCACGCCCCACTCCCGGACCTGCTCCCACACTCACAGCGATCGTGACCGTATCTTCCTTCAGGTAAGCCCCCTGAGCCGCTTGCTGTAGGTAGGCATTGGCCGCCACCCGATCGAAGGCCAGGGGTTGGCCCCGTTCCATCATCAGGATTTCTCCAAGTTGAATTCGCAAATCTTCCTGGTCAAAGGAGACACCACTGCGACCCGCCGCTGCTGCAATCCGGCCCCAATTTGGGTCTCGCCCAAACACGGCTGACTTCACCAGGGACGATCCGGCGATCGTGCGAGCAATCTGACGGGCCGAGGACTCATCATCCGCCCCAGAGACGACCACCTCAATCAAGCAGGTCGCCCCTTCCCCATCCCGTGCGATCGCCTTAGCCAGATGAATGCAAACCTCCGTCAGCATCGCCTCTAGTTTTTCTGCTTCCGGTCCCGGTTCTGTGATCGCTGGGGTGCGGGACTGCCCATTCGCCAGGGCAATCAAGGAATCATTCGTGCTGGTATCCCCATCGACCGTGATTTGGTTAAAGCTGCGATCGGCAGCCCGACTCAACATCTGTTGCCAGAGGGGAGGGGAAACCGCTGCATCGCAGGTCACGAAGCCCAGCATCGTTGCCATATTGGGGTGAATCATCCCGGCCCCCTTTGCCATCCCCCCTATCCGAACCGGACGATCGCCCAGCATCGTTTCCAGAGCGATCGTTTTGGGCACGGTGTCTGTGGTCATGATGGCTTTGGCTGCGGCATCTGCCCCCGTCTCTGAAGCAGCAGCAACCAGATCAGGCAAAGCCCTCACCAGAATATCCATCGGAATTCGCTTCCCGATCACCCCGGTAGAGGCCAACAAAATTAAATCTGGCGCAATCTCTAAAACTTTTCCGAGAGCCTGGGCACTTTCTAGCGCATCCGCCCACCCTTCGGCACCTGTTGCGGCATTCGCCTGACCTGAATTGCAGAGAATTGCTCTGGCACTTGGCTTGGCTTGCAGTTGCTGACGGCAATAATCCACACAAGCGGCCCGTACCTGACTGGTTGTGAAGACTCCAGCAGCGATCGCCTCCACATCCGACAGAATCAATGTTAAATCAGGCAATCCCGAAGGCTTTAAACCTGCCGTAATTCCTGCGGCCCGATATCCTCTAGGAGCGGTGATCCCTCCAGGAATTTCCTGCCAGTCTGCCATACTTCCCTCTACCCTCTACTACGATTCCCGTATGATGTCCCGTATCGTTTCCCGGACTAATTCAGGGGATTATATCAGGCTGAAGGGAAAACTAGGAAAGAAAGCCAGACAAGAAAGCCAGACAAGAAAGCCAGACAAGAAAAAGGGAGAGCCTGTAGCGACTCTCCCCGCCATCAGGGTGCATCTACATACCATAGTATTACACATCTAGGATGAGGGGTCAAACCCCTTTTTAAACTTTTTTCGGCAAAATGGCTAATTGAATGGAGAGAGAAGCCAGGAGGTAGTCAGAAAGCACATTATTGCATACCTGGCGCAGGGGGTTGCACCCTTCACTGAATCAACTTTTCCGAAAATAAAAAGAGAATCCGCCCAATCTTGGACGGATTCTTAAAAATAAGTCTTTCGTTGTAGCCCTGTTTCGCCTGTGACCTCACAGCTTAAGCATTCAGCTTTTTCGCCAGGAGTTGATTTGTCAATTTGGGATCGGCCCGTCCACCCGTTTCCTTCATCACCTGACCAACAAAGAAGCCTAAGAGTTTCGTCTTGCCGCCACGATATTGTTCCAATTCCTTGGGATTGGCTGCCATCACGCGATCGATCGCGGCTTCCAGTGCCCCCACATCCGAAATCTGGATCAAGCCCTTACTTTCCACCAGTTCCTTCGGAGAGCCACCCTTCGTCAAAAGTTCGGGCAGGAGATCCTTGGCGATCTTGCTGCTGATCGTGTTGTCTTCAATCAGGCGAACCAGTTCAGCCAACGCTTCTGGTTTCAGGGCAATGTCTCGAATACTGAGCTTTTCAGAGTTCAAGTACCCTGCAATATCCCCCATCACCCAGTTCGCGACCTGTTTAGCCGGAGCCTTTGCCGCAAGCGCCTCTTCAAAATACTCTGCCACCGTGCGGTCGTCCGTCAGCACCCGTGCATCATAGGCCGACAGACCTACTTCCGACTCATAACGGTGACGTTTGGCTGCTGGCAACTCTGGCAACTCCGCTTGCCATTGTCCCAATTGCCTCTCAGACACCTCGATCGGCACCAAATCCGGTTCCGGGAAATAACGGTAATCGCTAGAACCCTCTTTCACCCGCATACTGATCGTCCGTTGTGCCCCCTCTTCCCAGAGGCGCGTTTCTTGAATGATGCGTTCCCCCGACTCCAACGCCTGAATTTGCCGTTCAATCTCGTATTCGATCGCCCGTTGAATGGCGTTGAAGGAGTTCATGTTTTTGATTTCCACCTTCACCCCAAACTTCTCTTGCCCGACCGGACGCACCGAAATATTCACATCACAGCGGAGGGAGCCTTCCTGCATGTTGCCATCGCTAACCCCCAGATACCGCAGAATCCGGCGCAACTCCTGGGCGTACTCAGCGGCTTCCTGGCCCGATCGCAAATCGGGTTCTGACACGATCTCGACCAGAGCTACCCCCGTCCGGTTGTAGTCCACCAGGGAGTGGGTCGAACCAGAGAGGCGATCGCTTCCGCCATGCACCAATTTCCCGGCATCCTCTTCCATGTGCAGACGGGTAATGCCAATGCGCTTGCGTGACGGTTTTCCTTCCTCATCCACCAGTTCAATTTCCAGCCAGCCATCAATTGCGATCGGCAGGTCGTACTGAGAAATTTGGTAGTTTTTCGGCAGGTCAGGATAGAAATATTGCTTGCGATCGAACTTGCTGTAGGGCGCAATCTGACAATTCAGAGCCATCCCCGCCTTCACAGCGTACTCCAACACTTTCTGATTCAGGACAGGCAAAACCCCCGGCATTCCCATACAGACGGGACAGACCTGGGTATTGGGGGTTCCGCCAAACTCCGTTGAGCAATGGCAGAAAATCTTGGTGGCTGTCTTAAGCTGGCAGTGGGTTTCAAGACCAATAATTGCTTCGTATTGAGTCTTTACAGGGGCAGCAGTGGTCATGGAGATTCACACTCAAAAAAGATTAGGGACAGGAAGCGAATTGCAACTGCCTTTCACAATGCTCTCTAGTCTTTAGAAGAAGCATGATGAATAAGATCTGCAACTAGACGCGCCTGAGATTTTTTATCTGTTAGGATGTTCCCTATTTTAGAAGTAATTTTGTCTGTCAGTTGTCTGTCAGCTTGGCAATTCGCCTAACCTGCATCCCCCGTTTAATCCTTCCCGGATTCTTCACCTTTGCTGGATACGCTTCAAGTATTGGAGTAGAACGTAACGCACGAAGGAAACACACACCATGCTTGGCATTCCAAACAGCATCAGCTCACGGGAATTGTTCTGGATCTGGTATGACAAACTCACTTTGGAACAGCGCAAAACGATCGTGCAAGATTACAATCGCTTTGTCGCCCAAGTTGAATTAGAAGCAAACTTGCAAGAAATGCTGATGGCCCAATCAATGGGTCGCCAATTTAATCAAGGTTGGACCGACACCTGGGCCCACTAACTGAGCCTTTCTATCCCTTAAACTCACTAGCCCGTGTCAAGGGTCCTGAGTTACATCAAATTTTTAAGTGTGAGCGACTCGACTACCAGAGAATCGGCAGCGATTGTAACTCATCAACCGCATTGAGAGCCACCCGGTAGTCTGCATCCCTTCCCTGTTGACGATAGAGCGCTGCCGCCTGACGATAATCCGCTAGAGCCAACTGCTCATTTCCCAGGCGGGCACGGGCAACCCCCCGACTGTAGTAAGCCTCTGGATAATCAGGTTTTCGTTGAATTGCCTGATTGAAATCCTGGATCGCTCCCTGATAATCCCCCAACTGACCCTGAGCATAGCCCCGGTTGTAATAAGCTTCCGCAAAATCGGGGTTTTCTGCCAGCACCAGACTCAATTCCTCGATCGCCTCCTGATAATTGCCTGCCTGATTCAGGCTGGTGGCGCGATCGTAGGAACCTCCTCCCCCCGTTGTCGAACCTGTTTCAGGGGATTGGGGATTCTGGGCGATGGGAGCTTCGGTTGTGGTACGAATAGTTGTCCTTTCGGTGACAACCTGGGGAGAAGTCGGTGGCAGAGCGGGTTGAGTCACCTGTTGAGAAAGGACTGGAGGAGCCGTTTGAGGAACGGTCTGGGGAACAGTTTGGGGAACGGTCTGCACAGTTCGCACCGTTTGTCCGGTTGGCGGTTCTTGAGAAGCCGAAGGGGACAGAAAGCGGGCGGCAAAGCGTCCCAAGATCAAAATTGCGCCTAACAGGAGTAAAGCCCGAACCCAGTTGTTTTGCATTGCTCTGCTCCAGAAGAGTGGATATTACAATCCCTTTACTAATTTCTGCACTGCTTGCCCAGGAAAACTCTGGGTTTCGGCTTCGCTCAACCCACCCTCAGGTTGGGGAAACTTAGAATCATCAATACTTTTAGCTTAATTTTCTCCTGAGAGTATTTTTATACCCTGCGGTATGCGTCGAAAGCAGGAAATCTGGAACTGTCCTATCTCCCACAAAAAATTCTTTTAAGCGCGGTA